>NZ_JBHEMO010000021.1:0-94887 GCF_046262535.1 Jatrophihabitans sp. | reverse complement strand
TGCGCGACTACCTGGACTGACGAATACTTCTCTCGTCGCCTCTGCCGGTCATTGCAAGCTCACCAGGCCGACCACGCCGACGATGTAGAGGACGATCACGGCGAGGGAGTCGACTCCCATCCCCAGCATCTGTCGCTGCGGACGGAACACCAGACCGACCAGGTAGACGAGAGTGAGCAGCCCGCCGAGTGCGGTCAGATAGATGTCGCTGGCTTGGGCATGGGGTAGGACGGCCTTCCCACTGATGAGCGTGACGGCGAGAAAGAGAACCGGCAGGAAGGCGTTGCCGCCGAAAATGTCTCCCATCGCAAGCTTGTAGTCCCCGCCACGGGCAGCGGTGAGGCCGGTTGACAGCTCCGGCAGCGACGTCGCAGCGGCCAGCACGGTGGCACCGAACAGGATTCCCGACAGACCGAGGTTGCCGAAGAACGATTCGCCGCTGCGCTCGATGGCGACGCCGGCGACCAGCGTGAGGAGTGCGGCTCCGCCGAAGACCGTGACGGCCTTGCCGGTGCTGACATGGCGCGAGGTCGCGTCCTGCTCCGTCGCGGTTCGCGAATGGCCCCGCGGCTTCTCCTGGCCCCCGGGCGCCTCGCCGCTGTCCGCCCAGGGCAGCCGGCTGCCGGGTCCGCTGATGACCTTGAGGCCGATGACCCAGAAGATGACGATGAGCACCGGAGCCGGTGTCAGCCGCAGGACTATCAGATGTGCGGGCAGCTGACTTCCGGCGATGACGACCATGAGCACGGCGAGGACGAGGCCCGCTTCAAGAACGAGGGTCAGGCTCGCGGCCATGTAGGTCAGCGGCTTGTGGGATCGGACGCCGAACGCATCGAGCGCTACTAGGACCACCGTCTGCAAGGCAATTCCCCCCAACAAGTTGCCGACAGCTATCTCCACGTGCCCGGACAAGGCCGCGCTCACGGTGATCGCGATCTCGGGAAGGTTGGTGGCCACCGCAAGCAGCACCACGCCGCCCAAGGCGTCGCCGAGGTGCAGCCTTTCGGCGAGGACATCCGTGTAGTCGGAGAGCTTGATGCCGGCTCCCCAAATCACCGCGGCCGAGACGATGAAGATGACGAGCAGAACGACGGACGGCAACGAGGACATGCGCTCTCCCTGCATGCGGTGATCCGCGCCGCACACTCATCGAAGTCTTGTTCCGGACGAGCCCCCAGAATCGTTGTACCCCGCAACGGTTGCGAATTCGCAAGTATCTTTGGAGCGACTGGAATCGTGTCCGAAGGGCGCCTCATACCGATCGACACGGTCTGGTCCTTGCACCAGCCGCGGTCGCCGCAGCCGGCGCCGCGGCAATCTACGGGGTCCGGCCCGACTCGCTGATCATCGGTACCCGTCTCGTTGTGCCTTGCCTCGACTTCCGGTTCACCCAGGACGAGGAGGCCGACACCGCGCCCGAGGTGGACGCGGGGTCGAGCCACGTCGGCGAGCACCGGGCCCGGCGGCGCTGCGGGCGATGCGGCGGCCACGATTTCGAATAAGGTCAGCCGGACTGTCCAGGGGGGAACAGGATGACCGCACGTGGCGCTGGTCGGCTCGGTTGCGTACTTGTCGCGCTCGCCGCGAGCGGGCTGATGACCGCCTCCGCCGCAGCTGCCGGCACGGCCGACCCCGGCGGCCGCTGAGCCGACCGATGGGGCGACGCCGTGGCCCAGTGCGACCGGAGGTTCGCCCGCCAGCGTCGAAACGACAGGCCCGTCCACCGACGCGGACACGACGAGCGCTCCAATCACGCAGCCGCCGAGCGGCCCGTACACCGCCTGCGCGGAGGCCGCCGGGGCTGCCTCCGGGCCGGCCGCCGGGCCGGCGGCCCGATCGACCGACGACCCGTTGGCCTCGACCGGTGACCGGACGTCGGGCCTCGTCGCCCTTGCGGGGCTGTTGCTTGCGGCCGGAGTCGGGCTGTCGCTTCTCGGCGGCCGAGCGTCGGCGGCGCATCCACTGACCGGACGCGCGACGTGCGTCAGGGCGACGGGGCGACGGGGCGACCACGCTGACGGGCGCCGACGCCGACGCCGGCGGCAAGGCCGGTGCCGGGTCGGTCGTGGCCGAACCGGCACTGCCGGGCGCGGACGGATCGCCGGTGACGCCGGCGGCTGGGACAGCGGTCCCAGGGACGGCATCCGGCGTCGGTTCGACCGCTGCCGCCGACGCCGCGGAGGACGATGCCGGCGCGGGTGCGGGCGAGCCGGCCAGCTCGTATTTCTTGACTATGTCGGCGATCTGTTGTTCGAACTGGACGAGCTGGTCATGGATCTCGTGAAGGACAGGCTGACAACGGTCTTTCGGAAGGCCTCGATCTGCTCCCACAGCGTGGCGAGGTCGCGCGCCTCCGCAGGGGTGGGGGCGTCCGGCAGCGTCAGCACCAACTGCACCGCCAGCGCGGCGGTGACGCACCGGAGGCAGTCGTGCTTGACCGTTGCCGAGATGTTCTGCGGCACGACGACGTTCGCGTTCCGATGATCAGGATCACCTGAAAGCTCACCGCGACCGCGGTGCAGTCGGTGCACCGCGCGAACGCGTAGGCCTGTCTTGTTGAGGACCGAGTCGCCGTCGGCCCAGACCATCGCGAACGCGCCGTCGTACACGGTGGTGCCGTCCTTGGTGTTGACGGCGAGGGTCTAGTTGTCACCCGGTCCGGGTGCGGCCGGGCGGTTGAACGGCAAGACCCAGGTCGGCGCAGGCTTTCCGTTCGGCGCCGGCGTGCGGGCACGAGCACGAGCGACAGCGCCGGCTTGTCCGCGGTCGGCAGCGGACCGGCGTTCGCCGGCCAGATCGTCCGGGCCGTACTCTCCCGCCCTTCCTGCAGGCCGGACGGCCCGGCGGAGTGGAATGCAGCGGGCAGCGCGTCCGTGAGTGTGCCCGTTCGTAGCCGTACCGCCTTCCGCCGCAAGTTCGGCGGCCGAGATCGGTTCCAGGTCAGATGCCATGATCGTCGCCCCTGTCTGTGCTCGTGCAACCGTTCGCAAGTCAGTGGACGATCTCTACCCCGCCCCCGCCGGCTCAATAAACCGAGACCGGCCCCGCCCTCGTCGAGGGCGGGGCCGGACCGGTGAATCTGGGTGTGGATCTATCTGGAGCTGCTCAGCGCTCTTCGACGGGAGCGATGTGCGGAACCTCGGCCAGGCGTTCGGACTCGTCGTGAATCGACACGGCGACCTGGCGGAGGCGGCTCTCGTTTTCGTGGAAGTGGTGTGCGCAGAGCAGCAGGTCGAAGCCGGATCCCATGGTGGCGCGGACGTAGGCTTGGGCGCCGCACCGGTCACACCGGTCGGCGGCGGTGAGCTGACTCGCGGCAATCGCTGTGGTCACGTCAGCACCTCTCTCTGCGGTCGCGCCTGATTCAGACGCGTGTCGATCGTTAATGTTCCCTGTCCAGGTAACCACCGAATTGCTCGCAGCCACGGCGACACCCGGAAGCGAAACCTTCCTGCAACACCTCCCGCCGAGAGCAATCGGCCGAATCCGACAACCCGGTGTGCCCCACGAAGTGCGGCGTGGCGCGCCCGACTGACCGGATTCGACCGAGGTTTCCGACCGACTGCGTTACATGGTTACCAACGACTGGTACCCCGAATTCGATTCCCGGTACCGGCGTGGTGACAGCCTCAAGCTTACGTGGCGTGGACCACCGAGTAGCGCCGACGGCTCACGCTCCGAGCAGCTCCATCACGTGGTCACGCCGCTTTTCCAGCACATCGACCCCAGCAGCGGCCGATGCCGGGCCCGGAACGGCCCTCCGCAGCTGCGCGTGCAGCCGGCCGTGCGGGCTACCCGTGCGCGCGGCGAGCAGGCCGACGAGCCGGTTCAGCTCTCGGCGTAATTCGGCTCCTGCTCGCCAGGCGGCGGCCTCGCCGGAGGGAGGGGACGAGGATGTGGCATCCGTCCCACTGGCGCGACGGCGAGCGGCGGAGTCGCGGCGGGCGAGCAGTGCCGCCGTCTGCTCCGGCGACAGGATCCCGGGCAGCCCGAGGAAGTCCTCGTCCTCTTCGGTCAGCGGCGCCGCCACCACTGCGCGCCCGCCGTGCAGCAGGTGGGCGAACGAGGCGTCGGCGTCGACGAGCTCGTTGGTCTCCCCCTCCGCCGGCTCCAGGTCCTCGCGGTCGACGTCGAGCAGGTCGTCGGACTGGTCCGGCGGTGGCGGGATGACGTGGTTGCGCTCGTGCTCGAGTTCGGCGGCGAGGGCCAGCAGCGGACGGACGGCGGGAAGGAAAACGGTGGCCGACTCGCGGGTCGATCGGGCGCGGACGACACGGCCCACACCCTGCGCGAAGAACAACGGCGTGCGGTAGGACGTCATCCACGCCAGGCAGGCCGCACGCGGCACGTCGACGCCCTCGGACACCATCCGGACGCAGACAGCCATGCGCTGCGTTCCGGTCGTGAACGCCGAGATCTTCTCGCTGGCCTTCGGATCGTCGGAGAGGATGAGAACCGGAGCTTCTCCGGTGACCTGTTCCACGATCTCGGCGTAGGCGCGAGCGTCGTCCTGGTCGCTGGCCAGGACCAGGCCGCCGGCGTCCGGCATCCCCGACTGACGCAGGTGGGTGATCCGTTCGTCCATCGCGGCAATGACGTGCGGCACCCACTTGCCCCTCGGGTTGAGGGCCGTGCGCCAGGCCGTCGACTCGGTGCGCTTGGTGCTCGTCTCCGACAACGACGCAGCGATCACCTCACCCGCGCTGTTGCGCCACCGCGACGTCCCCGTATAGGCCGCGAAGACGACCGGTCGCACGACGCCGTCGCGCAGCGCGTCGCGATAGCCGTAGGTGAAGTCGGCTTCGCTGCGCCATCCGCCGTCGGCATCGTCGGCGTAGCGCACGAACGGAATCCGCTCGTCCGGACGCGTGCGGAACGGCGTGCCGGTGAGGCAGAGTCGCCGGGCGGCGAGTTCGAAGGCGGCGGCCACGGCGTCGCCCCACGACAGGCCGTCGCCGGCGTGGTGCACCTCATCGAGGATGACCAGCGAGCGCTTGGCGCTCGCCCGCGCCGCGTGCAAGGCCGCTTTGGCCGCGACCTGGGCGTAGGTGGTGACGTAGCCGCGAAGGTCGGGCCGCACCGGGCCGACAGCGTTGGTCAGCGACGCGTCGAGCGGCACGCCCAGCGCATCGGCGGCATCGGCCCACTGGGTGCGCAGGTGATCGGTCGGGCAGACCACGATCACCCGGTCGATCGCGCGCTCATCCAGCAAGCCGCGGGCCAGCGCCAGGGCGAAGGTCGTCTTGCCCGAGCCCGGAGTCGCGGTCACGAGGTAATCGCGTCGCCGAGGCTCGCTGAGGTACCGGTCCAGTGCGTCGCGCTGCCACGCGCGCAACCGTGGCAGGGGCGGGCCCATCTGCTCCCGTGGTGCCGCCACTGACGCGCTCCTGTCATCCGCTCACGACGCGATCGATGCCCCGGGCCGTGGCCACAGGGCATCGACGACCAACCTAGTCGCGATCATTCCGGCGGCTCGACCGGCACGCCGCGGCCGTGGACGAGAACACCCCCTTGCGCGCGGCGGTGCCACTACTCCGCCGGCATGGACGACACTGTTAAGTCGTGAACCCGGTCCGAGGCGTCCTGCACGCCACGCGACTGCTGCCCACGCTATTGAAGCGGGCGGTGGTCAAGGCGTGGCACGACCGCGTCCTCGGGCTGTCGGCCGAGGCGGCTTTCTGGCAACTCCTCAGCCTGCCGTCGCTCTTCCTGGCCCTGCTTGCGACCTTGGGCTACGTCTCGCGTTGGTTCGGACCCGGCACCGTCGACCGCATCGAGCGGCAGATCGAGTCGACGCTGAGCCGCGCCTTCACCGAACAGGTCGTCAGCCAGGTCATCACACCGACCGTGCACGAGGTTCTGCACGGTGGGCGGGCCGACATCATCAGCATCGGCTTCGTGCTTGCGTTGTGGGCCGGGTCCTCGGCCACGGCCACCTTCGTCAACACCATCACGATCGCCTACGACATGCGCGACCAGCGCGGGCCGGTCCGCAGCCGGTTGCTCGCCCTGTGGCTGTTCCTCGGCACGGTGGTGATGGGCGTGATCCTGCTGCCCATGCTGGTGCTGGGCCCGGATCTGCTCCGCCGGACCTTCCCGAAGCGGATCCGGCACACGGTGAGCTCGCTGATCGAGGCCGGTTACTACCCGGCGCTGATCATCCTGTTGTTGTTCGGGCTGACGACGTTCTACAAACTCGCGCCGCCGCGACGGCTGCCATGGCACCGCGGGCTGCCGGGCGCCATCCTGGCCGTGCTCGTGTTCCTCGCCGGCTCGGGCGGCCTGCGCGCCTACATCAGCTTCATCCTCGACCACAACCATGCGTACGCCAAGCTCGCGGCGCCCATCGCCGCCTTGCTGTTCTTCTTCGTACTAGCCCTCGGCGTGCTTCTCGGCGCGGAGTTCAACGCGGCGATCGAAGACCGCAAACCGGCCAAGGTGCGCCCGCCCAGAGTGCTCGATCCGCGGAACTGGCAGATGTTCCAGGGTGACGACCCGCCGCCGGCCGACGGCGAGGGGGCCGACGGCAAGCCGGCCCCGGTCAACGGGACGGACGAGAAACCGCCCCGGACCAGATCGCTACGGCCGAGTCACTCCCGCAAGCTCTCGTAGATCTCCTTGCACACCGGGCAGACCGGCGACCCCGGCTTGGGCGCCTTGGTGACCGGAAAGATCTCGCCGCACAAGGCCTCGACGAACGTGCCCGTCACGGCACTCTCGGCGATCTTGTTCTTGCGCACATAGTGGAAGAGCTCGGGACCGGTATCGGTGTCCGACGTGCTCGGCGATTCGAGAACCTGGGTGTCAGCCACCCAGCGATTGTGCCTCACCGGTGAGCCCGTGGGTGACTCGTGGCGGGATGCGGTCAGCCGTCGACGGTGCGACTGTCGTCGCCGCCGGGCGGGAGCGCCCGCTCGGTGCGCAGGTCGGCGCGGTATGTCACCCGCTCGGCCTTCTTCCTCGCCGGACGGTCGTTGGCGATGATCACCGCGCACCACGGCAGCACCATGCCGCCGACGATGAACGCCAGGGCCAGCCACAGGGAGATCTTGTAGGTCGTCGCCGCGCCGATGACGCACAACGCGCGGAGCCCCATCATCACCACGTACTTCTTGCGGCGGTGGTCGTATTCGCGCTGGCTGCTCTCCGCCGCGCTGGTGATCAGCACCGGCTCGTCGGCGTGGCTGCGGCGCATCAACCCATCGTGTCACCGCGGCCGTCGAATTGCTCGTCCCGCCGAGACCTATTCCGGTGGAGTGCGCCACCATGGGCCGATGCGTGCCGGCCTCCTGGACGACCACGAGGTCGACCTGCTGCGACAGGCTCTCGCGGGCTACACCGTGGACTCGGTGCACGAACTGGTGGGCGTGGCCGGACAGGCGCCGCTGGGCCGCGGCGACCTCACCGGGCTGGCCCGCCAGCTGTCCGGCGGCAGCCGGCTCGAACGGTCGACGGACGACGTCGCCGGCGCCGTGCTGCCCGTGGTCCGCGACCTCGTCGCACGGGGGTTCCTGCTGCCGGGAGGGGCGCCGTGAAGGCGGTGATCCAGCGCGTCACCCGCGCCTCAGTCGAGGTGGAGGGCGAAATCGTGGGCGCAATCGGCGTCGGGCTGCTCGTCCTCGTCGGGGTCACGCACAGCGACACCGAGCGGGAAGCGCTGGCGCTGGCCCGAAAGGTCCACAAACTGCGCATTATGCGCAACGAGCAGAGCGTCGCTGACCAACCAGACGCCAAGATCCTGCTGGTCAGCCAGTTCACGCTGTACGGAGACGCCCGGAAGGGGCGCCGGCCGACCTGGGCGGCCGCCGCTCCGGGATCGGTCGCCGAACCGCTCGTCGAGGCATTCGCAGCCGCCCTGCGGGACATGGGCGCGGCCGTCGAAACCGGCGTATTCGGGGCGGACATGCGGGTAGAACTCGTCAATGACGGGCCGGTAACGGTGCTGCTCGAAGTCTGAGTCCTTTCTGAGCGAAGCCGCCGCCCAGGGGACATCGGGGAACACCGGACGGGGGTCAACACGTTCGGATAGTGAACCCGAAAGCGCCCGCCAACGAACCAATCGATGAGCGCAATCGAATCGCTCGCACGTAAACGCATTCAAGGTGGTCAGAAAGATCGTGACAACGTCTCGCAACGCATCCCCCCGTTCCGCCGCACGTCGTGCCGCCGGGACCGCGTCGCGCACGTCAACGGCTGAGCCGCGCGTCACCGCGCGCGGTCACCGCAGCGCCCGTACGGCGACCAAGCCGGCACCGACCGAGGCGCCGGAGTCGACCGAGCTCGAACAGCACGCCGCGCCGACCCGGACCCGCTCCGCGCGCCGGTCGACGGCGGCCAGGACAGAGATGGCGCCGGTCCTGCCGGCCCCGCAGCCCGACGCCGACGAGGCGCCGTCCGCGTTCACCGCCCCTGACCTCGACGAGGCCGCCACCTCGGCCGACCTGGTGCGGGTCTACCTCAACGAGATCGGCAAGGTCGCGCTGCTCACGGCCGTCGACGAGGTCGAACTCGCCAAGCGGATCGAGGCCGGCCTCTACGCCAGCCACCTCCTCACATCGAGCAACAACTTCACCCCGGCGCGCAAGCGGGACCTTCGCGCGCTGGTGATCGACGGCGAGCGGGCGAAGGACCACCTGCTCCGGGCGAACCTTCGCCTCGTCGTCTCGCTGGCCAAGCGCTACACCGGCCACGGGATGCCGTTCCTGGACCTCATCCAGGAGGGCAACCTCGGCCTGATCCGCGCCGTGGAGAAGTTCGACTACACCAAGGGTTTCAAGTTCTCCACGTACGCGACCTGGTGGATCCGCCAGGCGATCAGCCGGGCCATGGCCGACCAGTCGCGCACGATCCGGCTGCCCGTCCACCTTGTCGAGCAGGTCAACAAGCTGCAGCGCATCCGGCGCGAGATGAACCAGCAGCTGGGGCGCGAGGCGAACCACGCCGAGCTGGCCCACGAGCTGGACATCACCGAGGAGCGCGTTCGCGAGCTGATCGACCTGTCCCGCGACCTCGTCAGCCTCGACCAGACCGTGGGCGCAGACGACGACGCGTCGCTCGGGGACTTCATCGCCGACGAGCGGGCCAGCGCGGCGGCTGAGACGGTGGTCGAGGGCGGTCTGATGCGGGCTCACCTGCAGGACGTGCTCGACACGCTCGACGCGCGCGAAGCGGCTGTGGTCCGCATGCGCTACGGCCTCGACGGTGGGCAGCCCAAGACGCTCGACGAGATCGGACGCGCGTTCAAGCTGTCGCGCGAGCGGATCCGCCAGATCGAGCGCGAGACGATGGCCAAGCTGCGACACCCGTCCCGCTCGCAGGTCCTACGCGACTACCTCGATTGAGTCGTAGACGCGCCCGGTTCGCCCGCGCGCCTACGATTGCGTCGTGGCGCACCACAGCGATCTGATCGATACCACGGAGATGTATCTCCGGACGGTGTACGAGCTCGAGGAAGAGGGCGTGGTTCCGCTGCGGGCGCGGATCGCCGAACGGCTCGGTCAGAGCGGCCCCACCGTGAGTCAGACCGTGGCCCGGATGGAGCGCGACGGGCTGGTCAATGTCGCCGACGACCGCCACCTCGAGCTGACCGAAGCCGGTCGCCAGGAGGCGGTCGCCGTCATGCGTAAGCACCGGCTCGCCGAACGGCTGCTGGCCGACGTCATCGGCCTCGATTGGGAAGATCTCCACATCGAGGCCTGCCGCTGGGAACACGTGATGAGCGAGAAGGTCGAGCGACGCATCCTCGCGTTGTTGGACAAGCCGCTCGTCTGCCCGCACGGCAATCCCATCCCCGGCTTGGATCAGTTGGGCCTGCCTTTCGCAACGGACCAGACCGGCACGCTTGTGAGCCTGACGGAAGCGGCGACCGGCGCGCTGGACGAGGTCGTCATCGGCCGCATCAGTGAACAACTGCAACCCGACGCCGTACTCATGCATCGCCTTGACCAGGCCGGCATGCGACCCGGGCAACGGATCCGCCTCGCAGGAGGCGCGCACGGGGTTGAGGTTTGGGTGGAGGGCGGCGAACGGATCGCCTTCGACAAGGTCGTCGCCGACCACGTGTTCGTCCGGGTCCCCGCGGCTGCCGCCCTCTCCTGAGAGGCGCAAAGCGTGCCGACGCCCGGCTAGAATAGGAACTGCGAGCCACTGCAGCCTCGCTCTCCGTCGGAAGGGCTGAAAGGCGAAGCAGTGGCGCACGATCCCCAAGGTTTCCTCAAGCATCCGCGCGTAGACCTGCCGAAACGTCCCGCCGCCCAGCGCGTCCGGGACTGGCAGCCGATCTACCTGCGGTCGCGGGACGAAGCCGTCAGCGAGCAGGCAACGCGCTGCATGGACTGCGGCGTCGCGTTCTGTCACGGCGGTTGCCCGCTGGGCAATCTCATTCCCGAGTGGAACGAGTTCGTCGCCCGCGGCCACTGGTCGTCGGCCAGCGAACGACTGCACGCCACCAACAACTTTCCCGAGTTCACCGGCTGGGTCTGTCCCGCGCCCTGTGAAGCCGCGTGCGTCCTTGCTCTGAACACCGATCCGGTCACGATCAAGCAGATCGAGATTTCCATCGTCGAGCGCGCTTTTGACGACGGCATCGTCGAACCGCAACCACCCGCGGAGCGAACCGGCCGGACAGTCGCCGTCGTGGGCTCCGGACCAGCGGGACTGGCAACCGCCCAGCAGCTGACCCGGGCGGGCCACGACGTCATGGTGTTCGAGCGCGAGGACCGCATCGGCGGCCTGCTGCGTTACGGGATTCCGGACTTCAAGATGCCCAAGGACGTCATCGACCGCCGCGTCGCGCAGATGACCGCAGAGGGCACCCGGTTCCGCGTCAACTCCGAGATCGACCCGGCCGACGTCACCCGCCTGCGCACGGAGTTCGACGCCGTGGTCCTCGCCGTCGGCGCGCTGGCCCCGCGCGAGCTGACGACTCCGGGCCGTGAGCTCACCGGCGTGCACCAGGCGATGGATTACCTGCCGCAGGGCAACCGCGTCGTGGCGGGCGACATCGCTGCGCCGGCGATCGACGCGAACGGGAGGCACGTGGTGATCGTCGGCGGCGGCGACACCGCTGCTGACTGCCTCGGCACCGCGAACCGCCAGGGCGCTCTCTCGGTGACTGTGCTGGACCACAACCCGCGGCCGGTGCCGCGGGCAGGCCTCGTCAACCCGGCGTGGCCTTCGGCGCCGACCACTCGCGGCATGTCCCCCGCGCACGACGAGGGCGTTCACGAGGCGTGGTCCAGGGAGGTCGTCCGGTTCACCGGCGACGCCGCCGCCGCCGTCCGCGCCGTGGTCGTCGAGGAGGTCGAGATCGTGCGAGTCGACCGCCGGCGCGAATTCCGGCCGGTGCCGGGCTCGCAGACCGAGTTGCCGGCCGACCTCGTGCTTCTGGCGGCCGGCTTCGTCGGAACCGATGTGCCCGCGCTGCTCGCCGCCTTGGACGTCGACGAGGCGCCGGGGCGCGGGACGGTCGCGATCGACGACCGGTGGAAGACGTCGGCCGATGGCGTGTACGCCTGCGGGGACGCGACCCGAGGTGCCTCCCTCGTCGTCTGGGCGATCGCCGAGGGCCGGGCGTGCGCTGCGGCCGTGGATGACGCACTCACCGGGCTCTCCGAGCTGCCTCAGCCGGTCCGGCCCCACGCGGCCGCGTTGTAGCCACCGGCGGCCGCAGCTTGGGGAACCGCCGCGGGTCCAGGCCGTGCGACAGCGCGGCGAGCAGCAGGTCGGCGACGCTGCAGTCCGGGTCGCTCGCCACCGCGCGCTCGGCGGCGATTCCCGCCAGCGTGCCGTCGCCCGAGCGCCACGCCGCCCACCCGAAGAGGAACAGCGGCGCCGCGTCGTAGGGCGGCGGCAGCCGCCGGCCGAGGTCGCGCCACAACGGGCGCCCGTCCAGACGACCGTCGTCCACGGCCATCCACACCCGATTGCGCACCTCGGCGGTGGCCAGGGCTGCGCCGAAACGGGCAACCGTCGCCTCCTCGGGCCCCGCCCAACCCGGCGCCCCCGACGCTCGCGCGGCAGCGAAGAGGGCCCGCTTCACCGAGCGCTCCAGCCGCTCCCCCTGCCCATTCGCCGCGGCGGTGTCGGCCACGCGCTCGGCCGCCGCGAGCAGCGGCAGCAGGGCCACCCGTTCGACCGTGCCAACCGGGTCGAGGACGGAAGCGAGGGCCGCGCGATCGGGCATGGCGACCACCCCGTCGAAGGTGGCCGCGACGGCGAAGGCAGAGGGTTCGGACGGCAACGCGCGCCCCTCGGGCGGACAGCATCCGGGCTCGCACAGCACCGACCACCATCGCCCCGCGGAGACCACCAGGACCTCCAGCAGTTCGCAGCCGGCCCGCTCGGCCGCGACCAGGACGTCGGGCACGTGCAGCGGGATGAACCGGTCGGCTATGAACGAGTCGTCATAGATCGCCGCGAGCACCGATGTGCTGCCGCCCCTGACCATCGCGTCGAGTGTGTGGCTGACCATCTCCGGGGTGCTCGCGTCGATCAGGTCCACCCGAGCGGTGACGACGAGTCGGCCGTCGTGCAAGCCCACGAGGACGAGGCTCTCGGCCGGATGGAAGCCCAGCAGGTACGGGATCGCCTGGAGCAGCTCGCCCGGGCCGGAGATGCGGCAGGACGAGCGCAGCGAGTCAGCACGGCTTTCGGTGTTCATGCCGCCCAGCGTGGCTGGGTCGCAGCCCGCGACGAGGCGGTTTCAGCCGGCTGTGGACGAGGCAGGTGCCTGTGCACGACGCGAGGCGGTCCCGTCAGTCGTACGTGCTAACGCGGCCCGCCCCCAGGCGAGGCGTCAGTGCAGCGTGCCGGCCCGCCAGCGGTTTGCCGCCGCCGACAGCGCTGCCGCGGCCCGCTCGTTGCGCTCGGCCAGGTCGACCCCGTCCTGCGCGTGCCGGGCGGGACCGCCGAGCGAGCGGCGACCCGCGGCGATCACCCGGAAGAACGCGGCCGCCCGCTCCAGCGCGACGGCGAGGTCGGCCTGGTAGACACCCGTGAGCACGGCATCGGCCATCCGCTGGACGGCGCCGATGTCGGCGTAGTCGCCGACGCCGGCCACGACGACGTCGGCCGAGGCCAACGGCTCCCCCGTACGCCACAGGCGGGTCACCTCGTCACCGTCGGAGTGGCACCACTGCCGCAACAGGTACAGGGCCCACAGGGCGCCGGGCAGGCTGACCGGGTCGGCGTCGCGCCACAACGCGGCCAGCGTGTCTATGCCGACCCGGTCGGCCAGGGCAACGAAACGGGCACCGTCACCCGGCGAACGGCCGGCCTGGACGAGGACGGCAGCCGTGGCAGCGGCGATCTCGGCCCGGCTGCTCGTGGACGCCCCGCCGGCCGCGTCGATGATCTCCGTCAGGTCGCTGAACAGCGCAGGGCGGTGCGGCCGAGGATCTTCCTCGCTCATCGACTTCCGCTCCGGCTCCTGCACATCCATCCACGATAGGCGCAGTCACGACCCGGCCATGACGCGGCTCGATACCGGCGCTGAGGCCACGCACCGGGTAACCTGGAGGACGGCGTCGGCCCGTTCCATGGCCCCCGGTCCCACAACTGCCGCCACGAGCGGCCTTCCGCCGTGAGGCGACCTGGCGGGCCGACGTCGAGATCCCGAGTGCACGGCGACTCGCTACAGGGCGAGCAACGATGATGCGGAGAACAGCTCCCGTGGGAGACGGCAACGGCTGGGTGCACTGCTCCCTCGGGCACCGTCACTGGGGTCGCTTCGGCGCGGCTGGGTTGTTGATCACCGACGGCGCCCGTGTGCTCCTTCAGCACCGCGCGCCGTGGACGCACGAAGGCGACACCTGGGCGGTGCCCGGCGGGGCCCGTGACAGCCACGAGGACCCGATCACCGCGGCTCTGCGCGAAGCCGCAGAAGAAACCGCTCTCGACCCGGGCGAGATCTCGCCGTTCAGTGAATGGGTGGACGATCACGGGGGGTGGACGTACACGACGATCGTCGCGCGCACCGGCGCGCAGCTCCGCCTCGCCCCGGCCAACGCCGAGAGCACGGCGGTCCGCTGGTGGCACCTCGATGAGGTGGCCGCGCTACCGTTGCACCGCGGATTCGCGGCGACCTGGCCCACCCTGCGGGACCTGATCGAGGCCTGACGCGCTGCCGTAGCGTTCCGCGGCGTGCACCTCCTCCTGCCGCCGAGCGAGAGCAAGTCACTCGGCGGGCGGGGCCGGCCGCTGCGCCGCCGAACTCCCGACGCCGGCCCGCTCGGGCGCAGCCGCGCCGCCGCGCTGGGCGCGCTGACGCAGCTGGTAGCCGGCGATCCCGGCCAGGCCGCCGAGGCGCTGCTGCTGCCGGCGGGCGTCGCGACGGCAGCCCTCGCCGCGAACGCCGCCGTCCTCGACTCTCCGACGACCCCCGCGCTGCACCGCTACACCGGTACCGTCTACGAAGGCTTCGCCGTCTCATCATTGGGCGCGGAAGAGCAGCGGCTCGCGGGGCGGAGCACCTGGATCTTCTCCGGTCTGTTCGGCGTCGTCCGTGGCGACGAGCCGGTACCGGCGTACCGGGTACCGGCCAAGGCCGTGCTGCCCGGTCTCGGCGTCGCCTCCACGTTCTGGCGCCCCGTACTCGCCGACGCCCTGCGCCTGCTGCTGCGCCGCGACCTGATCGTCGATCTTCGATCCACCGACTACGCGGCGATGTGGCGGCCGCCGGCGACGATGGCCGAACGGGTCGTCGGTGTGCGCGTCCTGTCGCCGCTGCCGGGCGGCGGCCATGCGGTGATCAGCTACAACAGCAAGCACGCGAAGGGACGGCTCGCGGCGGCGCTGGTCCGGCGCGCGGTCGGCGGTAAGCCGGTCAGGACGGCCGACGACGTGGCCCAGGCCTGGATCGAGTGCGGCGGGACCGACTGCGGCGCCGGACCGTCAGGCGGCCTCGATCTCTACAGCGCGTGACCTGCCGCGTCGCGGTTTTACCACCTTGCCCGGCGCGCGCTGCAACGACCCGGCTGACCGAGGCGCAGTGTGGTGGGTCACCATGGCCGCATGCACCTGGATCATCTCTCCTACGCCGCTGGACCCGAGGGTCTCGGTGCGTGCGTGCAGCGGATCGGCGCCAAGCTCGGCGCGGGCTTCACCGACGGCGGGCTGCACCCGTCCTTCGGCACCCGGAACTTCGTCCTGCCGCTCGCGGACGGGTGCTATCTCGAAATCGTTGCCGCACTCGACCACCCGGCGGCCGACCGGGCGCCGTTCGGCCGTGCGGTCAGCGCCCGGACGCAGACCGGCGGCGGCTGGCTCGCCTGGGCCGTCGGGATAGCCGACATCACCACCTACGAGGCGCGCCTGAACCGGCCCGCGGCCAAGGGGCACCGGCGCCGGCCGGACGGCTTCGACCTGCTGTGGCGCCAGATCGGCATCAACGACGTGACCGAAGACCCGCAACTGCCGTTCTTCGTCCAGTGGGACAGCGACGCGCAGCACCACCCGGCGGCCGGCGGCTCGGCCATCCGGCTGACGAGACTGGAGATCGCCGGCGACGAGCGGATCGTCGACGCCTACCTCGGGACGTCCGCGCGTCAGCCGCTCGACCGCGTCGAGGTCGATTGGGTATCGCCGTTCGATCCGGAGTCCGGCGACGAGGTCACCGGTGTCGTAGCCGCCGTGTTCGCGACGCCGTCCGGCGACGTCCGGATCGACTGACTCCCCGCGTCGTCACTCGGGCCGACGACCGTGTCGGCCAGCACCCCCTCCGGGACACCCGCCTCGGGCGGAGCGGAGTCGGTCGACGGGCTCGGGCGGCGCGCCGCGAGGACCGAGCCGACCAGGATCAACGGGAAGCCGATTGCGATCCCGAGGGTGAAGTCCTCGCCGAGCAACAGCACCCCGAGCAGAAGGGCGACGGCCGGATTGACGTAGGTGATCACGGTCGCTCGGGCCGGCCCGATGGCCGCGATCAACTCGAAGAACACGACGAAGGCGAGGGCCGTGCAGAGCAGCCCGAGCGCGATGACCGACCACATCGGCTTGGCGTCGACCGAGTCGGGCCACTTCACCAGAGCGACGGGCAGGTAGCCGAGCGCGGTGATCAGCAGCGAGGCGGTGATCACCGGAATGCTCGGCAGGTCCGACAGCCGGCGCGACAGGATGACCGGAGCCACGGCGTAGCCGACCGCGACCCCGGCCATCTCAAGGACCGCCCCGAGATGGACCTGCCCCACGTCGAGACCGAGCAGCACGGTCACTCCGGCCAAGCCCAGCAGCAGACCGACGTAGCGCAGCACGCCGCCACCGTGGTCGTCGGCCCCCAGCACCCGCGCGGCGACGACGCCGACCAGTGGCACGCCGGCGACCAGCAACCCGGACAGTGAACTCGACAGCACCCGTTCGGCATCGGACAGCAACAGCCACGGCACGCCGGCCTCGATGGCGGTGAAGGCCAGCAGTGGCCGCCACCTGCGCAGCACCGGGCCGAGCCCACCCCGCGCGAGCGCGAAAGGCAGCAGCACGACACCACCGATGGCCGTCCGCAGGAACACAAGGGTGGCCGGTGAGAAGTCACGCACGGCCACTCGGATCAGCAGGTAGGGCACACCCCAGATGACGCACATCGCGGCGAAGAGGGCCCAGCTCCGTCGCGCCATGCCGCTCCGTCCATCTTCCGATCGAGTCCTCCGCACTGTAGAGGGACCGCCGCGATCACTCACCGGGTTTGTTGCGGCATAGTGAGCGAGTGCAAGATGTCGCCCTGACCTGGCAGCAAGGCGCAGCGTTGACTGCCGGTCTCGGGATCGCAGCGACCGGTCTGAGCCTCAGCCGGGGGGGCCGGCTGCGCGCAATCGCCCCGTTCGCGCGAGAGGCGACCATCATCAGCGGCCTCTACGCGCTGTGGCAGTTGGCCGGCACGCTGTCGGTGCTGGGGACCGCCGGAGCAATGTCGCGCGCGGAATGGATCGAACGCACCGAACGCTCGTGGCACCTGCCGTCGGAGGCGAGCGTGCAGCACGCGCTGGCCGGCAACGCCATCTCCGCGCAGGCCGCGAACCTCTACTACGCGACGATGCACTTCGGTGGCCTCTTCGTCTTCCTCATCTGGCTGTTCGTCCGGCACCGCGACCGGTACCACCAGATCCGCCGGGTGCTCGCGCTGACCACCGCCGCCTGCTTGGCGATCCAGCTCATTCCGGTCGCGCCGCCGCGACTGCTGCCGGGATACACCGACACGGCGGAGAAGTACCACCAGTCCGTTTACGGCCTGGGCTTCGGGGCGGACCAGTTGTCGGCGATGCCCTCGGTGCACGTGGCCTGGGCCGTGCTCGTCGGCTGGTCGGTCGCCCGGATCGGGTCCGGGCCGTGGCGCTGGCTGGGCGCCGGGCATGCGCTCGTCACGGTGCTGGTCGTGGCCGCTACGGCCAACCACTTCTGGGCCGACGGCATCGTCGCCGTCGCGGTTCTCGGCCTCTGCGCCGCCGCCGAAGCGGCAATCCTGCGCGAGGTGACACGGCGACGACGGCCGCCGCAACCCGTGAGCTTCGCGCCGACCGAGTTGAGTCCAGCCCCGAACGGGGCCATCCTGCGCTGATGGAGACAACGGGCGGGATCCGACCCACGGCCTCGGCCGCGTCGGCCCTCACCGCGCCGGTGCCGATCGGTGACTACGGGTTCTTGTCCGACGGCGAGGTCACCGCACTCGTCGCGCCAAGCGGGTGCATCGACTGGATGTGCCTGCCCCGCATGGATTCGCCGAGCGTCTTCGGCGCCATCCTCGGCCGGCACGCCGGGACGTTCCGGGTGGCTCCGACCGACGTCACCGTCCCGGCGGCCCGCCGTTACCTGCCCGGAACGATGGTGCTCGAGACGAGTTGGGGCACCGACACCGGTTGGATCATCGTCCGGGACGTGCTGCTCATGGGTCCATGGCGCCACGAGTCGGAGTTGTCGAGGACGCAGCGGCGCACGCCGACCGACTATGAGGCCGAGCACATCCTGCTGCGCACGATCCGCTGCGTCACCGGCGAGGTGCAGACCGTCGTCGAGTGCGAACCGGTTCCCGACTACGGCCGCTCGGCGGTGCGGTGGGACTACACCGACAAGGTGTATCACCAGGCCCGGGCGACGCTGGACGGCTCGGACCTGCAGTTGACACTGACGACGGACATGCGCATCGGCTTCGAGGGCGGCCGCGCCTCGATCCGCACGTTGCTGAAGGAGGGCGAAACGCGGTTCATCGCGCTGTCGTGGGGCAGCATGGAGCCGCCGCTCACCTACCGGGACGCCTACCGCCGGCAGGTCTGGACGGCGCACCACTGGCAGCACTGGCTGGCCCGCGGCAAGTTCCCCGACCACCCCTGGCGCAGCTACCTGCAGCGCAGCGCGCTGACCCTCAAGGGGCTGACCTACTCCCCCACGGGCGCCATCTGCGCCGCGGCGAGTACGTCCCTGCCCGAGACGATCGGCGGCGGTCGCAACTACGACTACCGCTACAGCTGGATCCGCGACGCGACCTTCGCGCTGTGGGGCATGTACTCGCTCGGCTACGACTGGGAGGCCGTCGACTTCTTCAGCTTCATCGCCGACCTGGCCGAACGCGACGACGACCTGCAGATCATGTACGGCATCGGCGGCGAGAGCGACCTGACCGAACTGGAACTCGATCACCTGCCCGGCTACGCCGAATCCCGCCCGGTCCGCATCGGCAACGCGGCCAGCAAACAGAACCAGCACGATGTGTGGGGCGCGCTGCTCGACTCCGTGTACCTGCACAGCAAGGCCGCCGACCACGTCGACGGTCGTCTCTGGCCCATCCTGGCCAAGCAGGTGAAGGCCGCGCTGAAGCACTGGCGGGAGCCGGACGCGGGCATATGGGAAGTGCGCGGGCAGCCCCAACACTTCACCTCCTCCAAGATCATGTGCTGGGTCGCCGTCGACCGGGGCGCCCGCCTGGCCGCGGTCATGGGCCAGGACGGCGCGGCGTCGGAGTGGGAGATGGCCGCCGACGAGATCAAGGCCGACATCCTCGAGCACGGCACCGACGAGCGCGGGGTCTTCACCCAGTACTACGGGACGAACGCCCTGGACGCCTCGCTGCTGCTCGCGCCCCTCGTGCGCTTACTGCCGCCCGACGACCCGCGCATCGTCGCCACGGTGCGGGCCATCGCCGACGAGCTCACCGAACACGGCATGGTGCTGCGCTACCGGGTCGAGGAGACCGACGACGGATTCTCCGGCGAAGAGGGCTCGTTCACGATCTGCTCGTTCTGGCTGGTGTCGGCGCTGTGCGAGATCGGCCACTACACTCGGGCCCGCCGGCTGTGCAGCCGGCTGCTCGCCCTCGCCGGGCCGCTGGAGCTCTACGCCGAGGAGATCGACGTCAACTCCGGCGCCCACCTGGGCAACTTCCCCCAGGCGTTCACCCACCTCGCGTTGATCAACGCCGTGCTGCACGTGATCTCGACCGCCGACCTGGCCGACGGCGTCCTCTACGACGGCGACATGCGTCTGGGCCGGTGACGGGTCGAGACGATCAGCGCGCGGCGCCGGAGTTCGGGAGCGGGCGGTTGGGCACGACCCGGCCGTTCAGCGGCAAGCAGGTGCGGACGAACTCCTCCCCGAAGGCATTGAGCCGGATGCTGCGCTGGATGATCTTCGGCGCCCGGCCGGCGGCCTTGAGGGCGGCCGCGACCTTGGGTTGGGCCTCGATCACCTGATAGCGGGTGGGATTGTCGACCTGCTCCTTCGAGAAGTCGATCAGCCCGAGGCGGGACAGGTTCGTCAGGTACTGGTCGATCCGGTCGAGGTTGCGCAGTCCGGCGTGCTCGGCGATCATGCTCAACCCCGCGGCGACCAGCTCGGAACCGATGCCGAGCGGCCGGAACGTGCGGATGTCGATCGCCGGCTGCGGGCCCTCGAGGTAGATGTAGCGCAGGATCCGCGCCTCGTCCGGAGTGATCTCGCTCAGAATCCGGGCGAAGGCCGGGTGCGTGTCCTCGATGACGTGGACGTCGTTCGAGCGGCGCAGGAGCTCGGTCCCGCGCTTTTGCAGTTCACGCGTGGAGGCACCGCGCGGGCCGCTGGGCTCCTGCGCGCCCGGCGTCCCGATGCTCAACCTGGGGACGGTCTCCGGATCCAGTCCGAGGGTGCGCAGGGCGAAGTTGCGCAGGTCGCCGGCCGCCTCTTGCAGGATCGCGGTCGCGGGTTGCCCCGCCACCGCCCGGCGGGCCACGTAGTTGGCGCCGGCCGCGGTGGCCCCGACCGTCCAGCTCAACATCTGGAACGCCGACACCGCCGCCACCCGGGCCAGCTCCGGCGCCGCTTTGAGCATGGCCGGGGACGGCCGCAGGGACAGCGCCGTCGGGGATGGGCGGCGCCGCAGCACTGTGCTACCGGGGCTCGGCCGCCGGATGACCGCCGTCGAGTCCGTGGGCCGCGGGGCGACGTTGTCAGCCATCAATCAAACTCCGAAGATTGCCAGGTGGAGGAACCCCGCGAACAGCCCGAGCGCGCCTCCGTGGAAGAACAGTAACCACTCATCCTGCTTGATGGCCGACCGGAGCATCTCGACGAAGTCGTCGGGACCCATCCGCGACATCTGCGTCGATATGTACTTGTAGATCTTCACCGACTGCCGGCGGCTGAACTCGGCGTCGTTGAACGCGATGGGGGCGAAGCCCGTCGCCTCGGTGGCCAGCGACGACCGGATCTGGTCGTACTCCTTGGTGCCGATGGCCACCCGGACCGCCGCCCGCGCCGGCCCGACGGCCCGGTCCACGGCTGGGCGCAGCGATTCCTCCAGGAGCTGATGGGTGCGGTCGCTGCGCGGGCCGGTCATCAGCTCGTTGCCGATGTTCTGCAGCGTGATCACGTTGTCGGCGACCATCTGCGAGTACATCTCGGTGACCTCGGGCTGGCGCTTGATCAGCAGCCCCTGACGCCACGGGATCCACCGGTTCGGGAAGACCGGCTCGAAGATCATCGTGATACCGAGCCAGTTGACCACCCAGCCGATGATCACGCCGCCCACCGGCAGCACCCACCACGAGGGGTACACCTGCAGGATCCCGAACAGCACGAAGCCCATCGGCAGGCCGAAGTAGAAGCCGAAGTTCTGCATAAAGGTCAGCTCTTTGCGCCCCATGATCAGGAACAGCTCGTTCAGCAACTCGGGATGCTTGCCGAAGTAGGTGATCACCATCAGCTTGGCGTCGATGAGCTGGTCGACGTTCTGGCCGATCTCGTCGGTGATGTGCCGGATGATGCCCGGCAGCTGGGAGCGGACGCGGGCGAACACGGCCTCCTTGATCACCGGCGGCAGATCGTGCCAGAGCTGCGGGTTCTCCTGCTGCATGATCTGCTCGACGACGTCGCGGATCTCGGCCTGCGCGATCAGCGTCAGGTGTTCGGCGATTCGGTCGGGCTCTAGCTCGCGGTAGAAGTCGGTGATGCTGCCGAGCTTGGCCAAGCCCTTGTCGACGCTGATGCTGGCCATCTTGTCCGCACGTGAGGGCACGATGCCCTGCCACCCGAGCCGGCCGTCGTAGCGGATCAGCGGCAGAATGCGCACCCGCCGAGGCAGGTAGGGGAAGAGCAGCTTGAGACCCGGCACGCGGAAGCCGTAGAACCGGACCGGCTTGAACAGCATGAGCACGCCGGTCCAGTTGGTGATGTAGCCGATGATGCCGGTGAAAAGGGGGATGCTGATCAGGTCGACAAGCGTCTTGTGATCCATCGATTCCCCTGCCTCTGGCCCACGGCACCGAAATGCCGGTGGGCGCGAGGGTATCGAAGCCGCAGCTGTCGCGCCGTGCGGGGCCGTTGCCGGACGGCCCTTCTTACTGCCGGGTAACCTCAGAACCAGCCGGCAGTCCGCCTCTTCCCGGGAGCACCCTCATGGATCTCGCGCTCAGCAAAGAGGACCGCGCCTTCGCCGAACGGATGCGCGGGTTCTTCACCACTGAGATCCCGGCCGAGCTCCGGCAGCGGCTGGCGCGCGGCGAGCACGCCACTCGCGACGACGTGGTCAACACGCAGCGCACGCTCAACGAACACGGTCTGGCCGTTCCGCACTGGCCGGTCGAATGGGGCGGGCAGGACTGGACGTCCTTGCAGCGGCACCTGTGGGCCGAGGAGATGACGCTCGCCCACGTCCCCCAGCCCATCGTGTTCAACACCGCCATGGTGGGTCCGGTCATCGCGACGTTCGGCAGCCAGGAGCTGAAGGAACGCTTCCTGCCCAAGACGGCCAGCGCCGAGATCTGGTGGTCCCAGGGCTTCTCCGAACCCAACGCGGGCTCCGACCTCGCATCGCTGAAGACGACCGCGGTCCGCGACGGCGACGACTACATCGTCAACGGTCAGAAGACGTGGACCACGCTCGCGCAGTACGGCGACTGGATCTTCTGCCTGGTCCGCACGGACCCGTCGGCGCAGAAGCAGCGCGGCATCTCGTTCCTGCTCATCGACATGCGCTCGCCCGGGGTGACCGTGCGGCCTATCCACCTCATCGACGGCGGCTACGAGGTCAACGAGGTCTTCTTCGAGGACGTGCGGGTCCCCGCCGACCAGCTGGTCGGCGAGGAGAACAAGGGCTGGACGTACGCGAAGTTCCTTCTGGGCAACGAGCGGACGAGCAATGCCGGTGTCGGCATGATCAAGAACCGGATATCCCGCATCAAGCGGCTCGCCGGGCCCTTGCTGGACGAACCGCTCTTCCGCGCCCGGCTGACCAGGCTCGAAGTGGCGACGACGGCGCTGGAGGTGAGCGTGCTCCGCGTGCTCGCTCGCGAGGCGTCGTTGCCGCCCGGCATGCCCGACCCGGTCTCATCGGTGTTGAAGCTGCGCGGTTCGGAGCTGCAGCAGGCCGCGACCGAGCTGCTCGTCGACGTCCTGGGCCCAGCCGCTCTCCCCTACCGCGAATCCGGCGACGTTCCCGACGGTTTCGCGCCGTTGCCCGAAGGCGCGCGCGACGCGATGCCGACCTACTTCAACTGGCGCAAGGCGTCGATCTACGCGGGTTCCAACGAGGTCCAGCGGCAGATCATCGCCAAGGCGATCCTGAAGTTCTGAGGAGACGGACATGGATCTCGATCTCACCGACGAGCAGAAGATGCTCGCCGACACGGTGAACGGGCTGCTGGACAAGAAGTACGACCCGAACGTCCGACTGAAACTGCTGACATCAGAGGACGGCTGGAGCCGAGACCTGTGGCGCCAGTACGCCGAGCTCGGCCTGCTGGGGCTCACGTTCGACGAGCAGTACGGCGGCGCCGGCATGGGCGTCGACGAACTCTGCGTCGTCATGGAGGGCTTCGGCCGGGCGCTTGTCCTCGAGCCCTTCCTCGCCACGGTTGTGCTGGGCGGCTCATTGGTCGCGGCGGCCGGCTCGCCTGAGCAGAAGACCGCGTTGCTGCCCGGCGTCGCGGCCGGCGAGACACTGCTCGCGTTCGCCTACGCCGAGCCGAGCTCGCGCTGGTCGCTCACCGACATCGCGACGGCGGCGACGCCGGCCGGCGACGGATGGACGCTGTCCGGACAGAAGATCGCGGTGGTCGGCGGCGATGCGGCCGATCATCTGGTGGTGACCGCGATGACGCCCGACGGCGAGGTGGGGCTGTTCCTCGTCGACGCGAGAACCACCGGGGTCGCGCGGGACACCTACGCGATGCAGGACGGGTTGCGTGGGGCCGACGTGTTGTTCACCGACGCGTCCGCCGCTGCACTCGGCTCGCCGGCCGACGCACTCGACGCCGTGCAGTCGGTGCTGGACGTCGCCACCGCGGCGCTGTGCGCGGAGGCCGTCGGCGCGATGGAACGGATGCTGTGGCTGACCGTCGACTACCTCAAGACCCGCGTGCAGTTCGGGCAGCCCATCTCGGTGTTCCAGACATTGCAGCACCGGGCCGCCGACATGTACGTCTCGCTCGAACAGGCCCGGTCGATGGCGCTGTTCGCCCGGCTTGCGTTGGCCGACGACGACGTCGAGCAACGCCGCAAGGCCGTGCGGGCCGCGAAGATCCAGATCGACCTCGCCGCGCGGCACGTGGGCCAGGAAGCCGTCCAGCTTCACGGTGGCATCGGGATGACCATGGAGTATCCGGTCGGGCACTACCTCAAGCGCACGACGGTCATCGCCCGGACCTTCGCCGACGCCGATCTGCTCACCGAACTGGTCGGCGCCGGCGGCGGCCTCATCGCCGCCCGCTGAGTCAGCCGAGCAGCTCGGGCTGCGGCGCAGTCAACCGGTCGCCGGCGAAGCGCCGTCGCAGCGCCGCCCAAACGACCCAGCCCACAGCGGCGACGAGCGCATAGGACACGAGCCGGTAGATGACGATCCCGGCGACGGCGAGGGGCGTGGCCACCCCGCCGTGGGTGAGGCCGACCAGCATGCCCGCTTCGAGGCTGCCGATCCCGGCGGGCAGCAGCGAGATGCTCGTCGTGGCCAGGCCGGCGACGTAGGCCACCATGGCGGCGCCGAGACCCAGCTGGGTGACCCCGACGGCGTAGCAGCACAGCACGAAGCAGGCCAGGTCGGCCAGCCAGTTCAGCAGCGAGAACCAGAATGCCGCCGACCAGTCGCCCAGCCGCGGCGTGATGGCGGTGATCTGCGCGGCCAATCGGTCGACGGCCTTCTCGTCGTTGTCCGGGCAGCTGCGCGCCCGGCGGCCGGGAAGGCGCCGGCACATCGAGCGAAGCGCATTCAACACGGGACGGGGATGGTGGGTCACGACGGTGAGCAGGGCGATCAGTCCGAACACCGCCAGCAGGCTGAGCCCCGCGGTCCCGGCGATCGCGCCGACGGACGTGTCGTCGTCGAGCAGGGTGCCCGCAACGGTGATGACGCTGAACGTGGCGGTGCTGATCACCGCCCCGGCCGCGAGCGTCCAGGTGATGAGCGGTGCGCTGGCCCCGAGGCGGCGCAGCTGCCGGTAGAGATAGCCGGCGGAGACGACGAGCCCGGCGGGCGCGGTCACGGCGATGGCGTTCGAGGCAAGGGTCAGCGCGCCCATCTGTCCCAGCGGGACGGGCAGACCACCCGCGCGCAAGAGGCTACGGCGCAGCCGGGCGAAGGTGGCGATCGACGCGACCTCACAGGCGACGGCGGCCGCGACCCATCCCCATTTCACGTGGTCGAGCGCGGCCCCGCTGGCCGACAGGTGCGGGGCGACGAGCACGATCTCGACAGCGATGACGCTCAGCACCACGGCCAGCCGGAGCAGCCGGCGCCGGCGGACCCGCAACCGCCCCAGCGCCGGCCCCACCGGCACGGAAGGCGCAGGAGGCACGGCCACAGTCACTCAGGCACAACGGCAGCGATGCGCGCTGGAATTCCCGGCTCATGACGTCGCGCGACAGGTGGCGCGCGCCGCATGCCGGCCGGCGCGGCGGCCGAAGAACGACGATTCGCCGAGCTGGGTGCCGCTCGAGTACCCCTTGCCGTCCTGGGCGAGGTTGGCCGCGCACGCGCCGGCGGCGTACAAGCCGGGTACCACGCCGCCGCCCTCGCGCAGCACCTCGCCCTCGACCGACGTGCGCAGACCGCCGACGGTGAATCCGGCGTAGAGGGCCTTGCCGAGAGTGAGGTCGAACGCACCCCACGGCCCGGCCAGCTGCGGTGCGAGCCACTCCGGCGACTTGTGGAAGTCGGGATCCTCGCCCCGCGCAGCGTTCTCGCTGTACCGCTGCAGCGTCGCCGCGAGTCGGCCGGCCGGTATCCGCAGCGCCCGCTCCATCTCGGTGACCGTCTCCCACCCGTCGATGAACGGAGCGAGCGGGAACTCCGGACGCTGCATGTGCTCGGCGTCCACGATCAGGTAGGCGACGCTGCCCGGTTGCTCGAGCACGAATGCCGAGGTGCGCGAGTGGTAGCTGTCCCCGGCCACGAAGCGCTGCCCCTGCGCGTTGACGATCACCCCGGTCAGCAGCTGGGCCGGCGGATAGACCGGGCAGGTGATGAAGGCCTGGTCCATGTGCCGGGTAGCGCCTCCGGCCGAGACGCCTAACCGGATGCCCAACCCGTCGTCGTAGGTACTGCCGAGGACGAACGGTTTCTCGGCCAGCTGCGGTACGTGCTCGGCGACCATGTCCTCGTTCATCACGAAGCCACCGGCGGCCAGCACCACGGCCCGCGCCCGGATCGCGCCCGTCTCTTCGAACCGCCGCCAGGTGACGCCCGCAACCGCGCCGGAATCGTCGAGCACGAGACCGGTCGCCCCGGTCTCGTAGCGGACTTCGATGCCCAGTTCGGCCGCCCGCTTGACCAGCAGGTCGATGACGATCCGGGCGCCCTGGGTGTCGCCAGGCACCGGCACCTTGTGCCCCCGCGGCGCCGGCACGGCCAGGTCCATGAACGGCCAGACCTTCTCGTTGCCGGTGTACATCAACCCTTGCGTGCCCGGCTGGATGACGGCCTTCTCCGGGTAGAAGCTGCGCTCGAACTCGAAGCCCAGCCCCTCGAGCCAGGTGAAGTGCTCGACGCTGCCTGCGCAGTACGCCCTGATCTTGTCCGGCTCCGGATCGCGCGACATCGCCGTCAGGTACTTGGCCATCTCCTCCGGCGTGTCGGGATGCCCGGTCGCCTGCTGCACCGCGGTGCCCCCACCGAGGTAGAAGTGGCCGCCGGCCATCACCGTCGTTCCGCCGGGCCCGGCCGCGCGCTCGATGACCAGCACCCGGGCGCCGGCGGCCGCCGCCTCCACCGCCGCGCAGCCGCCGCCCATACCGAAACCGACAACCAGCACGTCGACGTCGTGGGACCAGTCCGACACGTCGGCCAGACCGACGACGGGCGGAACCGCCTTGCCTGCGCTGATCGGCATCCGGTCAGCGTAGGGCCGGGCGTAGTCATCGCGCGGCAGGCGCAAACCGAGAGCAATGCTCTTGACTTTGCGCGTGGCGTGGTCCAGGATCGAGCTAACCGAGAGCACTGCTCTCCCAACCCTGAGGAAGTCGACGATGAGCGAAACCCGCTACCTGGAGCCCGGCTGGTTCACCCGCAACATCTTCAACCGGAGCGTCCGCCGGCTCACCCGGCTCGGCATCAGCGTCGCCGGGGCACGCGAACTGCGGGTTCGCGGCCGTAAGAGCGGCGAATGGCGCAGCACACCGGTCAACCTGCTGTCCGCCGAGGGCGACCGCTACCTGGTCTCGCCGCGCGGCGCGACACAGTGGGTCCGCAACATCCGTTCCTCCGGGGAGGGTGAGCTGCGGGTCGGGCTCCGCGTCGAGGCGTTCCGCGTCGCGGAACTGCCGGACGAGGCGAAGGTGCCGGTCCTGCGGGAGTACTTGCGCACGTGGGGGTGGGAGGTCGGCGCGTTCTTCGAGGGCGTCGAGAAGTCGGCGACCGACGACGATCTGGCCCGCATCGCTCCCGGATTCCCGGTCTTCCGCGTCCTCGCCGCCGCTTAGCTCGTCGGGCCGAAGCGCTCGATCCTGATGTGCTCGGCCCCCATGCCGGCGGCCATGAGCAGTTCGGACGCGGCTTCGGCGAAGCTGGCGGAGCCGCAGACGAAGCACGCGCCGCCCGCCGGCAGCAGCGGTCCGAGCTCGTCGGCGCGCAGCCGGGCGGCCGACCGGCCGCTGTAGTCCTCGCGGCTCAGCGCGATCAGCGCTCCCCCGGCCTTCAACTCCTGGCCGTACGGCAGATCGGTCCACGTCCGGGCGGACACCGCCAGGCGCAGGTAATCGGTGCGCCCGACGTCGATCGCGTGCCGGAGCATCGCGAGCAGGGGCACCGCGCCCGAGCCGCCGCCGATGCCGAACGCCGGTCGTGTGCCGTCCCACACGAACCACCCGCCGATGGGTCCGCGGACGTCCAATTCGTCGCCGACCTGCACGACATCGGCGAGGAAGGTCGACACCTCACCGTCGTCGAGGCGCTCGACGTAGAACTCGAGCAGCTCGTCCGAGGGCGGGGACGCGACGGAGTACGAGCGCTGCGCGACGTAACCGTCCTCCGCGGTGAGCCGGACGACGTAGTGCTGGCCGGGCAGGTGGTCGATCCGGTCCGGCACCTCCAGCCGCAGAACGACGGCGCGGGGGGACGGGTGCGACACGGCGCGGACGGTCGCGCGGCGCCACGCGCCGACGGGCGCTGGGGCCGCCGCCTGAGGCTCCACTGTCTCAATCACCCTGATACCGCTGCTCGAGCCACGGATCGCCGAGATCGTGATAGCCGTTGCGCTCCCAGAACCCTTGTTGGTCATGCTCGAGCAGGGTGAGCTTCGTGACCCACTTGGCGCTCTTCCAGAAGTACAGGTGGGGCACGAGCAGGCGGATCGGGCCACCGTGCTCGCGGGGAAGCGGCTTGCCCTCGTGCGTCCAGACCACCCAAGCCTGACCGTCGACCACATGCGACAAGGGCAGGTTGGTCGTGTAACCCGTGGTCGACGTCGCCAGGACGAAGGCCGCGGCGGGCAGCGGACGGGCGGCCTCGAGCAGCACATCCACGGAGACGCCGGCGAATCGCGTACCGAGTTTCGACCATGTCGTCACGCAGTGGATGTCGCCCTCGTACTCCGACCCCGGCAGGGCGTGCAGATCGGCCCAGGACCAGGTGGACGGGTTCTCCACCAGGCCATCGACGGTCATCGTCCAGCGGTCGGGGTCGAGGCGGGGCGTCACTTCGGCGGTGAGCACCGGGAAGTCGCGGCCGGCGTCGTACTGGCCGGGGGGCAATCGGGAATCGCGCTCAGCGTGGCGTCGGCCGAGGAAACCGCGGGTGGCTCCGGACATTGCGTCAGTCTCTCGCAGCGGTCCTACTGTTGGATAGCGTGACGACACCCGCCTACCGCGCCGCTCCCGACCGCTACGACCGGATGACCTACCGCACCTGTGGCCGCTCCGGGATTCGGCTCCCGCTGCTGTCGCTCGGGCTCTGGCACAACTTCGGTGACGACCGCGATGCGAGCCAGCACCGGGCGATCCTGCGCACCGCCTTCGACAGCGGGATCACCCACTTCGACCTTGCCAACAACTACGGTCCGCCCTACGGATCGGCCGAAGCGAACTTCGGCCGCTACCTGGCGCAGGACTTCGCCGGCCACCGGGACGAGCTCATCATCTCGACGAAGGCCGGCTACGACATGTGGCCCGGCCCGTACGGTGACGGCGGGTCGCGGAAATACCTGACCGCGAGCCTGGACCAGAGCCTGCGCCGGATGGGGCTGGACTACGTCGACATCTTCTACAGCCACCGCCTCGACGAGGCCACACCGTTGGAAGAGACGATGGGTGCGCTCGACCGCGCCGTGCGGCAGGGGAAGGCGCTGTACGTCGGCATCTCGTCCTACAGCTCGCAACGGACGCGCGAGGCCGCCGCGATCCTGCGCGAGCTCGGCACGCCGCTGTTGATCCACCAGCCGTCGTACTCCATGTTCAACCGGTGGATCGAGAACGGGCTGCTCGACGCCCTGGAGGAGGTCGGCGCCGGCTGCATCGCCTTCTCACCTCTCGCCCAGGGCATGCTGACCGATCGCTACCTCAACGGGATCCCGGACGGCTCGCGCGCCAGCCAGGCCAAGTCGCTCGACCCCGGCATGATCAACGAGCAGACGGTGCACCGGGCACAGGCGCTGAACGACATCGCGCGCGAGCGCGGCCAGAGCCTGGCCCAGCTCGCGCTCGCCTGGGCGCTGCGCGATCCACGGATGACGTCCCTGGTCATCGGCGCGAGCCGGGTGAGCCAGCTGACGGACAACCTGGGAGCCCAGGACAACCTGACGTTCACCGATGCCGAGCTGGCCCGCATCGACGAGTACGCCGTCGACTCCGACATCAACCTGTGGGCGCGGTCCAGCGCGACGTGACTAGGGCATCACGTATTTCCCGATCCAGGCGAGGCGCCAGGTGTTCGGTCCGATGTAGCCGTTCGGGACGAGCCCGTTGAGGCGCTGCAACTGCTTGACCATCCGCAACGTGTTCGGCCCGTACTCCCCCGTGCCCACCGGGAAGTAGCCACGCGCGTGCATGCGGTCCTGGAACACCTTGATGTTGCGGCTCGTCTCGCCGTACACGTACCAGTGCGAACCGCCGGGGAAGGCCGGGATTCCCGATGACGTCGGCCCCGACGAGGTGCTGGTCGGGAAGTGGATGTCGTTGATTCGGCCCGACCCCGCGTCACCGTCCTCGCGCAGTCCGAGGATCGACGCGCACTGCCACGGCTGCCACCCGCGCTCGCGGTAGAGGATCAGCGCGCGGTTGTCCTGCTCGGTCCTCGAGGCGCGGTTCGGGTAGCCCGTGCCGCCGACGCTGCGCCAGGTCGGCAGGTCGAACTGGTAGGCGCCGTAGTGATCGTTGCCCGTGTCGATCGCGTAGTTGTTGCTCGACTCGCACATGCGCAGCCGGTACCACGTGCTCGCCGACGGGTCGGCCGTGGCGGTCGCGGCGGGCAGCACGAGAGCGGTCGCCGCGGCGGCGGCCAGGACGCCCACGGCCGCAACCGGGCGCCGGATCGGTCGCCTGATACGGAAGCGGGGCGCCCGGGGCGCCGTCGGGCCGCGCGAGGCGTTCTCCTGCGCCCACTCGGTGAAGAAGGACGGACTGCGCCCAGGATCGGAAGAGATGCCCATCGTCGACTGTCCTTTCGGCGTCGGCCCCTCGGCCGCTCGGGCGTGCTGGCCGCTTGGTTCGCGGCTCCGTCGCCGGAGTTCGCTTGCGGCTCACTTGTCCCAACCGTCACACAGGCATCAGGAGGTTGCAAGCGAAACAACCGAGTTACAAGTGTGTCATTACCGATTTCGCGCGTCAGTTCGTGATAGTCGGCCCGCCAAACCGACAGTCCCGCGTCAGCGAGTGAGCCAGACCCGCCAGAGCGCCGCCGGATCCGACAGCGGATCGCCGTGCACGAGGCTGAAATGAGCCGGGCCGCCGATCCGCACCCGGCCGGCATCCGGGTCGCCGAACAGGTCCCCGCCGCGCCACGTCGCGGCGGCCAGGGCCGCGTGCGGTTCGACGCCGGCACCGACGAGGGCCTCGACCTCCCAGGCCAACTGGTTGGCGCGCAGCGAACCGCCGCCGAAGTCCGATCCCGCGGCGATCGCGACGCCGGCGCGAGCGGCCAGCCGGACGCTCTCCTCAGCGCGTTCGCGCCGGGCCGCGATCCGGGTGATGCCGTCGGGCTCGCTGAATCGCGGATTGGGCGACGTGGTCCGAAACGACTGCCAGGAGCGCAGGACGGCCAGCGTGCAGACCAGCGTGACGCCGTGCGCCGCGAGGGCGGTCGCAGCGTCGACGTCCAGGGCGAAACCGTGCTCCAGGCTGTCGATGCCGGCCTCGGCGCCCACCCGCGCGCCGGGCAACGTTCCGGAGTGCGCGGCCACGGTGGCCCCCCGGCCGTGCGCGAGGTCTACCGCGGCGCGGACCTCCTCGGCGCTGAATGGGGCCGTGTCGGGATCCGGTCCGTCGAGGTACAGCTTGACCAGATCGGCGCCGTCGTCGAGCTGCTGGGCCACCGCGGGCAGCAGGTCGGCGCCGTGCTCGACCTCGATGGCCAACCCGTGCGGTAGGGAGCCGCTCCTCGCGAGCCAGGTGCCGGCCGCGCGCACGTACGGGCGGTCGTGTGCTCCGGCCCAGCGGTCGCGCAGGACGAGGCTCAGGGCTCGCTCGCGTCCGTCGGCACCGGGTCGCCGCGGCGCCCCGACGTCGCGGGCCCAGCGGATGCCGGCTCGGACCATGAGCTCGCCGTTGTCCTCGCCGGCGTCAAGCAACTCGTCGGCCGGATCGAAACCCCGGTCGATCCACTGGGCGCCGCCGGGCAGCGACAGGTGGGCATGCGAGTCGACCAGGCCCGGGACGATCGTGGCCCCGCTGCCGTCGATCCGCGGCACTCCTGCCACCGGACGGTCCGGGCCGTCGCCGTCGAACCACAGCCCGGCGATCCGGCCGTCTTGAACCAGCAGCGTCACGTCGCGCCGGACCGTGTCCGAGGTGCCGTCGGCGAACGCCGCGCCGACTACCAGGACGTCCGTTCCCTGCAGCCGCGACATGCCCCCCATCCTGCCCGTGTCGGCGCCCACTGTGGCTGACTCACGGGTGAACGCGAAGACGGACCGGGGCAGACTCGGCGCGTGGTCATCCCGGTTCATGACATCAATCCGCTGCGCCGCACGCCCTGGGTCACCTGGGCGCTCATCGCGGCGAACATCGTGGTCTTCCTGCTGACGCCGGGGAACTCGACATCGGTCAACGGGTCGATGACCGCGCAGACGCAGTGCCGGCAACTCGAGTTCTACGACCATTACGCCGCCATCCCGAAAGAGCTGACCTCCAACGATCCACTCGACCACGTTGCCACCGGCCCAGCAGCTCGGTCCGGCAACCGCGTGGGCTGCGTCGTCGGCAAGCCGAGCTATCACAAGGTGCCGTTCCTGTCCGCCGTCACGTCGCAGTTCCTGCACGGCGGCTGGCTCCACCTGCTCGGCAACATGCTGTTCCTGCTCATCTTCGGCAACAACGTTGAGGACCGGATGGGACGGCTCAAGTTCCTGGTGTTCTACCTGGTTGCGGGCGTCATCGCGGCGTACGGATTCGCGCTCGCCCAGCCCGACTCGCGCGAGACGCTGATCGGCGCGTCAGGCGCGATTGCGGGGGTGCTCGGCGCCTACCTGGTGATGTTCCCGAAGGCCCGGGTGTGGAGCCTCGTCCCGTTCTTCTTCTTCATCCCGCTGCGCCTGCCGGCGTGGCTGGTGTTGGGCCTGTGGTTCGTCCTGCAATGGGTGTACGCAAGCGGCACCGCCGTCTCGTCGGCCGGCGACGTCGCCTACCTCGCCCACGTCGTCGGCTTCGTCTTCGGCGTCGTCGTCGGGTTGGTCGTGCGCCGCGGGACCGGTCCCATCGACCCGAGACCGGTTCAGTGGCGAAGACCGGCGTGGCGGTGAGTGGACGGTCCTACGCTGAACGGGTGCCTGCGCCCGCACTTCTGTCCGGAATCACCGTCGACTGCGTCGACCCCACGGTCCTCGCCGGCTTCTGGTCGGCGTTGCTGGACCGGCAGGTGACGGTGCCGCTGCCCGGCTGGCTGCGGCTCGACGGCCGCGCCGGCGCCGACCCGGTGATCAATTTTCAGCCGGTGCCCGAACCGAAGCACGGCAAGGCGCGGATCCACCTCGATCTGGTCGTCGAGGACATCGACGAGGGCACCGCTGCGGTGCTCCGCCTGGGCGGCCGCTCGACCGGCGAGCGGCATGAGTACGCCGAGGGCGTCGTGCTGGTCATGGCCGACCCTGAGGGCAACGAGTTCTGCATAACGCAGTACTACGCCGGCTGACTCACGGACAGCGGCACCAATTCCGCCCACCATGGGTCACTCCTTCCACACCGGGCAGCTCGAGATGTCGGCGGCATCGGCGTAGAGCGGCAGCTCGTCCATGGTGACCTTGAGGGCTTCGGGTCCGCCGAACAGGCGGGCCGGATCCAGGTAGTCCTCGAGCACGAACGACTCGCTCACGATCGCGCGCACCGGCGGAGCGCCCGGCGTCAGTGTCCGGGTCACGGCATCGCGGACGTAGCCGCGTCGGCGCGGATGCAGTGCTGCCGACGAGGGGGTGTGCACGACGTGCCAGCCGCCGAAGAACTCCTCGTCGCTAAGCCGTTCAGGCTTGGGGAACCACGTGAGATGGGTCAGCAGCCCCGGCTCCGCCGACACCGGCTGCGGGACCGACTCGGTGACCAGGTAGGCGTCGGCCCGAAGTTGCTCGAGGATCGCCGGCCAGACATCGACGCTGTCGACCCACAGCTCGGCGAGCCCGGCGAGCGCGACACCGCGCCCCATCACCAGCGGCGCCTTCTCCAGCCGCGCGGCGCGGGAGACGGCGGCTGTGCGCAAGCCGGGAACCTGGAGCGTGCGGGCGGCCTCGACGTCGTCGTCGGACCAAATGAGCAGGTCGATCTTCTCCATGGCTGCGGAGTCTGGCAGAGCCAGGACGACCGCGACCGGCATCAACTTCACAGAAATCTAACATCGCGATAACTTCACCACCTCATCGTGCGCGGGGGCGACGTCCAGGAGCTGCGCATGATCGTTGCCGATGTCTCCTCCGCGCCGGCGTTGAGGGTCGCTCCTGACCCGCCGCACGTCATCGACATGCCGGGCTGGCGCCCGATCGTGCGTCACGCGGCCACCCGGATGTTCCTGGTGACGCTGCTGCCCATGGCGACGTTCTACGTGACGCTGTCACTGTTCGGGCTCCGTACCGCAGCCGTCGTCACCGCGTCGCTCTACTACGCCGCGCTGCTCAGCCGCGTGGTGCGCAAGAAGCCGGTCCTGGCCGCGGGTCTGCTCGCCGCTGGGCTGCTGTCGCTGCGCACCGTCGTCGTGTTCTGCACGGGCAGCGCGTTCCTCTACTTCATCCAGCCGGTCATCGGCACGCTGGCCGTGGCGACGCTGTTCGCGGCGACCGCGATCGCCGGGCGCCCGGTCCTGGACCGCTTGGCGCACGACTTCTGCGCGTTCCCGGACGAGCTCTCCACACACCTCCGTCAAGGGCGGTTCTTCAACCGGCTGTCTGTCGTGTGGGCAGCGACGTACGCGACCAACGCAGTCGGGACGGTCTGGCTGCTGACCAACGCGTCGCTGAACGGGTTCATCCTCTTCAAGTCCGTGCTGGGGCCGACCATCACCGTCGCCGCGGCGGCCGTCTCCTACCTCGTGTTCCTTATGACGGTCCGCGGGCAGAACATCGCGATCCGCTGGGCGCATCACGAGCCGTGGCGACCGGCCAAAACCGGACCGTGCACAGCTACCAGCGGTCGGACGTGACCAGAGCGGTCATCTGGGCCACGGTGAGCGGCAAGGCCGACGCGATGCGGGTGCTGTGGCCTTTCGGGTCCCGCTCGGTGCTCAGGTGCAACAGGACCTCCCGTCCGTCCGGGCGCACCGCTTCCACCTGATACGTCACTCCACCGGACACCTGGTCGTCGTGCCAACTGCCGACGGCCAACGACGTGCCGTCCGCGAGCGCGCGAACGGAGCAGTCGGTTCCGCCGTCGCACATCGCCTTCGACCCGGGGTCGGCCTGATAGGCAACGACCTGGAATCCCCCGGTCCGGCCACCAGCCGTCAGTGTGCCGACTATGGACGGGCCCGACCCGCCCCCCGAGGGCAACTTGACCGGGGATCCCACGACGATCGCCGGGCTGGCGTCCGACGGCGGCGGGCCCGAGGGCACGCTCAGCGTCACCCCGCCGGGCACGTCGGTCTCGGTGACGGCGATCGTCGCCGTGCCGGCGAGGATCTCGCGGACCTTCTCGGTGAGGGCCGCGCCGGTCGAGGGTGGGAACTGCTCGGTCGCGGTCGGCGTCGCGGCGGGCGTCGACGCCGCGCTTGAGAGCGGCGGCACCGCCGCAGTCGACGCGCCCGCGGGCGTGCCCGTCGGCCGGTTCGATCCCGACTGCTGCCACACGACGACGACGGCCGCCGTCGCCACGACCGCCACCGCGGCTCCGACCGGAGCGAGCGCCCACGTGGGCCGACGGGCCGGCTGGAAGTCCATGATTGCCGGTGCGGCGGCACAGGCTGCATCCGCGCGCTCCTCAAGGGCGTCGAACGCGTCGCGCAAGATACTGAGATCGGTCATCGGAGCTCCAGAGGTTCGGCGGCGCGAGAGCCGCTGGCGTCGATTCGGAGGGACGTGAGGGCGCGCGAGATCTGGCTGCGGACGGTGCCCGGCCGGCAGCCGAGCTCAGCGGCGATCTCCATATCGGAGAGCCCGACGTAGTAGCGCAGGACGACCGGGGCCCGCTGGCGGGAGGGCAGCTTGGCGAGTCGGACGAGCATGGCGTCCCGCTCGGCGTGCGGGCCGGTCGTGTCGGGAACCGCTTCGATGTGGGCGTCCATGTCCCGGAACGAGGCGCTGCGCCGGAGACGTCGACGCCACGACAGGTGTTCGTTGACGATCATGCGCCGCACGTATGCGTGCGGATTGGCCAGACCCGCGATCTGCGTCCACCGTTCGAAGGCCCGGCCCAGGACGTTGCTGACCAGATCCTCGGCCAGCCACGTCTGACCGGCGAGGACGGTTGCGAACCGCAGCAGCGCCGGGCGCTCGCGCTGCACATATTCGGAGAACTCCACAGACATCCTCTCGGCCGGACCGCCTCTTCAACGCGCGAAGCGCCTGATCTGCTGCACCGATCGGCCGAATTGATGTCAGGTGAGCGGTCGGGTGGCTCCCATCGTGCCCGGCTCGACCTGGTAAATCGGTGTCACCCGGACCACGTCGCCACTCTGCGGGGCCTGCACGACCTCACCGTTGCCGATGTAGACGGCAACGTGGCCGATGCCGTTCACCGTGCCGTCCTTGCTCCAGAAGACGAGGTCACCGGGCTGCAAAGAATCGATCGAGGGGTGGAACGAGCCGACCTCGTTGTACTGGGTCGCGGCGTCGTGGACGAGCGAGCGCCACGGCGCCAGCGCGAACATCGTGAGCCCGGAGCAGTCGAAGCCGAAGACCGATCCGTCGTTGCGCGAGTCCTGGTCCACGGCATGACCGTAGGACGGGCCGTACGGGCCGCCGCCGCCGAAGCTGTACGGCCAGCCGCGCAAGCGCAGCGCACGCTCGGCGATCTGCACACCGCGCTGGGCGTTCCAGTTGCCCATCGGCAGGGGCACGGTGGTGGCGGCCGGAGCCGCGGCCGGGGCCTGCGGGCGGTAGGTCGCCGGCACCGCGTGGACCATCTCGACCGGCGCCGCATCGGCCTGCCGGTTGATGGCGTGAACCGCGGCGATGCAGACCCAGGTCGCGAGGCCCAGGATGACGACCACCACGGCCGCGATGACCGCCGCAGCGCGCCGGACGGGATCGGCCTGCACCCGCTCAGCAGTTGGCACCCGGTCGTCCCTCCCGTCTGGAACCTGTTCTCTTGAGTACCACGAGCGTCCCGGCCGCGCGAAACCGGCCGCGGGGCGCCCGGCAAGATGAAACGGTGCCGAGGACTCCCATCTGGCTGTGCGCCCTCGTTCTGCTGGCCGGATGCAGCCAGAGCCCGGCCGCCCCCCGGCCGGCCTCGTCACCGCGGCCAGGACCTCCGACATCGGTCTCCGCTCCCCCGCCGACGCCGCTGACCCCGAGCGTCTCGCCGTCCCCGACCAGTGCGGCTGCAGCGACACCGAGGTCGGCGGCGAGGAGCGCGGCCCCCGGAATGGCGCCCCTTTCGGCCAAGGCACGAGCGGCGGGACTTCTCGACATTCGCACCATCATCCCGGATGCACTGGTCGACCTGCGCTACAAGACCAGCGACAACTTCGTCGGCGTGCGCCTCTATCCGGCCGACGCGCGTTGTCTGGTGCACCGGTCGATGGCCGCCGGGCTGATCACCGCCGCGGCCCGGCTCAGGCGCGAGGGCTTCCGCCTGGTCTTCTGGGACTGTTACCGGCCCCACTCCGTCCAGGTGCACATGTTCAAGATCGTGCCCAACCCCGATTGGGTCGCCCGGCCCGGCCCCTACGCGACGAGCCACGAAAGCGGTCGATCGGTCGACGTGACGCTGGCCTACGCGTCGCCGGCCACGCCGTGCGCGTCGGCCCGTCGGGTCGGTGGCCGCTGCCTGCTCAGCATGGGCACGAACTTCGACGACTTCACGGCGCGGGCGCACGCGTTCGCGACCGACGGGGTGAGCAGCACGGCCCAGCGGAACCGGGCCGTGCTGCGCCACGCGATGAATGCCGGCGGCATCGTCGTGTACGCCGGGGAGTGGTGGCATTTCGACGGCCCTGGCTCGGGCGTGCCCCGCCCGCACCTCGACGCCCCGCTGAGCTGACCGCCGTCCTTTCGCGCAGGGTGCACGATGGACCGGTGAGCCCGGACGAGATTCGCGACACGGTTGCGCTCACCAACCTCGATCAACAGCTCTTCGACGGCGCCGGCGTGACGAAGCGCGAGCTCGTCGACTATCTCGACGCGGCAAGCGACTGGATCCTGCCCGAGCTGGCGGACCGGCCCCTGTCGGTGATCCGGGTGCTGCGCGGCCAGGCGCCGTTCATGCAGAAGAACGTGCCGAAGTACGCGCCCGAGTGGGTGACCACGGTGACGATCTGGGCCGAGTCGTCCAAGCGCGACATCGCCTACGCGGTGTGCAACGACTCCCGCACCCTGCTCTGGTTCGCCAACCAGCGCGCTGTCGAGTACCACCCGACCCTGTTCCGGCTCGCGGACCGCAGCTCGCCCACCCACCTGGTCCTGGACCTCGATCCGCCCGAGGGTGACGCCTTCCGCCTGGCCGTGCGCACCGCCCACCTGGTCCGGCAGGTCCTGGCCGACGCCGGGCTCGGCGGGGCGGTGAAGACCAGCGGGGCCAAGGGGGTGCACGTCTTCGTGCCGCTCCTGTCGGCGACGGCCGAGGAGGCCGCGGCGGCAACCCGGGCGCTCGCCGCACGGGCCGAGCGGCTCGATCCCGCTCTGGCCACCACCGCGTTCGTGCGCGGCGATCGCGACGGCAAGGTGTTCCTCGACTCCACCCGCGCCGGGGGCGCCACCGTCGTGGCGGCCTACAGTCCGCGGCTGCGGCCCGGCGCGCCGGTGTCGTTCCCGGTGCCCTGGGACGAACTCGACAACGTCGTCCCGCTCGATTTCACCGTCCGAACCGCACCGTCGATGCTGTCGGCCGGCGGCGCGTGGGCCGATCTGATGCCGGCCCCACAGCTACTGCCCGCAGCGCTGGTCGACGAAGGCCGGGCGATTCCGGTCGCCCGGGTGCAGGCGATGCACGAGGGCAAGCGGCGCGCCCGCGCCCGCCGGCAGAACACCGACGGTGGCGATGCCTGAGCTTCCCGAGGTGGAGTCGGCCCGCGGCGTGATCGAACGCGCCGGCCTCGAGCGGAGAATCGTGGCCGTCGACGACTCCGACACCTACGTCTGTCGGCCACACGCACCCGGCCAGATCCGCGCGGCCCTGCTCGGCCGCCGCTTGACGGCGGCGCACCGGCGCGGCAAGAGCATGTGGTGCGACACGTCGCTGGCGGGCCGGGGACGCGCTCCGGGCCCGGCGCTGGGGTTGCACCTCGGCATGTCCGGCAAGATCGTCATCGCTGATCCGGACGGCGCCGAGATCGACGGAGGCGACTACTGGGAGGGACGGCGGCTGCCCGGCGACTTCCGCTGGTCCCGCTTCGCGCTGACCTTCGCCGACGGCGGCCGGCTGCTGCTGGTCGATCCGCGGCGGCTCGGCCGTGTGCGGCTCGACCCGCCGGTCGAGGGGCTCGGGCCGGACGCCGCCGCGATACGCCCGGGTGAGTTCCGCGCGCGCCTGGCCTCGGGCACTGCACCGGTCAAGGCCAAGCTGCTCGACCAGCAGGTGATCGCCGGCATCGGCAACCTGCTGGCCGACGAGATCCTGTGGCTGGCCCGGATCAACCCCGGCCGGCGGGCCGATGAGCTCGACCGGCCCGACCTGGACCGCTTGCTCCGCGGGACCAGGCGGGCCCTCGATGCCGCGTTGCGCAACGGTGGCGTCCACACCCTCGGGCTGATCCCGTTCCGCAAGACCGGAGCGCTGTGCCCGCGCGACGGTGCCCCGATGGCACGGAGCACCGTCGGCGGGCGGACGAGCTGGTGGTGCGCCCGCGAGCAGGCCACCTGATGACCGGGCGTCAGCCCGACATCACCTGCGAGGGCCGCCCGGATCGCCCTTGCCCATCCCGGCCTCGACGCCGATGAGCTTGTCGTTCTTGTCGAACTTCACGGTCACCTCGGTGCCGTCGGATTTGGTCATGTGCGCCTCGTAGGCACCATCGCCGGCGTCCGTTTCAACCCGGTCGACCGTGCCGCCGGGCACGGCCTTCAGCGCCGCTGCCTTGAGCTGGGTGGCCAGCGCGCCGGTCACCACCTTCTCGTCGCTGCGCCCGGCTCCGGTTCCGTGCGCACCAGCCGGAGGGCCGGAGGCCCCTGTCGGCGCGGTCGGCGCAGTCGGCGCCGTGGTCTGCGTCGTCTGCGTCGTCGTCGCGGTTCCGCTGGTCTGCGCGCTCGCGCCGAGGGCGGTCGCCCCGATGGCACCGGCGGCCAAGCCGGCGCCAAGCAGCGCGACCTTGAGTCCGGTGCGGCGCCTCGGTTTTGGCTGCAGCATCTCGTCGGTCATCTGAACTCCTTCGTCCGTCCGCGGTAGCCCGCGACGTCCCGTTCGGGACGTGCATCCACAGTCGGTCGAAGTCGCTCAGGGCAACCCCATCAGAGCGTCAACTCGGTCCTAAATCCGGATGGGCCGGGACTGAGCGGACTCCGGGCGCGGGAGCGGCGTCGGTGTGCGCGATGTGGGTGAGTTGCCGCCAGATCAGCACGACGAACAGCGCCGATCCGGCAAACGCGAACCAGAACGGCGCGGTAATGCCGATGTCCTGCGCCAACAGGCCGCCGATGCCCGCGCCGATCACCAGGCCGCCGAAGACGCCGACGGAGTTGACGCTGCCCACTCGGCCCTGCAGTTCGGTCGGCACCGCTCGCTGGCGGACCGTGATCGACGTGGTCCCCCAGATGAACGCATGGGCGCCGAAGACGAAGAAGATGGGCATCGCGATCCAGGCGGACGTGGCGAGTGCGAGTCCGAGGTGGGTGAGGGTCTCGATGATCAGGCCGACCCGCATGATGTTGCCGAGGCTGACCCGCTTAATGATGCTTCCGTACGACAGCGTCCCGAGCAGGCCGCCGGCGGCGCTGACGGTGGTGATCAGTCCGAAGCCGGCCGGCCCCAGACCGAGGTGTCGCGTCGCGTAGATGACCAGCACCGACCACGCGGCACCGAACGTGATGTTGAAGGTGAAGATCGTCATCACCAGAGTTCGCACCGCCGGGTGATGGCGCACCCAGCGGACACCTTCGGCGATGTCGGTTGCGATCGCGGTGTTCCGCGCTTTCTCGCGGCCGTGGGCGGGCAGCGCGATTCGCGACACGAGGATTGCTCCGAAAGCGACCAGCGCCGCCTGCGACGCGAACGGCCACGCAGCACCTGCCGTGAACAGCGCGGCACCGATCGGCGGCCCCGCCAGCTGGTTGACCGTGATGAGGCCGATCTGGATGCGCGCGTTACCCACCGCGAGGTCGTCGCGGTGCACGAGCATCGGCATCAGCGTGCTGGTGGTCGTGTCGGCGAACACCTCGGCGGTCCCGACCACGAACAGCGTTGTCAGCACCAGCCCCACGGACACTGTGTGGGTGACGATCGTCAGGGCCAGAACGACCAGGACAGCCGCGCGGGCCAGATCTACGGCCACCACGATCCGGCGGCGGTCGAGCCGGTCGGCGAGCGCACCGGCCCAGAGGCTGAACAAGAGGTCGGGCAGCCACTGCAACAGCGCACCGGCCGCGATGAGCACCGCGTTGTGCGTCAGCGAGGCGACGAGCAGCGGGCCGGCGGCGATGGCGATCCCGTCGCCGGTGTTGCTGAGCCAGGACGAGGCGAGCAACCACCGGAATCCCACGCCGAGGCGCTTCGGCGCGACGGCATCGATGAGCGACTTCACAACGGCCCCAGGCTAACTGGCCGCACAAGCCGAACCGGACGCCGGCGCCGCCACCGCACTAGCATGTCCGGGTGCCCGGTGCCGGCGATGTCTTCCTGGAGACCGAGCGGCTGCGGTTGCGCCGCTTCACCGACGGCGATGTCGATCTGCTGACCGAGCTCGACAGCGACCCCGCCGTCATGCACTACGTCACCGGCGGCCGGCCGACATCGCGGCAGGAGATCGTCGACGACTACCTGCCCGCCTTTCTCGGCTACTACCGCCGCTACGAGGGGTTCGGTTTCTGGGCGGCCGAGGAACGGGCAACGGGCCGGTTCGTCGGCTGGTTCCACCTGCGCCCGCCCGATCCGGACGAGCCGCTCGACGTCGAACTCGGTTATCGACTGCTTCGCGAAGCCTGGGGGCAGGGCTACGCCGTCGAGGGGTCACGGGCACTGATCGCGAGGGCCTTCACCGAATTCGGTGCGCGTCGGGTCTCCGCCGAGACGATGGCGGAGCACACCGCGTCGCGCCGGGTGATGGAACGGGCCGGCCTGCGTTTCGTCCGCACGTTCTTCATGGACTGGCCCTATTCGATCCCCGGCGACGAGCACGGCGACGTCGAATACGCGCTCACCCGCGAGGAGTGGCTGGCGGATCAGCCGCCGTAGAAGGGCCGGACCTCGATCGTGCCGCCCTGCGCTACCGGGTGCGCGGCGGCGATCTCGATCGCTTCCTCGAGCGAAGCGCATTCGAGGATGTCGTAACCCCCGATCGCTTCCTTGGTCTCGGCGAACGGCCCTTCGGTGACGGAGACCTTGCCGTCGCGAACCCGCACCGTCGCGGCGCGGCGCGGCGGAGCCAGCATGTCGCCGTCGAGCCGGACGCCGCGCGCCTCCACGTCCTTGAGCCACGGGGACACCTGGTCCTCGTGGAACGCCATGTCTTCCGGGGTGGGGTCCGGCTGGCCGTTCATCGCGTCGACGTCCCAGCAGACCAGCATCATGTACTTCATTCGTTGCTCCAATCGTCGCGTTCGTTACCAGCCTTCCGGGAAGCCGACGTGCAGGCCCCGGCGGGATCGACAAAACGCACGCCGCCGAGATGCACAATGGATTCCTGCCTCGCGTATGGTCGGGCGCTCCGGGACCGGCCGGTCGGCGAAAGGCGCGCCATGCACATTCCGCGGGTGATCGTCCTGGGCGCTCTGGGCGCCGACCTCGATCCCGGGGCCACGCCCGGTCTCGTGGAGGGCGGTCATGAGTTCTACACCGTGAATGGCGCATTCGCGCTCCGCGATGTGCTCGCCCAATTCTCCGGTGGGCGCGTGGTCATCGCCGTCACGTCGACGCCGTTCAAGTGCCCACCCGCGCCGAGTGAGACCGCGTTGCTCATGCACGACTTCCTGCGCGACCGAGGGCTGCGCGACCGGTCCTCGATCGCGCTGATCAGTCCCCTACCGGTGCCGATCCCCCCGTCGCCACAGGCATCCGAGGCGCTGTTGGTCGCGTTCGCCGAGCGCGGCATCAACTGGCACCCCAACCAGCTGGTTCGAGGTCTCGACGCGACCCGGCGGGTGGCCCTGCTGGGCGACGGCGACGAGATGCCCTACGACCTCTTCCTCGGCGTGCCGAAGCACACGGCTCCGGCGGTCGTCGTCGACGCCGGACTCACTGTCGACGGCTGGATCCCGGTTGATCCCCTCACGCTGGAAACCTCCTTCCCCGGCGTGTTCGCCGTCGGCGACGTGACGAGCGTGGGAACACCGAAGGCGGGTGTGTTTGCCGAGGGTCAGGCCGCAGTCGCAGCCGACCGGGTCACGGCCTTGTTGACGGGCACGGCGGCCGACGCCGAGTACGACGGACGCGGAACGTGCTGGATCGAGATGGGCGATCACCGCGTCGGACGTGTGGACGTCACCTTCCGCACCGGCACGGCGCCCTCAGGAGACTTCGACGCGCCGTCGGTCGAGTTGGCCGCCGGCAAGATCGAGTTCGGACGCAGCCGGGTCGCGCGCTGGTTCGACCGGCAGTGGGAGCCCGCCGACCCCAGCCCGGCCTCCTGAACCGGCGCGGACGGAGGTTTCGTTGACGCAATCGCTGCGAGTGGCGTCCTTCAACATCCGCACGTCGCGGGGTCGTGACGGAGTCAACCGGTGGAGACGACGACGCGGGGTTTGCATCTCGGCGATCCGGAACTTCTCCGCCAACGTCGTGGGGTTGCAGGAGGTGCGTCGCAATCAGCTCGCCGACCTGCAACGCGCTTTCCCGGGCGCCACGATCGTCGGCGCGGGACGCGACGGCAAGGGTCGCGGCGAGCACGCAAGCATCCTGGTGACCAACCCGGAGTGGGTGGTCGAGTCGAGTGAGACCCGGTGGCTCTCACCGACACCGTCGATCGCCGGGTCCGTCGGTTGGGACGCCAACCTGACGCGCGTCGTGACGCTGGCCCGGCTGCGGCATGGGCCGGCCGTACTCGGCGTCGCCAACACCCATTTTGATGACAAGGGTCCGATCGCGCGCAGGGAAAGCGCACGCATCCTCGTGGATTGGCTGGCGCACGAGCCCGACCTTCCGTGGATCGTCCTCGGCGACCTCAACGCCGTGCCGACGTCCGCGCCGGTGAAAACGTTCCTCGCGGCCGGCTTCCGCGACCCCCTCATGCTCGACGCGGGGGGCACCGAGCACGCGTTCAGCGGGGCAACAAACCGGACCCGGATCGACTATGTCCTCGCTGGTCGCGGTGTCGACGTCGCGCACGCGTGGATAAGCCACGAGCGCCCGGACGGACGGCTACCGAGCGACCACTGGCCGGTGCTGGCCGACCTGCTCATTGGTCCAGGAGCCGCCCGAGTGGGCCGAGATCCAGATTGAGGTCGGCGACGCTGAGCCCGTAGCGTCCCCGCAACTCGGCCATTGCGTCGTCGAGCCGCATGAGCGCGGTGCCGAGTGCCTCGACCCGCGCGTCGTCGAGGTCATCCATGCGTCGCAACGCCTGCCGCTCCATCAGTTGGCGCACCAACTCGACGATGGTCAGGACGAGTCGGAACAGGTCGCGCTCGATCGAGTCGGCGTCGCTCTCGATGCGATCCGGCAGCGCGCGCGCAGTTCACTCACGGCCCATCTCCCCCGACTCGCCCTCAACCGTCGCGATCAGTGCGCGCAGCTTGACCGTCACAAGGTCGACCCCGGCCAGGCAGATCGTGACTTCGCCGGAGAGCACCACGCCGGTGCCGATCAGTTGGTCGAGCAGGTCGACCAGCGACGCCGCCTGCGGAGCCACCCTCTGTTCCGCGACCGCGGTCGCTGCTGCTCCAGCGCGGCGAAGGAGTAGGGCGGCGGCCACGGGCCGGTGAGCGCGATCGCGTCCGGCGCCCGGACGCCGGCCAACTCATCGACCGCACGACGGAACTGGTCGGCCCGGTGCCGATCGACCAGGAAAGCGGCGTTGAGCAGCATCGGCGCGGCCACGCCGGTCAGGCGGTGATCCTGTGGACGGTGCCGGTGTGCCCGCACCGCCCACCGCCCACCGCTCCAACTCCCGGCACACGGCGTCGGCGTCCTGCGCCGCCGCTTCGGTCCGGGCCGTGCGGCGCTCGAGTTGCTCCCGGCGCCGTTGCAGGTAGGCGACACCGCTGGGTGCCGCACGGCCGCGGGGCGCAGGTCGACGGCTTCACACTCTTCGACGCGAACAGCTTCACGCCCCACTCGTCGCGGCCCTCCAGCTCGTCGGGGGCCGCGGCGGCCCTCTCACCGAGCTCGACCAGCCGCCGGGCGGCGGCCGGGTCGTCCGCGCAGATCGTCGCCAGTCGCAATGGAATCGTGCTCGTCCGGCGCGAGGCCGCCCGGACGACGCCGTCGTGGTGCCGCGCGGTCCGTTCCAACCAGGGCAGATTCTCGAGATACCCCGCGAAGTGGATATTTCGGGCGGTGTCGGTGGGCGACGCGATACTTCGGTCATGGCTTACGACGAAGACCTCGCCGACCGGCTTCGCGAGGTGCTGGCCACCGAGCCGGGAACGAGCGAGAAGCGGATGTTCGGTGGTCTGGCGTTCCTGATCGGCGGGAACATGGCGGTCAGTGCGAGCGGCCAGGGCGGGTTGCTGCTTCGTGTCGACCCGGCCGAGACCGAGTCGTTGGTCGACCCGCCGCATGTCGAACGGTTCGTGATGCGCGGCCGCGAGATGAACGGTTGGCTGCGCGTCGGGCCGGACGCCGTCGCGTCCGATGAGGAGCTGGCGGCCTGGGTGAGCCGCGGCGTGGCCTACGCCCGGTCGTTGCCGGCCAAGTAGCGGGTCCGCGGCCCATCTGACGGACTGCGCAGTTGTGCCGCACACTGAGTCATGGATTCGACCACGCTGCGAGAACTACAGGCACCGTTGAAGGCGACGTACCGCGCGGATCCCAGCGCCGCTCGCACGGCCTTGGCCGCGCGGGCCGACTACCGCGATGCGGGCATCACCTGCACCGTGGACGGTTGGGCCGGGCCGGTACGCGCCGGGTTGCATGCGGCGACCGGCGGTGACGGGAGCGACGCCTGTTCCGGGGACATGTTGCTGCAGGCGCTGCTGGCGTGCGCTGGTGTCACTCTGCGCAGCGTGGCCGCCGCGCTCGGCATACCCTTGCGGTCGGCCTCCCTGGCCGCTGACGGGTTCTTCGATGCCCGCGGCACGCTGGGTGTCGACCGGGACGCGCCGATCGGCGTGCAGCACATCGTCGTCACCGTCGACCTGGACTGCGATGCGGACGACGGGGCCCTGGATCGGCTCGCGCGGACCACGGAAAAGTACTGTGTCGTCGGTCAAAGCCTGCGCGAGCCGGCCCGGTTCGTGGTGCACCGAAGTGGCGGCCCGGCCCAACGGATGGACCACGAGGGCTGACCCGGCCGCGGGCGGCGGGGATGCCGCTGGCACCCCCGCCGGCCGGACCTCAGCAGTCGTCGTCCTCCAGGTCGATCTCGACGATCACCTTCTTGATCTCGACGTCGTGCACGCGGGGGCGGCGCCGTTGCAGCGATTGCAGCAGCAAGGCGCCCAGGCCGTCGACCCGTTCGTCGTGGTGGCACGCACAGGTGTCGTCGTGGCGGTGCCCGTGCTCACCAGCTGGCGGATTCTCGCCACCGTGCGGGCGGTTGGGTCGGCTGATCGACGCATCGAGTACGTAGGACATGCCGCCGACCAGGATCCCGTTGGCCCGGGCCGCGACATAGATCGTGCGATCCGCTGCCGCGTCCACGTCCGCCGGGTTGAAGTCCTTGCCACGCACCAGGTGCATCACGATGTCGCGGCTCTCCCCGGATGCGAGCTTCATCGTCGCGCCACCGCGATTGCGGAACTCCAATGACCAGCCACGTTCGGCCAACACCGGGGGCAACCGGTGCTCGAGCTGCATGAGCGCCGCAGCCGGCAGTGGATTCTTCATCTCGAAGGTGAGATCGGAGAACTCCGCCGTGAGCCCGCTCGTTCCGCCGGGCACCGGGGCGACGTTGCGCTGGCCGATGTTGTTGTCGTTCGGGACGAGGCGCCACTCCGGGATCGCATCGCCGCTCGCGATGTGGTCGACGTTTGACTCGTCGCCCGTCGCGGAGACGATCATGAACATGCACTCGTGTCCGACGTGGGTCGGCGTCCACTCGAAGGGACCGACCACGATCTCCGCCGCGTTGTTCGCCGCGACATCGGCCGCGGTGCGCTGCGCCGTGCTCATCGGGATCCAGTCGTTCGGATAGGACAGCCCGGCTGCCGGGTTGGCGTGGAACGCCTTGACGACGACATTGGTCGCCGTCTGGCTGCCCCGGTTCTTGATCTTGACGTAGGCGTAGTTGGTCCGATTGGTGATCGGGTCCTGGTGCGCCGTGCCGCCGTCGGCCGCCAGCCGGTTCCAGATGCTCTGGTTCTCCCAGAAGACCGGCTGGTACTGGTACTCGCCGGCCCGCCCGTCCTCGATGTAGACGTCCACGGCCGGCGGCGCCCCGGCATTGTTGTTCGGCGTCGCCGTGCCCGCCGGCTGGAAGAGTCCCTGCTTCTCGAACGCCCAGCGGATGACCTTGCGGTACGCGCCGCCGGTGAGGTTCTCACTCGTCCAGTCGCCGGCATCGGCCGTCTCCAGAGCCGTCTCGAACCCGGCTGCGGTGCTCGGGTTGGTTGCCGGCGTCAGCGTGGCGATGGCCCGCAGGATCAGATACACCGTCATCCGCGCCGCGAACCGCTTGGTGTTCAGATCGGTCGAGTCACCGCCGATCGCGCGATAGATCCGGAACATCGTGCTCGACAGGATCTGCTCGTTGTTGTAGCCGCCCCCGTCCGCGGGGCCGAACGGGTTGAGCGCGATCGTGCCGGCCCAACCCCAACCGCCGCTCGGCAGCCGGTCGTGCCGGCGGGAGATGACACTCGCGACCCACGGGAAGGTGAGGAAGCGGTCAGGGGCCTGCGAGCCCGGGTCGCCCAGGATGGCCGCGACGCTGTCGCCGGCGCTGTGCGAGAACCCGAAGTTGGCCGAACTCACATGGTTGTACAGAACGCCGTGCCCGCCGAGTTCGTGCAGCACCACCCGGAAGTCGTCAGCCAGACCGATGGGGTGAGCGGTGTCGGAGCCGTCGGCAAGGTGGAACGTGGTGCGCGCGATTCCGGTGCCGCCGGCCGTGCCGACACAGTGGGCATTCGGGGGGCTCACGGAGTCGAAGCCGCGGAAGTCGACCGAGGTCGGGAACGTTGTACCCCCGAAGTAACTCGAGCGGGTGAAGCCCATGCTGTCGACGATCCGGAAGAACCGATCACAGTGCACATAGGCGTTCACCGCGGAGAAGTTGTCCGTGCGCGCATCGAAATCGAAGTTCGTGCCGGTGGGCTCGGTGGGCGCGGCGATCGTCGGCGTCTCTGAATCGATGAGCGCCACCGTGTCGCCGGTCAGTGCCTGCACGCCGTTGGACGGTGCGTCGAGGCCGAGCAGTGGCTGCGACACCCGGATCGGGTTGAGCGCTGCGGAGGTTCCGGTCGGCCCCGGACCGTTGGCGTCGGTGACCGGGTCCACGTCGAACACCAGGCCGTTCACGTCGTCCACGTAGGCGCGGACGTGCAGGGCGGCGAGCGTCTCGACGTCGAGGATGGCCGTCCAGTGCAGGGTGCCCGCCTGCGGCAGGGCGAGGGCGAAGTCGACCTTCACACAGACGTAGTGCCGTCCAGGACGGACGTTGTCCGGCACCGGCGGCAGCGGCAGGCGGGGCAGCGCACCATGCGGCTCGGCGTCGGCGTGGTCCCCGTTCGTCGCGGGCAGCTCGCCGGCGCGCGTCGGGGCATCGCGCTGGATACGGTCGGGGTCGTACCGGTAGACCACGAGCTGACGACGCTCGATCTGTAACGACTTGCGCACCGGCTGCCCTTTACCGCCGTCCCGAGCGGCCAGGCCGAGCGTCGTTGCCAGTTGTCCCACCGAGATCGACTGTGCCCGTTTGACCGCGTCGGCCGAGGGCCGCTTCACCTCCAACTCCAGGTGCTGGGTCGACTGCGAGCTCACGACCTGGAACGGGTCGGTTTTCATCTGGACCGCCACGCCCGCCTCGAACACCGGCAGGCCGAGAACCGTCTGTTGGTAGGCGACGGTGGTCATGTCGAACTGCGACTTCTCGGTGAGGTAGCGGAACTCGACGGGAGCCTTCTCCGGCATCGATGCCGGTGAACTGGCGAGATTGGCGAGCTGCGCCGGTTCGATCTCGAGGAGGTCGGCGTAACCGGTCAGGTAGTCGGCCGCGGCAAGCTGAGGTGTGCGCGCAGTTGTGACGAAGGGCGCGCCGAGATGACGCAACTGCGCCACGACTCCGCCCGGGTCCCGATCGAGATAGACGTTTCGCGCCGCATCGAAGTCCTGTCGCATCGCATTTCCCCCTCGCCCCTCATTCCTCGCGCGGATCGCAGGGAATGGTGACGGGGATGAGGGCGGCGCAGTCCGCGGTGATACCGAATCCCGACCTCGTCACGGGAGGAGTTGATCGCCGCTCGGCAGACCGCACGGCCCGACCCTCTGCTGAGGACCGGGCCGTGCGGGTAACTGCGCTTGCGGTTAGCTGCAGCCGCTCGTGCTGCCGCAGCCCTCGCAGACGAAGCAGCTGCCGGCGGGCCGCATCTTGGTGCCGCAGTTCATGCACAGCGGTGCGTCGGCCGAGCTGCCCAGCAACGTCTCGAGCAGTTCGGTCGAGCTGCGGACACCGGCCGGAGCCGGCAGTTCGGCGGCATCGGACTCGTCGACCACCTCGGTGGCCGGCTTGGTGACCGGTGCCGACTGGGCGAGGGATTCTAGATCCTCTTCGCTGACCGAGTCCTCGGCCGGTGCGTAGGAACCGGTGTCGAGCTGGCGGGTGCGCTCCTCGGCGGTGTAGATCCCGAGGGCCGACCGGGCGTCGAAGTCCAGGTAATCCAACGCCAGCCGGCGGAAGATGTAGTCGACCACCGACTGGGCCATGCGGATGTCCGGATCGTCGGTCAGACCGGCCGGCTCGAATCGCATGTTGGTGAACTTCTGGACGTAGGTGTCGAGCGGCACGCCGTGCTGCAACGCCACCGAGATGGCGATGGAGAACGCGTCCATCACGCCGGCCAGGGTCGACCCCTGCTTGCCCAGCTTGAGGAACACCTCCCCCAGACCGTCGTCCGGGTAGGAGCCGGCGGTCATGTACCCCTCGGCGCCGCCGACGGTGAACGAGGTCGTGCGCGATGGGCGCGACTTGGGCAGCCGCTTGCGGGTCGGCCGGTATTCGACGACCTTTTCGACGGCCGGGGCCGCAGTTGCCTCGGCCCCCTTGTTCTCGCCCTTGCCGGCCGACAGCGGCTGGCCCACCTTGCAGTTGTCGCGGTAGACGGCCAATGCCTTCAGGCCGAGCTTCCAGCCCTGGAAGTAGACGTCCTCGATGTCCTCGACGGTGGCCGTCTCGGGCAGGTTGACGGTCTTGGAGATCGCGCCGGACAGGAACGGCTGGACCGCCGCCATCATCCGGACGTGCCCCATGGCCTTGATGGGCCGTGCGCCCATCGCACAGTCGAACACCTCGTAGTGCTCGAGGCGCAAGCCGGGCGCGTCGATGACGTGACCGTGCTCGGCGATGTACTCGACGATCGCCTCGACCTGCTCCTCTTGATAGCCGAGGATGCGCAGCGCCCGCGGCACCGTCTGGTTGACGATCTGCATCGACCCGCCGCCGACCAGCTTCTTGAACTTGACCAGGGCGAGGTCGGGCTCCACGCCCGTCGTGTCGCAGTCCATCATCAGGCCGATGGTGCCGGTGGGCGCGAGAACCGAGGCCTGCGCGTTGCGCCAGCCGTTGACCTCGCCGATCTTGTTGCCCTTCGCCCACTCCTCGGTCGCGACGGCGAGCACCGAACGGTCGAGCTCGTGCATCGACCGCACCGTGTCATTGGCCGCGGCGTGCTTGCGCATGACCCGCGCGTGCGCCTTGGCGTTGCGCGCGAAGCCCTCGTACGGACCCACCACGCCGGCCATCTCGGCCGAGCGACGGTAGCCCGTGCCGGTCATCAGCGAGGTGATCGCGGCCGCCAGCGCCCGCCCGCCGTCGGAGTCATAGGCGAGCCCGGAGGCCATCAGCAACGCGCCGAGGTTGGCGAACCCGATGCCGAGCTGGCGGTAGGCGCGGGTGTTGACGCCGATCGCCTCGGTCGGGAAGTCGGCGAAGCAGATCGAGATGTCCATCGCGGTGATGATCAGTTCGACGGCCTTGACGAACTTGTCCGAGGCGAAGGTGTTGTCGTCGTCGAGGAACTTCATCAGGTTCAGCGAGGCCAGATTGCACGACGTGTTGTCCAGGCTCATGTACTCCGAGCACGGGTTGGACGCGGTGATCCGGCCGGTCTCCGGATTGGTGTGCCAATCATTGATGGTGTCGTCGTATTGGATGCCGGGGTCGGCGCATTCCCACGCCGCTTGCGCGACCTTGCGGAACAGGTCCTTCGCGTCGACGGTCTCGATGACCTCGCCGGTGCTGCGGGCCCGCAGTCCGAAGTCGGTCCCCTCGTCGACCGCCCGCATGAACTCGTCGCTGACCCGGACGGAGTTGTTGGCGTTCTGGTACTGGACCGAGGTGATGTCGGCGCCACCGAGGTCCATGTCGAAGCCGGCGTCGCGCAGGACACGGATCTTGTCCTCTTCGCGAGCCTTGGTCTGGACGAACTCCTCGATGTCGGGGTGGTCGATGTCGAGCACGACCATCTTGGCCGCCCGCCGGGTGGCCCCGCCGGACTTGATCGTGCCGGCCGACGCGTCGGCCCCGCGCATGAACGACACCGGGCCGGACGCCGTGCCGCCCGAGGAGAGGAGTTCCTTGGACGAACGGATGCGCGAGAGGTTCAGGCCGGCCCCCGACCCGCCCTTGAAGATCAGGCCCTCTTCGCGGTACCAGTTCAGAATCGAGTCCATTGTGTCGTCGACGGCAAGGATGAAGCAGGCACTGACCTGCTGGGGCGACGTCGTGCCGACGTTGAACCACACCGGGGAGTTGAAGCTGAACACCTGGTGCAGCAGCATCCAGGTCAGCTCGTGCTCGAAGATCTCGGCGTCCTCGACCGTTGCGAAGTAACCGTTCTCCTCGCCGGCGACCCGGTACTTGTGCACGACGCGGTCGATGAGCTGACGCAGTGACCACTCGCGGACGTCGGTGCCGACGGCGCCGCGGAAGTACTTCGTCGTGACGATGTTGGCCGCATTCACCGACCAGAAGTCGGGGAACTCGACACCACGCTGCTCGAAGTTGACCGAGCCGTCGCGCCAGTTCGTCATCACGACGTCGCGCCGCTCCCAGCTCACCTCGTCGTAGGGGTGGACGCCGGCGGTCGTGTAGACCCGGTCGACCCGGAGTCCGGCCGAAGCGGGCTTGCCGTGGGCCTTCCGGCGCACTGCGGCGCCGGTCGAAGAACCGCCGTCCGCGTCGGAGTCGGTGGAGCGGGACACGTCGGCCTCGGTCATGGGCGGGACGTCCTTCCTGAGGTGCTGCCGGTCAAGGACCGACGGGAACGGGTGGTGCTGAGGACAGGGAGTGCTGGATGCAGAGGGGCGCCGTGCGTCGGCGCCGGTGGGGACGTCAGGGCGCGTGCGCGCGATGCTCGGCGCGGAGTTCGAGAATCGCCTTTTCGAAGTCCTCGACCGATGTGAAGGCCTTGTAGACGGAGGCGAACCGTAGGTAGGCGACCTCGTCGAGCGCCCGCAGCGGCCCGAGAATGGCCAGGCCGACGTCATCGCTCGGGACCTCGGCGGCGCCGGTGGCCCGGATCGCCTCTTCGACGGCCTGGGCGAGCTGGGCGAGCGCGTCCTCGTCGACCGGACGACCCTGGCAGGCACGGCGCACGCCGCTGACCACCTTCTGGCGGCTGAACGGCTCGGTGACCCCGCTGCGCTTGATGACCGCGAGCGTCGCCTCTTCGACGGTGGTGAAGCGCCGTCCGCACTCCGGGCAGGACCGGCGCCGGCGGATGACCTGACCTTCGTCGTGCTCACGGGAGTCGACGACGCGGGAATCCGGGTGGCGGCAGTACGGGCATCGCATCGGTGCCGCTCCCCTCTCTGCGCGTCTGCCGGCCGGCGAACCGTCCAGCTGTGGATGAAACTGTCGACAACCTGGGGACGTCGGTGTGCGTAAACCTCGTGCCACTGTTGACAACCTGTGGACGAGAAACCCCAACTTGTGGACGAAGTACATCGGTGTAACTACTACATGTTGGGTTGAACGCTAGAGCGGGGATCGATGTTCCGCAAGAGCGAAACGCCGAGGAACGAGAAATTGGTCACTCGTCAATGGGCAAGGTCGCCAACCCGGCCGGCGTCGGGCGATCGCCGACCTACGGAACCCGCAGGACCTGCCCCGGGACCAGCTCGACGTCGGTGAGGCCGTTGCGCTTCTGGAGGGCAGCGACCTCCGCCCGGGGATCGCGCTGCGGCGCGACGCGAGTGGCGATCGACCAGAGGGTGTCGCCTGCCTGCACCGTGACGGCTCGGGGCGGGGCCGAAGGCGTCGCGGCCCGGGGCGCGGAGGCGGCGGCCAGCCAGACCAGTCCGGAGGCGACGGCGAGTACCACCAGCGCCAGCACGACGACGCCGCGGCGCGTGAGGCGGACCGGCGCCAGGCCGGCCGCATCGCGTGGCGGCCGGAGAGCGGTGACCGTTGCCAACCGCTCCGGCGGCGGGGCGAGGACGTAGGGCCGCGCCCGATCCGGGATCGAGACGGTCGGGACGAGCTCGGTGGCGACCGACATGAGAACCCCTTCTTTCCGCTAGACTGTTCGAACGTCCGTTCGGTAGAACGTCTATTCGAATGTCTACCAGCGGGGTCTGACAAAAACCATCCGTGGCGGCGTGTCGTTCGAACAAATGTTTGAGTTGGCGCGCGGATCGGGCTACGTTTCCAGAGATCGGCGGCCGTCCCCTCGGGGCCGGACACCGGCGGAACATCCGTTTTCACACACGATCGGAGGCCCTCGTGCCGAAGGACAGCGCCGGCCGCAGAGCTGGTTCGACCCGCACGACAGCTGAGAGCACCGCCGAACGGCGGGGCCCTGGCCGGCCGAAGGTCACCGAGCTGCCCGACCCGGTCACCGGGCTCACCCGCCGCCAGCAGGCCATCCTCGACGTCATCCGGAACTCGGTCGAGCGACGCGGATACCCACCGAGCATCCGCGAGATCTGCGAGTCGGCCGGGCTGGCGAGCACGTCGAGCGTGGCGCACCAGCTGTCCATGCTCGAGCGCAAGGGCTATCTACGCCGCGATCCGAACCGCCCGCGGGCGGTCGACGTACGCACCGGCTCGAGCAAGCCGCACGACCCCAACCAGCCGGTGCCCAAGGCGGCTCGGCGGGCGCTGGCCGTCAGCGACGACGCCCCCCGCAGTGACGCCCCGGTCTTCGTCCCGGTCGTGGGCCGGATCGCGGCCGGTGGCCCGATCCTGGCCGAGCAGATGATCGAGGACGTTTTCCCGCTGCCGAAGGCGCTCGTCGGCGAGGGCACGCTGTTCATGGTCAAGGTGGTCGGCGAGTCGATGATCGATGCTGCCATCGCCGATGGCGACTGGGTCGTCGTGCGTCAGCAGCAGGACGCCGAGAACGGCGACATCGTGGCGGCGATGATCGACGGCGAGGCGACCGTGAAGACGCTCCAGCGCAAGGACGGGCAGGCCTGGCTGCTGCCACACAACCCGGCGTTCGCACCGATCGACGGCAACGACGCGACCATCCTCGGTCGAGTCGTGTCGGTCCTGCGCAAGATCTGAGCGGCGAGCGCGCTCACTCCGCCTTGGCGGGAGTCTCCGCGCGACCATTGGGACTCGGAGTGGGGCGTGGCCGCGCCGTGGGAACGTCGTTCTTGACGATCTCGGCGGGCGGCAACGCCTTCGGCTGAGCGGGTTCGTCGGCGTCCTGCGCTTTGCTACGCGCCTTGTCGTCCTCGCCCATGCCCTTGATCTCGGTCTTGAAGATGCGCAGTGACCGGCCGAGGGACCGCGAGGCGTCGGGCAACTTCTTGTAGCCGAACAGCAGGATCACCAGGATCGCGACAACGACCCAGTGCCAGGGGGCGTCCCAACCCATCGTCGAATCTCCCGTCGCCGCGCAGTGTGACCGATTTCAGCCTACGCCAGGAGCCTCCCCGACGCGGCTCTTACGGCACCGGCGCCGACGCGAACGGCCGCAGCAGATCCGCCAGCGTAGGCCCGACGAGGGCGTGGACGAGCGTCCCGCCTTCGGTGTGTTCGACCTGCAACTGATCGGCCTCGTCATGCAGTCGCGCCACCAGGTCGCCGCGCGTGTACGGCAGCAGGGCGGTGATCTCGATGTTCGGCCGCGGCAGCCGGGACTCGACCTGCGAGCGCAACTCGTCGATCCCCCGCCCGGTCCGGGCGGAGACGAACATGGCGCCCGGAGCCAGGGCGCGCAGGCGAAGCAGCATCTCCGACTCGGCGGCATCGACCTTGTTGAACACCAGGAGTTCCGGCACCCCCAGCGCGTCGATGTCGCTGAGCACCTCGCGAACCGCGCGGATCTGCGCCTCGGGATCGGCATCGGACGCGTCGACCACGTGCAGGATCAGCGCGGCCTCGGCGACCTCTTCCAAGGTCGAGCGGAAGGCCTCGATGAGTTGGGTCGGCAGGTGCCGGACGAAGCCCACGGTGTCGGCGATCGTGTACTCGCGGCCGTCCTGGGCCCGGCAGCGGCGCACCGTCGGATCGAGGGTGGCGAACAAGGCGTTCTCGACCAGCACGCCGGCATCGGTCAGCCGGTTCAGCAGCGAGGACTTCCCGGCATTCGTGTAGCCGGCCAGCACCACGCTCGGCACCTCGTTCGCAAAGCGCTGGGCCCGCTTGACGTCGCGCGCGGTCTTCATCGCGGCCAGCTCGCGACGCAACTTGGCCATCCGCGTGTTGATCCGGCGGCGATCGATCTCGATCTTCGTCTCACCCGGCCCGCGGCCGCCGATGCCGAGACCGCCGGCGGCCCGGCCACCGACCTGGCGCGACAGCGACTCGCCCCAACCGCGCAGGCGGGGCAGCAGGTACTGCATCTGGGCCAGTTCGACCTGCGCCTTGCCCTCTTTGGAGCTGGCGTGCTGGGCGAAAATGTCGAGGATCAACGCGGTGCGGTCGACCACCTTGACCTTCGTCACGCCCTCGAGCTGGCGGAGCTGGCCGGGCGTCAGCTCACCGTCGCAGATGACGGTGTCAGCGCCGTGCGCCTCGACGATGTCGCGCAGCTCCTTGGCCTTGCCCGAGCCGATGTAGGTGGCCGGGTCGGGGCGGTCGCGGCGCTGGATCAGGGCATCGAGGACGAGGGACCCCGCTGTTTCGGCCAGCCGGGCGAGCTCGACCAGCGAGTTCTCGGCCTCGGCCAGAGTGCCGGTCGTCCACACGCCGACCAGGACCACTCGCTCGAGGCGCAGCTGCCGGTACTCGACCTCGGTGACGTCCTGCAGTTCGGTCGAGAGGCCGGCCACGCGCCGCAGCGCCTGGCGTTCCTCGAGCTCGTAGTCGCCGGTGCCGACCTCGTCGGCGGAGAAGGGGGTTTCAGAATCTGTCATGTCACATCCATCGTGACATGCCGGGCAAGTTTTACCGGTCGAGCATCAGTGCTAGCGGGCCCGTAGCCAGGCGTCGTCGACCTCCACCTCGGCGACGAGGACCGCCGGCCCGATCAGCTCGACCTCGCCGTCGGCGTGCCAGACGACCTCGCAGCTGCCGCCAGGGACGTCCACGCGCCAGGGTTGCCCATCGGCTCCGACGCCATCGGCGGCGGCGACGGCAACAGCAGCGGCGCAGATGCCGGTCCCGCACGACCGGGTCTCGCCCACCCCGCGCTCGTGCACCCGCATCCGGAGGCTCCGCGGTCCGGTGCGGACAACGAACTCCACGTTCTGGCCGTGCGGTAGCGGGGGCTCGACGAGCGGCGGGCGGCTCAGGTCGAGGGCCTCCAGTTCGTCGAGGCCGCCGACCGGCACGACGACGTGCGGATTGGGCATCTCGAGCGCTGTCGCCGGGGTCGGGAGCGAAGGCGCGGCGGTGGCGACCGGCCGGTCGGCAAGGAACCGGGGCAGACCCATTCTCACGATGACGTCTCCGTCCCCGCGAGCCCGCACACGTCGGATCCCGCCGCGAGTCGCCACCGCCGCATTCGATACAACGAGCCCGGAGGCAATTAGGTATCGAAGAAATACCCGAATACCGTTGCCGCACATTTCGACCGCACTGCCGTCGGCGTTGCGGTAGTCCATGAAGAAGGGCGCATCTGCGGCCATTTCCTTGGCGTCCGGGTCGTTCTCGGACCGCACCACCCGCAACACACCGTCGGCGCCGAGGCCGGCGTGCCGGTCGCAGAGGGCCGAAACCATGGCGGGTGTGAGGTCGATGGCCCCGTCGAGGTCAGGCAGCAGGAGGAAGTCGTTCTCCGTCCCGTGCCCTTTCAGCAACCTCATGCCTTCAGGGTACTGAGGGCGGTGTCCAGCAATCGGGGATCCGCGGCGTCGAGCCAATGGACGCGTGGGTCGCGACGGAACCACGAGCGTTGCCGGCGCACGAATCGCCGCGTCCCCCGAATGGTCTGCTCGACCGCCTCGTCCACGTTTCCGACGACGTCCCCGGCGTCGTCCAGGCACGCGAGCAACTGGGCGTAGCCGAGGGCCTTGCCCGCCGTGGGGCTTGTCCGCAGCCCGCGCGGCAGCAATGCCCGGATCTCGCCGAGGAAGCCGAGGGCCATCATCCGGTGTACCCGGAGCTCGACCCGTTCGTCCAGATCGTCGCGGTCGAGCCCGATCTGGACGGTGTCGTAGATCGACTCGAAGGCGGGCATCCGGGCCGTGAAGGGAGCCCCCGTCAGCTCGATGACCTCGAGCGCCCGAACGATCCGGCGGCCGTTGGAGGCGAGGATGGCGGCTGCCGCCAGGGGATCCTGCTCGGCCAGGCGGGCATGCAACGTTTCCGGGCCGAGTTGCTGGAGCTCGGCGTACAGCCGGGCCCGGATCTCGGGCGACTCGCCGGGGAAGTCGAGGTTGTCCAGCGCTCCGCGCAGGTACAGCCCGGAGCCACCGACGAGCACCGGCACGCGGCCACGGTCCTGGATCGCGGCGATGGCGAGCCGCGCCAGCACCTGGTACTCGGCGACGGCGGCGGACTTGCCGATGGGCCAAATGTCGAGCAGGTGGTGCTCGACCCCGCGCCGTTCGTCCGACGGCAGCTTGGCCGTGCCGATGTCCATGCCGGCGTACAGCTGCATCGAGTCGGCGTTGACGACCTCCCCGTCGAGGCGGTCGGCCAGCGCGACGGCGAGGTCGGACTTGCCGGCGGCGGTCGGACCGACCACGGCGATCACCCGGTTGTCAGCCACGCTCACCCGGCCCGTGTCCACGCCGCCACGAAGTAGCCGACGCCGTACGGCGCGGCGTCGTAGAGCACTTCGGCGTCGAACTCGAACGGTTCGAGCTGCCCGGCCGCGGCGTCCCAGGCCCGGGCCCCGTCGGCGAGGAGTTCGGCGCCAAGCTTCCGATCAAGGTGCAGCCGATCACCCTCACCACTGGCCAGCGCAGCGGCGACGTCGGCGTCGAAGCCGGCCGCCCGGTCGTCCAGGTATCCCGGCGCGGAGGTGCTGCGACGGGCACTGCCGTCGCCCATGACCAGCAACACGTACGGCCCGGTGTCCGCCGGGACGAGCGGGCTGGGCCATTTGTCGTCGGGCCCGACCGACCAACCGGTGGCACCGGTGTCCGGGCCGAGCGCGTTACGGAGCAACCACGCACCGACGGTCAGCGACGGTGGCAGTTCCACGGCTCCCGGCGCGTCCGAGCCGAGCGGGACCTCCAGAGGCACGCCGAACCCGGCCAGCGTCCCGCGGGCGGTCGGGCCGTGCGCCGTCCACCTCGGTCCGGCGCCGACAACGACGATCCGCGCACCGGTCGCCACGCGTCTGATCGCAGTCCGGCAGGCGGCCCGCAGGTCGCCAAGTTCCGGCGCGGCGCCCTGCGCCACCTGTGGGATGAGGAGGGGTGGATGCGGGCAGAACACCGCTCCCTGGATCACCTGAGCCAGGCTAGCGGCCGTGCTGCCCGGCACCTGATCGTGTTCAATGCTGTGTCATGGGGTCTGATTGGGGACGCATCGACGACGACGGCACCGTGTACGTGCGGACCGCCGACGGCGAGCGCGCCATCGGGTCCTGGCAGGCCGGCGACAGCGAGGCCGGGCTCGCGTTCTATCAGTTGCGCTACGACGACCTTGCCACTGAGGTGCAGCTGCTGGAGAAGCGGCTCGAGTCCGGCGCCGGCGACCCGGCCAGCACCCGCGCGCATGCGCTGGCGCTGAAGGAGCAATTGCCCACCGCCGCGGCGATCGGCGACCTCGGCGCGCTCGAGACGCGCCTCGATGGGCTGCTCAAGACGGCGGAGGAGAAGGCCGGCGCCGCCGCGGCCGCCCGCGAGCAGGCGCGGGCCGACGCCGTCGCCGCCAAGAAGGCCCTGGTGGCCGAGGCCGAGGCGATCGCCGAGTCCGGCACGTCCTGGAAGGCGAACGGCGATCGGCTGCGGGCGATCGTCGAGGAATGGCGCCAGATCAAGGGCATCGACCGCAAGACCGACGACGCGCTGTGGAAGCAGTTCGCGGCCGCCCGCGACACCTTCGGCCGCCGGCGGGGCCAGCACTTCGCTCAGCTCGACGCCGAGCGCAGCAGCGTCAAGGAGCAGAAGGAACGGCTGATCGCGAAGGCCGAGGAGCTGTCGACCTCCACCGACTGGAAGGAGACGACAGGGGCCATGCGCGACCTGATGAACGAGTGGAAGGCCGCGGGGCGCGCCGGACGCGACGCTGAGGACGCGCTGTGGACGAGGTTCCGGGCCGCCCAGGACGCCTTCTTCGCCCGCCGCTCGGAGACCTTCGCCGAGCGCGACGCCGAGCAGGTCGGCAACCAGCAGCAGAAGGAACAGATCATCGCCCGGGCCGAGGCGGTCGACGTGAGCGATCCCAAGGCCGCGCAGAGCGTGCTTCGGGAGCTGCAAGCCCAGTACGACGCGATCGGGCACGTCCCGCGCGACGCCATGCGCCGTCTCGACGACCGGATGCGGGCCGCCGAGCAGCGGGTGCGCGACGCTGTCGACGCCGAGTGGCGCCAGGGCAGCGCCGAGGCGAACCCGTTCCTGAGCGCGATGCGCGAGCGCCTGGCCGAGGCCGAGGCGAAGCTCGACCGGGCCCGCCGCTCGGGCGATCCGGAGCGGATCAAGAAGGCCGAAGAAGATGTCGCGCAACGACGGGCATTGCTGCCCAGCTGATCGGGGGCGCCCTATCATCGAGCCATGAGCAACGCCTGCGCAGCGATGAGGGATGGCCGAACGGAGTGAGGTCATGAGCGGCTCGTTCAAGCCCCGTCTGCTGCACGATGTCACGGTCCAGCCGAGCGACCCGCAGGCCGTTGTGGAAGCCTTTCTGGCCACCCTCGCCGGCCTGGACCTGACCGGAGCGGCCGCCCTGCTCGACGAGCAGGTCACGTACGTGAACGTCGGCCTGCCACCGATCCGCGGACGGCGCCGGACGATCGGCGTGCTGAAGCAGCTCGCCCGACCCGGAGCCTCGTTCGAGGTGTACGTGCATGCCATTGCCGCCAACGGGCCGGTCGTGCTGACCGAGCGGACCGACGTCTTGTCGATCGGGCGGCTGCGAATGCAGTTCTGGGTGACGGGCCGCTTCGACGTGCACGACGGGAAGATCACGCTGTGGCGTGACTCCTTCGACTACCTCGACCTGCTGCGCGCAGTCATCCGCGGTCTCGCGGGTGCGGTCGTGCCGGGGCTGCGGCCGTCGGCTCCCCCCTCGGCCGGCAGCGTCCCGGGCCGTCACTGATCGCAGTCGCACGGCTCCGATCGGTCAGGCCGGGCGGGGACCGATGCTCAACAGCCCGGCCGATCCCGCAGCGGCCGGCGCCGGCTCACCGGTTCCCCGCCACGGCCGGTGTGCCGTGATACCGCCGTCGGCGACGAGGTGGTGCGGAGCGGCGTAGGTGACCTCGGCGGTGACGATGTCCCCGGGCAGGGCCGAGCCCTCGACGTGGGTCAGCCGGCCGTCGCGCGCCCGGCCGGAGACCCGCCCCGTGGCCCCGTCCTTGCGGCCGTCCGTCGCGTTGACCAGGACCTCGACCGGCCGCCCGATCAACCGCTTGGCCTCGTCCCACGCAATCTGCTCCTGCAGCGTGATCAACCGGTCGTAGCGTTCCTGCACCACCGCCTTGGGGATCTGGCCGGTCATGTCGGCGGCCGGCGTGCCGGGGCGCTTCGAGTACTGGAAGGTGAACGCGTTCGCGAACCGCGCTTGCCGCACGACCTGCAGGGTCTGCTCGAAGTCGTCCTCGGTCTCGCCGGGGAACCCGACGATGATGTCGGTGCTTATCGCGGCGTCCGGCATCGCGGTCCGCACCGCGTCGATGATGCCGAGGTAGCGCTCCCGGCGGTAGGAGCGGCGCATGGCGCGCAGCACCGCGTCCGACCCTGACTGCATCGGCATGTGCAACTGCGGCATGACGTTGGGCGTCTCCGCCATGGCCGCGATCACGTCGTCGGTGAAGTCGCGGGGGTGCGGGCTGGTGAAACGCACCCGCTCGAGGCCGTCGACCTCCCCGCACGCGCGCAGCAGCTTCCCGAACGCGTAGCGGTCACCGAACGAACGGCCGTAGGAGTTCACGTTCTGGCCGAGCAGCGTCACCTCGACCACGCCGGCATCGACCAGAGCACGGACCTCGGCGAGCACATCACCCGGGCGCCGGTCGGTCTCGCCACCCCGCAGAGACGGGACGATGCAGAAGGTGCAGCTGTTGTCGCAGCCGACCGAGACCGACACCCACGCGCTGAACGGCGACTCACGCCGGGTGGGCAGGTCGGACGGGAAGTTCTGCAGCGCCTCCACGATCTCGACCTGTGCGACCTGGTTGTGCCGCGCCCGCTCCAGCAGGACGGGCAGCGCGGCCAGGTTGTGGGTGCCGAACACGACGTCGACCCACGGCGCCTTCTCGACGATGCGGCCGCGGTCCTTCTGGGCCAGGCAGCCGCCGACGGCGATCTGCATGTCGGGGTTGGCGGCCTTGGCCGGGTACAGGTGGCCGAGGTTGCCGTACAGGCGGTTGTCGGCGTTCTCGCGCACCGCGCAGGTGTTGAAAACGACGAGGTCGGGAGCCGCTTCGGCTGCCGCTCGCTCGTAGCCGGCCTTCTCCAAGAGCCCGGCGAGCCGCTCGGAGTCGTGGACGTTCATCTGGCACCCGTAGGTGCGGATCTCGTACGTGCGCGCGGAAGTCATGACGCCGTCGAGGATACGGTCCGCCCGATCCCGGCCGGGCCGCTCAGTGCGCGATCTCGGTCGAGCGCGACTCCCGCACGACGGTCACCCGGATCTGCCCCGGGTAGGTGAGCTCGTCCTCGATCTGCTTGGCGATCTCGCGGGCCATCACCGCCGAGGCCAGGTCGTCGACCTCGGTCGGCTGCACCATGACGCGAACCTCGCGGCCGGCCTGCATGGCGAACACCTTCTCGACGCCGTCCCGGGTGCTGGCAATCTCCTCGATCCGGGCCAGTCGCTTGACGTAGGACTCGAGCGACTCCCGCCGGGCGCCGGGCCGAGCCGCCGAGCAGGTGTCCGACGCCTGGGTCAGCACGGCCTCGATCGTGCGTGGCTGGACTTCGTTGTGGTGCGCCTCGACGGCGTGGGCAACGGCCTCGTCCTCGCCGTACTTGCGCAGCAGTTCGGCGCCGATGATCGCGTGGCTGCCCTCGACCTCGTGGGTCAGGGCCTTGCCGATGTCGTGCAGGAACGCGCACCGCTTGACCAGGGTGGGTTCGATGCCGAGTTCGGCGGCCATGACGCCGGCGATGTGGGCCGTCTCGATCAGGTGACCGAGCACGTTCTGCCCATAGCTCGTGCGGTATTTCAGCCGGCCGAGGGTGGGCATCAAGCGCTCGTCCACGGGGCCGATGCCGACGTCGGCCACGGCGTCCCGCGCGGCCCGCAGGCACAGCTCGTCGACCTCGACAACGCTCTCCTCGTAAGCCTCTTCGATGCGGTGCGGATGGATCCGTCCGTCGAGGATCAGCTTCTCCAGCGTGAGCCGGCCGACCTCACGACGCACGGGATCGAAGCAGGACAGCAAGACGGCCTCGGGGGTGTCGTCGATGAGGACGTTGACGCCGGTGACCGCCTCGAAGGAGCGGATGTTGCGCCCCTCCCGCCCGATGATCCTCCCCTTCATTTCCTCCGCCGGCAGATGCAGGACGCTGACCACCGTCTCCGTCGTCTGGGCGCTGGCGACCCGCTGAACGGCCTCGACGACGATCGATCGGGCCCGCTCGGTGCCCTCGGCGCGGGCCTCGTTCTCGATGGTCCGCACGAGCAGGGCGGCTTCCCGGCGGGCGGTCGCCTCGACTCCGGCGAGCAGCTCGGCCTTGGCCTCTTCGGCACTGAGTCCGGCAATGCGCTCGAGCTCGGCCCGGTGCTGCTCGAGCTCGGCGGTGAGCCGGCCTCGGTCGGCGTCGAGCTGGCGCAGCCGCCGGTCGAGGTCGTCCTTCAGCGCGGCGAGCTCGGCGGCCTGGGCCTGCAGCTCGGCGGCGCGCTGGTCGAGGCGATTGTCCCGGGCGTCGAGGCGGGCCTCGGTCTCGTCGAGCCGGGCGGAGCGCGCGGCCGAGGCGTCCTGTTGGCGCTGGATCTCTTCGGTCAGTTCCGCCGCCTGCGCGGCGCCGGTCCGGCGGGCTTCGGCGATCAGCTCGGCGGCCTGCTCCCTAGCCTCGGCGAGCGTGGCGGCGAGCTGGCTGTGGGTGGCGTCCGCGTCCGCGCGGGCGGACCGTCGGGTGGCGTCGGCCTCGGCCTCCGCGGCGCGCCGGAGACCTTCGGCCTCGGCGAGCGCAGCCTGGCGCACGGCGACGGCCTCGGCGTGGGCGGTCCGGCGCGCTTCGTCGAGGGCGTCGTCCGGGACGGGCGCGGGGATGCCGTGGCGGCTTGGAGAGGCCGAGCCGCGGCGCGCGTAGGCCGCGACGAACAGGAGTCCCAGGACGAACGCGGCACCGATCCCTGCGTACCAAACCCCGCTCACGTAGGCCTCCTGACGCTCGGTCGAACCGGACCAGGAGACCGTCGAACAGCACAGAACGCTGGGACACCAAATGGGTGGCGAGTCGGTTGACGCGCCGGTGTCACGGGAGGTTCTGGAGCCCGGTGCTGGCACCGGGTTCGCCGGTTAGTGCTCCTTTCGCATGAGGACTCGGTGCAGTATGTCGCGGCGCCGCTACGGCGCATCGGTGTGCAGGGGTAACTCCTGGTGTCCCCGAGGTTATGAATGCCGGGCGGACAAATCAAGTGCGCGTGATCTGTGGATGCCCAGCCCCAGCGATTTCAGGTGCTGACGGCGCCGTCTGCGGCGGGTGCGCCGGCCGGATCGTCGGCGGCGCCGTCGATGTCCCAATCCGCCGCGCCGGCCAGGGCTTCGCGGACCACCGCGTAGGCGATGCCCGACGGGTAGCCCTTGCGGGCGAGCAGGCTGACCAACCGACGCGCCTGTACCTCGGCGGGCAAGCCGGCGAGAGCCCGCCGCCGCCGCTCGACCAGTTCCCGCGCACGGGAGCGCTCGCTGTCGGCATCGATTCCGCTCAAGGCCTCGTCGAGTTCGTCGGCGAGACCCCGTTGGCGCAGCTTGGCCGCGACCGCACGGCGGGCGAGGCCGCGTTCCCGATGTTGGGCGCCGGCCAGGCTGGCGGCCAGCGCGGCGTCGTCGATCAGCCCGACCTCCGTGAACCGGTCCAGCACGCGGGTCGCGGCGTCGTCAGGCACATCACGGGCGGCCAGGGCGTCGGCCAGCTCGGCGCGGCTGCGCGCTCGCATCGTGAGCAGGCGCAGGCAGATCGTCCGGGCGACGGAGTCCGGGTCGCCGGGGTGCAGGTCCGGATCCCCCGGCGGTGGCTCGCCTTCCGCGATGTCGCGCGGCCGGCGTCGCCGGCCGCCCGCCGGGCGGGTCATCAGAAGTCGACGGGCGCCGGCAGCGGCTCGATCGGCGCGCCGGAGTCGTCGACGCGGGCCCCGATGCCCATCTTCTCCTTGATCTTCTTCTCGATCTCGTCGGCGAGGTCGGGGTTGTCGCGTAAGAAGTTGCGCACGTTCTCCTTGCCCTGGCCCAGCTGGTCGGCCTCGTAGGTGTACCAAGCGCCGGATTTGCGGACGATGCCCTGCTCGACGCCGACGTCGATGAGCGAACCCTCTCGGCTGATGCCCTCGCCGTAGACGATGTCGAATTCGGCCTGCTTGAACGGCGGCGCCACCTTGTTCTTGACGACCTTCACCCGGGTGCGGTTGCCGACCGCGTCGGTGCCATCCTTGAGCGTCTCGATGCGCCGCACGTCCAACCGGATCGACGCGTAGAACTTCAGCGCCTTGCCGCCGGTGGTGGTCTCAGGCGACCCGAACATCACGCCGATCTTTTCGCGCAGCTGGTTGATGAAGATCGCCGTCGTGCCCGAGTTGCTGAGGGCACCGGTGATCTTGCGCAGCGCCTGGCTCATCAGCCGGGCCTGCAGGCCGACGTGGCTGTCACCCATCTCGCCCTCGATCTCGGCACGGGGCACCAGCGCCGCCACCGAGTCGATGACGATGACGTCGAGGGCGCCGGAACGGATGAGCATGTCGGCGATCTCGAGCGCCTGCTCACCGGTGTCGGGCTGGCTGACCAGCAGCGAATCGGTGTCGACACCCAGCGCCCGGGCATATTCGGGATCGAGCGCGTGCTCGGCGTCGATGAAGGCGGCGACCCCGCCGGCGGCCTGGGCGTTGGCCACGGCGTGCAGTGCCACTGTCGTCTTGCCCGAGCTTTCCGGACCGTAGATCTCGACGACACGTCCGCGCGGCAGACCGCCGATGCCCAACGCGACGTCGAGGGCGATCGACCCGGTGGGGATCACCTCGATCGGCGCGGCTACCCGGTCGCCCAGGCGCATGACGGCACCCTTGCCGTGCTGCTTGTCGATCTGTGCGAGGGCGACGTCGAGCGCCTTGTCCCGGTCGAAGCTGGTTGCCATGGCGGCGTCCCCTTTGCTGTCAATGAATGCTGCTGGAGGTCTCGGTCGGAGGTACGGAAACGACGTTAGGGCCGGGTACCGACAGAATCGGTGCAACGCGCCCGGTTGTGGACGACGGGCGTCTTGCAACTCGTCCTGTGGATACCGATGGTCTGCCGAATACCGAGAGCGTAGCCGAACACCTGTTCGACTACGAGCGACACGCCGAGGTCAACGCAGGGACGCGGGCATCTCGAACTCGGCACACACCGCGCGCCACACATCCTTCGTGTCCACACCGGCCGCGAGGGCCTCGTTGATCGTGCTACCGAGCCCGGGCAGCCGGTAATCGGCGGCCACGCTCGCGGCATAGGCAACGCCGAAACGCTCCTCCATCCGGCGCCAGAACTCGGTAAGCCGCATGACGACCACCATACGATCGGGCGGTGACCTCCGCCGACCAGTGGTACGCCATGCCCGTGCTCGCCGGGCGCCTCATCCGTCTGCAGCCGATGGCGATCGAAGACGCGCCCGGCTACCTCGCCGCCGCCGGCGAGGGCGCGGACGCCGAAGAGGTCTTCCGTTGGGTGAGTACCCCGGGTTCGAAAGCCACCGGGGCACCCCGCACGCCGGCCGACGCCCAGCTGGACGTGGCGTGGACGCTCGCCGCGCGAGCGCGGGGCGAGCGATTCGCCTACTCGCAGTTCGACGTCGCCAGCAACCAGTTCGCCGGCACCTCGTCCTACTACGACGTCGACCCGGCCCTGCGGACCGTCTCCATCGGACACACCTGGCTGGGCCGGCGATGGTGGCGGACCGGGCACAACACGGAGTCGAAGCTGCTCATGCTCACGCACGCGTTCGACACCCTGGGCGCCGCCCGCGTCGTGTGGCACACCGACATCTACAACGAGCGCTCACAGGCCGCGATCGCCCGGCTCGGCGCCACCCGCGAGGGCGAGCTGCGCAAGCACAAGATGCGGCGGGACGGCACATGGCGCACGACCGTCCAGTACTCGATGACCGACGACGACTGGCCGGCGGCCCGCGGGTTCCTGTCCGGCCGACTCGTTGCCGGTCCGGCGGGCTCTGACCCACTGAGGCGGTAACAAGTCGGGTAGGACAGCCGTATGACCGAAGTTCGGATCGGCACCTCCGGCTGGCTGTATCCGCCGTGGCGGGGCGTGTTCTATCCGCCGAAGCTGCCGCACCGCCGCGAGCTCGAGTACCTGTCCTCGCGGATGAACAGCGTCGAGATCAACGGAACGTTCTACTCGCTGCAGCGGCCCACCAGTTTCCAGCGGTGGTACGAGAAGACGCCGGCCGACTTCACCTTCGCGGTGAAGGGCGCCCGGTTCATCACGCACATGAAGAAGCTGGCCGGCGTCGAGACGCCGTTGGCGAACTTCTTCGCGTCAGGGGTACTGGCGCTGCGCGAGAAACTGGGTCCCGTCCTGTGGCAGCTGCCGCCGAGCCTCGGCTTCGACGCTGATCGTCTGACGGCCTTCTTCGCCCAACTCCCCCGCTCCACCGACGAGGCCGCGTGGCTGGCCCGCAGGCACGACGAGCGGCTGAAGGACCGATCCCTCACCGTCACCGACGCCGACCGCCCGATCCGGCATGCGCTCGAAGTGCGGCACAAGACCTTCGAGGTCGCCGCGTTCCCCGACCTGCTGCGCAAGCATGCGATCTCGCTCGTCGTCGCCGACACCGCCGGCCGTTGGCCGCTGCTGCGCGACGTCACCGCCGACCTCGTCTACGTCCGGCTGCACGGCGACGTCGAGCTCTACACCAGCGGCTACACCGACGAGGCGCTCGACAAGTGGGCGACCGAGATCCGCTCGTGGACGGCGGCCGGCCTGGATGTCCAGGTGCATTTCGACAACGACGTGAAGGTGCACGCTCCGTACGACGCGATCCACCTGGCCGAACGGCTGCGCTAAGCCGGTCAGTCGACGACGCGGGAGCGCTCGGCGAACTCGTCTGATTCCGGCGGCAGTAGGCAGAACAGCAGGCCGGCCGGATCGCGCATCACGACCCAGTGATCGCGCCGCTGCTCGACGACCGCACCGAGCGCCGCCAGCCGCGCGACCTCCGCCTCGATGTCGTCGGTCTCGATGTCGAGATGGAAGCGCGCGGCGTCGTTGCCGATGTCCTGGAAGCCGAGGTGCGGCAGCGCGGCCGGGTTCTCCAGCGCCGCGAACTCCGGGAACTCGGTCAGGGGACGGACCGTGCCGCCCAGGGCTCCGGCCCAGAACCGCCGGGTGGCGTCCGACTTCTCGGACGGGACGTCGACGATGACCTCCCGCAACAGCACCCGATGCACGGGCGTTCAGTCCTCCGGCGGCGCGGTGGCGGCCTTGTCCTTGATCAGGTCCATGACGGCGGAGTCGGTGAGCGTCGTGACGTCTCCGAGCTCGCGGTGGTCGGCGACGTCTCGCAGCAGGCGGCGCATGATCTTGCCCGAGCGGGTCTTCGGCAGCTCGGCCACGATCATGATCTGCCGCGGCTTAGCGATCGCGCCGATCTCGGTCGCTACGTGGTTGCGCAGCGTCTTGACCAGCTCCTCGCCCTCGGCCTCCTCGGTCGGGCCGCCCCCGCGCAGGATGACGAACGCGACGATGCCCTGGCCGGTGGTCGGGTCCGTCGCTCCGACCACGGCCGCCTCGGCCACAGACGGGTGCGACACCAGCGCGGACTCGACCTCGGTGGTCGAAATGCGGTGACCGGAGATGTTCATGACGTCGTCCACGCGGCCGAGCAGCCAGAGGTCGCCGTCGTCGTCCTTCTTGGCTCCGTCGCCGGCGAAGTAGTAGCCCTGCTCGGCGAAGCGCTGCCAGTAGGTCTCCTTGAAGCGCTCGGGATCGCCCCAGATGCCACGTGTCATCGCCGGCCAGGGCTCGGTGAGTACGAGGAAGCCGCCACCGCCGTTGGGCACGGCCTTGCCCTCGTTGTCCACGACCTCGGCGCCGATCCCCGGCAGGGCCTTGGTGGCCGAACCGGGCTTGGTCTCGGTGACGCCGGGCAGCGGGCTGATCATGATCGCCCCGGTCTCGGTCTGCCACCACGTGTCGACGACCGGTGTGCGGTCACCGCCGATGTTCTTTCGGTACCAGATCCACGCTTCGGGGTTGATGGGCTCTCCGACCGAGCCGAGCAGCCGCAGCGAGGACAGGTCGTGGGCCTTGGGGATGTCCTCTCCCCACTTCATGAACGTGCGGATGGTGGTGGGCGCGGTGTAGAGGATCGAGATCTTGTTCTTCTCGATCATGTTCCACCAGCGGTGCTCGTCCGGGCTGTTGGGCACGCCCTCGTACATGAACGACGTCGCCCGGTTGGCCAGCGGCCCGTAGACGATGTAGCTGTGCCCGGTGATCCAGCCGATGTCGGCGCCGCACCAGTACAGGTCCTCGTCCGGTTTCAGGTCGAACACCGCGTGGTGCGTGTACGCGACCTGGGTCAGGTAGCCGCCCGCCGTGTGCAGAATGCCCTTCGGCTTGCCCGTGGAGCCCGATGTGTACATGACGAACAGCGGGTGCTCGGAGTCGAAGGCCTCGGGGGTGTGCTCGGTGGACTGCTTGCTGACGACGTCCTCCCACCAGACGTCACGCCCCTCGGTCCACTCGACGTCCTGCCCCGTGCGCTTGACGACCAGGACGGTGCGGACGTCGGGGCACTTCTGCAGCGCCTCGTCCACCGCCGGCTTCAGCGCCGACGGGGCGCCGCGCCGGTAGCCGCCGTCGGACGTGATCACCACGCGGGCGTCGCAGTCGATGATCCGATCGGACAGCGCGGTGGACGAGAAGCCGCCGAACACCACCGTGTGAAGGGCACCGAGCCGCGCACAGGCCAGCATCGCGATCACGGTCTCGGGGATCATCGGCATGTAGATCGCGATGCGGTCGCCGGTCTGCACGCCGAGCTCGATCAGCGCGTTGGCCGCCTTGCACACCTCATCCTTCAGCTCGGCATACGTGAGCGCGCGGGTCTCACCCGGTTCGCCCTCCCAGTGGTAGGCGACCTGATCGCCGTGGCCACTCTCGACGTGCCGGTCGACGCAGTTGTAGGCGACGTTGAGCTTCCCGCCCACGAACCATTTCGCGAACGGCGCGTCGCTCCAGTCGAGGACCTCGGTCCACTTCTCGGCCCACGACAGCCGTTCGGCCTGTTTGGCCCAGAACGCCAGCCGATCGTCGTCGGCCTCGGCGTACGCGTCGGCTTTGACGTTCGCGTTGGCCGCGAAGTCCTCCGGCGGGGAGAAGCGCCGTTCTTCATGGGACAGGTTGGACAGTGTTTCGCTCATGGACAGACCCTATTTCGCCGGACGGAAGGTCGGAAGGTTCAGCGCTTGGTGCGGCCTTCCGTCAAGGGCATCACGGGCAGCACGACCCGTTTGAACGTTGAGTTCACGACCCCGGCGAACGAGGCGTACCAGGCGAGCAGCGCGGTGATCAGGCCGAGCCATCCACCGAATTTGTACAGGCCGGTGCTGTCGGTCGCAGTGGCCGACTGGGTGAGCTTGCCGATGGCGAGGAACAGGAAGGTCAGCGTCAGGAAGACGAACACCGCCGCCACTGCCCCCGAAACGCGAAGTGACGCCACGGTCATGTACGCCGTGAAGATCGCCCACGCGAGCAGGTACACGCCGAGGGCATGATTGAAGTCGTTGCCCGCGGAACCCTTGGCATACGTGGCGACATGTTCGATGAGCCACCAGAAGGAGATCCAGAAGGCGCCGAAGGAGGCAAAGGCGGTCGCGCCGAACGTATTGCCCTTGGTGAATTCCCACATGCCGGCGAGCAGCTGAGCGAGGCCGCCGTAGGCCAGTGCCAGACCGAGGACGACGCCGTCGCCGGTCTTGATCATCCCAGAGTTGAAGACCGACAGCACGAAGGTCGTCAGAGCGAACGCGGCGAGGCCGAGGGGCCCGGGATCGGCGATGCCCGCCCCCCAACCGGTGTTGTCGGCGGCGGGTCGGGGGCTGGCCGTCGGGTCGTTCCGCGTCATTACGGCTCCTCTCGTCCGGGCGCGCGGGGGCGCGCCCTCCTTGCCGAGGTTCTTCCCGTGATGCAGGTCACGCTAAACGGCCACCATTACCGGCATCCGGACGGCCGGGCCGACCGTCAGCCGACGACCGGGTGGGTCGCCGCGAAAAGGCGGCGCAAGCCGCGCATGGTCTGCACCGCCTGCTCGCGGTCCATCCGCTGGACGGCGTACAAGGCAAGCGTCTCGTCGGCCGGAAGCACCAGCCGGGCGAACCGCACGTTGCTCGGGAACTCGACCGCCACGACGGCGTCCCACGGGATCGTGCGCCAGTTGCCGACATAGCTTCGGGTGTGGACGGCCCGGGCGTCGGCGCGCAGCCGGGGCCGCGCGGGCAGCCGCAGGCCACCCGCCACGATGGCGCCGATGACGACGGTGAACGCCTGGTCCTTCCACCCGAAGGTGGCCCCGGCGTTGTCCGTCCGCATCAGCAGCGCGACCACCACGAAGGCGGCGAAGGCGACGAGCGCCGCCGCGTTGGCGTAGCGCGCGGTTCTGATCGGCCGGGCCGTGACGACCTCCGGCGGGGTTTCACTCATCTCGTTCTCTCACAGCGAGTTCTCTCACAGTCGGCAGGCGTGGATGTCGGTGACGAGGATGGCGCGGGCGCCGACCTCCCAGAGTTCGTCCATCACCGCGTTGGTCTCGCGGCGCTTGACCATCGAGCGCACCGCCGACCATCCCGGCTTGGCGAGCGGGGACACCGTCGGTGACTCGATGCCGGGCGTCAGGGCCAAGGCCTTGTCGACGAACTCATCAGGGATGTCGTAGTCCATCAGCACGTACTGCCGGGCGATGATGACGCCCTGCAGCCGCCGGACGAGCTGCTCGACGCGGGCCGGCTGGGCGGTGCCGCGCCGCTGGACCAGCACGGCCTGACTGGTCAGCAGCGGCTCGCCGAAGATCTCCAGGCCGGCGTTGCGCAGCGTGGTGCCGGTCGAGACGACGTCGGCGATGGCGTCGGCGACCCCGAGCCGGACCGATGTCTCCACCGCGCCGTCCAGGGCGATCACCTCGGCGGCGATCCCGGCTCGCGCGAAGTAGTCGGCCAGCACGCCCGGATAGGCAGTGGCGACCCGCTTGCCGGCGAGGTCGGCGGCCGTGGCCGCGGTGCCCGGGGCGGCGGCGAAGCGGAACGTCGAGCGGGCGAAGCCGAGCGGCAGGATCGCCTCCGCATTCGCGCCCGAATCCAGAAGCAGGTCTTCGCCGGTGATGCCGACATCCAGTTGCCCGGAGCCCACATAGATCGCGATGTCGCGCGGGCGGAGGAAGAAGAACTCGGTCTCGTTCTCGTCGTCGAGCAGTACGAGTTCACGGCTGTCCGAGCGCTGGCGGTAGCCCGCCTCGACGAGCATCTGGCTGGCCGGTTCGGACAGCGAACCCTTGTTGGGAACGGCAATGCGCAGCATGGCTCTACCTGGATCTCTACCTGGAATGTGAAGGGAACGGAAGGGGACGGTCCGGCGGCATCACAGATGTCGGTAGACGTCGTCGAGGCCGATGCCCTTGCCCAGCATGATCACCTGGATCCGGTAGAGGAGCTGGCTGATCTCCTCGGCGGTGCGCTCACCGGATTCGTGCTCGGCCGCCATCCACACCTCGGCGGCCTCTTCGAGGACCTTCTTGCCCTGCTCGTGGATCCCGGCGTCGAGCGCAACAACGGTGCCCGATCCGGCGGGGCGCACCCGTTGCCGGTCGGTGAGCTCGGCGAAGAGCTGATCGAAGGTCTTCATCAGGTCTCGAGGGTACCGGCGCCGCCTCAGCGCTCGGCACGGCGCAGGCGCCACGGATGCAGGTGGCTGAACCCGCGCACCGACTCCGGGCGCCGCGACTTCAGGTGGAACCGGGAATCGCCCACCAGCTGATCGTGCATCTCACGGTCGACGAGGATCCATCCAGGACGGCTGAGCGACGTCAACCGGCTCGCGATGTTCACCGTCGACCCGTACACGTCGCCCAGCCGGCTGACCACCGGACCGTAGGCCAGGCCGGCCCGCAAGTCGGGAAGCCGGTCGTCGGCCTCGGCCCGCTCGAGCAGTTCGAGGGCGACCAGCGCGGCCTCGCCCGCGTCGTCGAGCTGGAACAGCACTTCGTCCCCGATCGTCTTCACGATCCGGCCGCCGTGGTCGCCCACGACCTCCGTGGACATCGACTCGAAGCAGTCCAGCAGCTCACGCAGTTCCATTTCGGTGGCCTTGCGGGTCAGGGACGTGAAGCCGGACATGTCCGCGAAGCCGATGCTGACCGGAGCAGTCGCCGCGCCGAACTCCTCGGGGCCCTGAGCGGCCATGCGGGCGAGGTAAGCGGCGAGCTGGCGGCGCCACGCGTAGCCCTGTAGCCGCTCGAGCCGGGGCGTCACCTCTTCGACCAGCTCGATCAACCGGTCGCCCGAGGAGAGCAGCTCCGGGTGGCGGCCGATCTCCTCGAGCAGCAGCTGGCCCTGGTAGGACGCCAGGCGCGAGAACGTCTGGCCGAACAGTCGGGCCACCGCGAGCCGCAGCAACTCGTCGGCGAACCCGTATTGCGCGAGTGTCGCCATCCCGCGCAGGGCTTCCACGTCGGCGTCGTTGAACATCACCTCGTCGTCGCCGACGGTGGGGAACCCGAGCGCGCGCCACAGCCCGCGGGCCTCGTCGCGGTCGAGACCGGCGCGTTCGGAGACCTCCGCCGGTGTGTACCGGCGTGGGCCGCCGAGGATCGCGCTCTCGACGCTTTCGAGCAGGGACGGCAGATCGATGTCGCCGGCCTGGGCCGCTTCGGCGACGTCCGGCCGGTCGGGTGGGCTCACAACGCTCAGGTGGTGTGCACGACGAGCACGTCGATCGGCGTGTGCCGGACGACGTCGAGCGGGACGGAGCCGATGATGCGCCCGGCGAGGGTGTTGAGGCCACGGTTGCCGACGACCAGCAGGTCGGCGCCGCGGTCCTTGACCACGCGTTGCAGCGTCTCGGCCGGCTTGCCCTGCACGGCTTCGGTCTCGATCTTGGTGGCGCCGGCCACCGCGGCCCGGTCACGCGCTCGGCTGACCGTGTCGTCGGCCGGGGCCGATCCGGTGACCTGATACGCGTCGTCGCCCAGGGCGTCCTGAGCCCGCGGGTCAGGGCGCTCCGGGAAGTAGGCGCACGCGATCACCAGGGTGGCGCCGGAGTCGGCGGCCAGGGCGGCCGCGCGATCAACCGCGCGGAACGAGGTCTCCGAGCCGTCCGTGCCCACGACGATCGTCCGGTATCCGCCCATCGGCCCTCATCTCTTCGACGTACTCGAGGCAACCGGTGCGATGCACCGACCCGTCAGTGACCATAGCGGCCTGTGGCCCTGGCGACCGGCCGAGCCGCCGTCCGTCAGCGGCGCGGGTAGTCCGCCAGCGTCATCGCCGTGGCGAGCGCCGCCGTGGCCGCCTCATGGCCCTTGTCCTCGGCTGAACCGGGCAGCCCGGCCCGGTCCAACGCCTGCTTCTCGTCGTCGCAGGTGAGCACGCCGAATCCGATGGGCACGCCGGTGCGCTGGGCGACGAGCGTGAGTCCGGTGGTGGCCGCGCTGCACACGTAATCGAAGTGCGGCGTGCCGCCGCGGATGACCACGCCGAGCGCCACCACCGCGTCGACATCGCGCGCCGTCACCCTCGCGGCCGCCACCGGCAGCTCGAAGACACCGGGCACTCGCAGCTCGGTGACGTCGTCGACGCCGGCATCGGCCAAGGCCCGCCGCGCGCCGTCGAGCAGCCCGTCCATGACCGTCGTGTGCCACTGGCTGGCGATCACCACAACGCGCAGACCGCCGGCGCCCTGCACTGTCAGCGCCGGCGCGCCCTCCCCGCTCACGCTCTCACTCTGTTCGAGCGTGCGGAGACGCCATGCCCGTTGTTCGCTCCGCGAGCCGCGCTCATGCCTTCTCGCCCGCGCCGAAGTCGAGGTCGTGCCCCATGCGGTCGCGCTTGGTCTCGAGGTAGCGGATGTTCTCGGGGTTGGCATGCACCGGCAGCGCCTGGCGGCCGGTGACCCGCAGTCCGTATCCCTCGAGTCCGGCCCGCTTGGCCGGATTGTTGGTCAGCAGCCGCATCGAGTGGACGCCGAGGTCGACGAGGATCTGCGCCCCGGTGCCGTAGTCGCGGGCGTCGGCCGGCAGCCCCAGTTCGAGGTTGGCGTCGAGCGTGTCCGAACCGGCGTCCTGCAGCTGATAGGCCTGCAGCTTGTGCAACAGGCCGATGCCCCGGCCTTCGTGCCCGCGCACGTAGAGCACCACGCCACGCCCCTCGCGGGCCACGGCCGCGAGGGCCGCATCCAGCTGGGGCCCGCAGTCGCAGCGCAGGGATCCGAAGACGTCGCCGGTGAGGCACTCGGAGTGGACCCGCACCAGGACGTCCTCGCCGTCGCCGATGTCGCCGAACACGAACGCCACGTGCTCGCGCTGGTCGTAGCTGGACGAGTAACCGACCGCGGTGTACTCGCCGTAGCGCAGCGGCACCCGGGCAGAGGCGACACGGGAGACGAGCTTCTCGAAGCGGCGACGGTACGCGATCAGATCGGCGATCGAGATCAGCGCGAGGTCGTGCTCGTCGGCGAACACCCGCAGCTCGTCGACACGGGCCATGCCGGCCGGGTCCTTCTCGCTGACCACCTCGCAGAGCACGCCCGCCGGATGGAGCCCGGCCAGCACCGCGAGATCGACCGCCGCCTCGGTGTGGCCGGGACGGCGCAACACGCCGCCGTCCTTCGCGCGAAGCGGAACGACGTGACCGGGACGGGAGAAGTCGGCCGCCGTCGACGAGGGATCGGCGAGCAGCTGGATGGTGTGCGCACGGTCGCTCGCGGAGATGCCGGTCGTGACGCCCTCACGGGCGTCGACGGTGACGGTGTACGCGGTGCCGCGCCGGTCCTGGTTGATGTGGAACATGGGCGGCAGGTCGAGACGGTCGGCGTCGGCCTCGGTCACCGGCACGCAGATGTAGCCGGAGGTGTAGCGCACCATGAAGGCGATCAGCTCAGGAGTGGCGAGCTCGGCGGCGAAGATCAGGTCGCCTTCGTTCTCGCGGTCCTCGTCGTCGATGACGACGACGGCCTTGCCCGACTTGATGTCGGTGATGGCCCGCTCGACCGTGTCGAGACGGATCGTGCTCATCGCGTCGCCTCCAGGAGGCGGCCGACGTATTTCGCGAGGACGTCCACCTCGAGGTTGACCGGGTCGCCGGCCGCCCGGGCGCCGAGCGTTGTCGCCCGGAGTGTTTCCGGAATCAGTCCGACCTCGAACCAGTCCGGCCCGACGGCGGCCACGGTGAGGGATACGCCGTCGACCGCGATGGAGCCCTTCTCGGCGACGAACCGGGCCAGCTCGACCGGCAGGCCGAAGCGCACGGACTCCCAGGCATCCCCGGGCGTGCGGGACACAACGACCCCGGTGCCGTCGACGTGGCCTTGGACGACGTGGCCGTCGAGGCGCGCGTCGGCGCGGACCGCCCGTTCGAGGTTGACCCGGTCGCCGACCGAGAGGGCGCCGATGACCGACCGCTTGAGCGTCTCGCCCATGACGTCGAACTCGATCGCCGTCAGCTCCCCCGGCTGCCACCCGACGATGGTCAGGCAAACGCCGCTGACCGCGATCGAGGCGCCGTGGACGAGATCGTCGACGATGCGCTGGGCTTTGACGGTCAGCACGGCGGAGTCGCCACGGTGCTCGATGGCGGCGACCTCGCCGACCTCTTCGATGATCCCGGTGAACACCTGCGCCTACTCCCCTGCCCTTGCCTCGGCCCAACGCGGCCGGCCGACCACCTTGATGTCGTCGCCGAGACGGATGACCGACTCGATCTCCAACGTCGCGGCGTCGGTGAGTGTTCCGATCCCGGCGTCGCCGAGCGCCGCCGGGCCGGAGCCGAGCAGCATCGGCGCGAGGTAGGCGATCACCTCGTCGACGCAGCGTGCCTCTATGAACGCCCCTGCCAGCGTAGGGCCGCCCTCCAAAAGCACGTGCCGCACGCCGCGGTCATACAGGGCCTTCAACGCGAATTGGGGCGCCGCTGTGTCGAGGACCACTGTCTCGGCGGCGGCGTCGAGGATTCGCGCCTCGTCGGGGACGCGGTGCCGCCGGTCGAGCACGACACGCAGCGGTTGGTGCTGCGTGGCCCGGTCCCCGTCCCGCACGGTGAGCTGCGGATCGTCGGCGAGGACCGTGCCGCTCCCGACGAGAATCGCGTCGACCAGCGCCCGCAGGTTGTGCACGTCGGCTCTGGACGCGGCCGACGAGATCCACTGCGAGGTGAGGTCAGCTGCGGCCACCCGGCCGTCCAGCGTCGCCGCGAACTTCCAGGTGACGTACGGACGTCCGGTACGGACCGAGTGCAGCCAGGGCCGCAGCGCTCCGCTCGCCGCGGCATGGCCCTCCACGTCGGCGATCACCTCGACGCCGGCGTCGCGCAGCCGGGCCGCGCCGCCGGCGGCTTCGGGGTTGGGGTCTTCGACGGCATAGATCACCTTCGCGACACCCGCCTCGATGAGGGCGTCGGCGCACGGCCCGGTGCGGCCGGTGTGCGCACAGGGTTCGAGGGTGACGACCGCCGTGCCGCCGCGTGCCGATGCGCCCGCCTCCTCGAGGGCCACCACCTCGGCATGCGGGCCGCCGGCCGGTCGCGTCGCGCCCTCGCCGGCGAGGTGGCCGGACGTGTCGAGGATCACCGCGCCCACGGCCGGATTCGGGCTGGTGCGGCCGCGGACCGTTTCGGCCAGCGCCAACGCGCGATGCATGGCCGCCTGCTCTGCCTCGGTGACCTCCATCAGACCGACATCGACCCGCGCGCCTGGCGCCGCAGCCCCTCGACCGCCCGGCCCGGGTCGTCGGCCCCGAACACCGCCGACCCGGCGACGAACACGTCGGCTCCCGCCTCCGCCGCGGCCTCGATCGTGTCGCCGCCGATGCCTCCGTCCACCTCGATGAACAGCCGCAGATGGCCGGCGCGGACCTCCTTGCGGGCGAGCCGGACCTTGGGCAGGACCTCGGCCATGAACTCCTGGCCACCGAAGCCGGGCTCCACCGTCATCACGAGCAGCGTGTCGAACTCCCGCAACACCTCGAGGTAGGGCTCCAGGGGCGTGCCCGGCTTCACCGACAGTCCGGCGAGGGCGCCGGCTGCCCGGATCGCCCGCGCGGTGGCGACGGCGTCGGCGGCAGCCTCGACGTGGAACGTCACGTTCGCGGCGCCAGCCTCGGCGTAGCCGGGCGCCCATCGATCGGGGTCGTCGATCATGAGGTGACAGTCCAGGGGCAGATCGGTGGCACGGTGCAGGCTCTTGACCACGGGCAGCCCGATGGTCAGGTTCGGCACGAAGTGGGCATCCATGACGTCGACGTGCAACCAGTCGGCACCGGACACGGCGTCGGCCGCCTCGGCCAGCCGGGCGAAATCGGCCGACAGGATGCTCGGCGCGATCATCGGCTCGGCCGACCCCGGGGACATCACGGCTCCAGCCTAAGGGCGCCGCCACCGAGCGCCGGGACAGGCCGCTACCTGCGCCCTGCCGTGATCGCGTCCACGGCGGCGCCGGTGTCAGTGAGGTCGGCGAGCACCACGTCGGCACCGGCGGCCCGCAGCGCAGGCTCCCCGGTCCATCCCGTGGCCACCGCAACGACCCGTGCACCTGCCGCCTTCGCGGTGGCGACGTCGAGCACCGTGTCGCCGATCAGCACGGTGTCGACGCCGGAGAACCGATGGGAGAGATGTTTCGCGGCCCGCCGCCACGCGTGACGCGGGAGGTCGATCCGGTCCAGTGCGTCCCCGCCGAAGGCGCCCACCCGCAGGTCGAGGTGGCGGCTCAGGCCGAAGACATCCGCCTTGAGGACGGCGAGCGGACGGAGGTTGCCGGTGAGCACCGACTGGTGCACGCCGGGGACGGCGGCGCAGGCGACCAGCGCCTCACGAGCGCCGGGCAGCACCCGTCCATCCCGGCGCATGTCGTCGGCGCGGGCATGCAGTTCCTCGACGATCAGGGATACGAACGCATGGAGCATGCTCGGCGACGGCTCGACGGCATGCGCCCGCAGCACCTCGGTCGCCGCCGCCAGTTCGGTCCGCCCGTCGAACCGCCACGGCTGCGTGAGTGGCCGGCCGGTCGCTCGCAAGAACGCCGCCGAGTAGGCGTGGCGAGTGGACGAGCCGATCTCGATGAGCGTCTGGTCCATGTCCCACAGGACCAACGACGGCTCGGGCGCGCGCACCGTTGGATCGTGCCGTCGCACCGGTTGCCGGGCCCAGGACCATTCCCGGCATCGTGGCTGGGCCGGCGGGCGACGCGTTAGGTCACGGCGGGCGCGGGTGTCGAGGCCGGCGCCGGCGGCGGTGCCGGCGCCGCTTCGGTCAGCTCGAGGTCCTCGTCGTCGAACTCACGCGTCTCGGTGCGGCGACCGAGGAAGACGCACGAAACTCCGAGCGGAAGGCTGAGCAGCATGGGCAGGGTGGTGAACACATGGTGCTTCACCTCGTCGCCGATTCCTTGGGTGAGCAGGATGAACCAGAACTCACCCACTGCCGCCAAGACCGCGAACACCACCAGCTTGCCCATGGCCCGGTTCGCTGACCGGATGTAACCGACGTTGCGCAGCCACAGACCGGACAACAGGGCCAACAACAACAGCACTCCGAAGAGGAAGGGCTTCGCGCGGGCCGGCGCGAGCAGGTAGTAGTAGAAGCAGCTGCGGCATTCCCGCTTGAGCGCCGGTTCGCCGCTGCTCTTGAGGTAGTTGCCGATGTATCCGGGTCGCCACTGCCCGAGCGCTCGGGTGCCGTCTTCGGTGAGCGCGATGAGCCGCCCGGGATGGGTCGCGATGAATTTGAGGACGGTCACCTCGGTGACGTCGCGGTTGAACTTGAGCAGTCGCGGGTCGACAGCGGCCCCGTGGGGGTCGACCATCGTCGTGCCGGTCGCGTAGGCCAGAGCCGGATCGGCACCCATGGACCGGAGGTCGCCCGCCGGGTCGTGACCGGCCGGGAGAAGGGTCATGAAGACCATCTCGTAGGCGTTGAGTTCGGAGTACACCTTCCGGTTGCCGCTGGCTGAGATGTAGCCGGCCGAGGCGCTCACCAGCAGGACGCAGGCGGTGATGCTGCGCCAGTTGGCCACGGCCGCCTTCCAACGGCTGCGCGGGTGCAGCACCTTGGCGATGGGGCTTCGCCGCGTCCACAGCAGGGCCAACGCCATGGCCGGCAGGTAGCCCAACCCCTGCGGCTTCGCGGTGACGATGACGAAGCTGAGGCCGACCACGAGGGCGAGCCGCGGCCACGTCACTCGTGGCGCCCGCCAGTACCAGAGGAGCGCCGGCAGGAGCAGCGCGAAGGCGGTCCACGCCGTCGGTTCGGCATAGGGGCTGATGAAGTAGACGGCGATGACGCTCTCGGCGTAGACGAGCCCGATGCCGATCGCCGTCAGCAGGCCGATCGCGAGGTTGCCAGGGATCAATGCGAACGTCAGGCCGACGGCGAGCCCGATCAACAACGCGTAGAAGATCCCGAGCGCGCGCAGGTCGAGCGCCCCGGACATGCCGAAGAGGTGCGTCAGCTGCTGGCCGAGCCAGATCACGGCCTCGTGGGACGAGGCGTACTTCGTCTCGTCGCCGCGGTAGGTGCCGCAGAGCTCGCCGTACCAGGTGTGCATGTGGTACTTCGGGGTGACCCAGAAACCCGTGCTGGCGAAGTCGGGCGGTCCGACGAGTTCGAGCCCGCGCTGGCACATGTAGCGGTGGCCGTCCGTTTCGTCGGCCAGGCCGACCGTGCTGGGCACGAACAGCCGGACGAGCATGAACGCGGTCCAGAAGAGGCCGAGGGCGACCGCGATGACGGCTCGCGTCCGTGACGACGGGCGCGATCCGCCGATCCGCTTGGCCTTGGCCCACGCACGATTGCGTCGATCGACGAGCGTGCTCATCACGTCAGCTCCGGGTCGAGCGAACCGGTACGGAGAGGTGAGCCGATCCGGCAACCGACGTTGTGGTGCGTCGGCCAGTCCTGCATCAGCGGCGGGTCGACGATCACACGCAAGCCGGCCGGCAACGTCCTCCTGTGGAGCAGCGCCAGCGCCTCCCGGGTACACGGCTTACGACCGAGCCGCATCGATGTCTCATCCGATGGGAACGCCACCTGACTGGCGGGGAACGGGCTGAGCGGCTCGAGGACCTCCTCGGTGTGCGGACGGTCGCAGGGCAGGTACTCGGTCAGGTCTCTCGAACACAGCCGGATGGCCGCACTCGCTTTCGTCGCCCAGCTACCGGCAAGGGGGAACGTGAAGGTCGCTCGCCCGGGGCCTTGGTGGTAGTACGGCTCGGCGATACAGCGGGCGGTACGCAAACCTTGGCGCCATTCCGGCGCGGACGGAAACCGAATGTCGACCCGCAGGTTGTACTCGAAGCCGTTCAGGGTCTTTCCGATGTACTTCTTCACCCGTTCGTAGTCGCACAGGTGCGAGTACCCCGAGAGCATTTCCGGGGTCGGGCGGTTGTGCTGCTGGGCCACGATCCCGGTGAGCTGCACCGTCCAGACGATCTCGCCCGTGTGCGGACTCGTGCACGGCACCGGCGGAGTCAGTTCGGCGCTCGCCAGCTCCTGCTCGAAGATGTCCTGGTCGTTGTGGCAGGTGCCCGGCACGTCCTTCGCCGTCGAGATCCCCGGGCGCAGGTGCTTGGAGTCGCGGACGAAGGTGGCGCCGACCGACAGGGCCAGCGCGAGCAGGACGAGGCAGATTCCGCCGACGTCGCGGGCAACCGTCCGAAACACGCCGGGTGGCGGCTTGAACGACATGCATTTACCCCCGCCGGTCAGCTGGCACGCCTGCCACTGTGCGCATGCAACGCATCGTAAGCTGCCGGTCGCCGGTCTGCTGATCGAACACGGGCGCAATCAATGCGCCCGGATGAGCGCGCAGAACATCGCGTCGGTGCCGTGCCGGTGGGGCCAGAGCTGCACGGTGGGCCCGCGGCCCAGGTGCTCGACAGCGGCGAACAGCGGCCGCGCGTCGACGAGGTCGCCCCCCGCCACGATGTCGCGCGTCTCCACGGGATGCGGTGAGCAGGTCACGTAGGCCACGATCCCCCCGGGCCGGGTGAGGCGCAGAGCCGCGGCCAGCAGGTCGCGCTGCAGGGACGCCAGCTCGGCGACGTCGGCGGCCTGCCGCCGCCAGCGGGCCTCCGGCCGTCGACGCAGCGCACCGAGCCCGGTGCAAGGAGCGTCGAGCAGCAGGCGGTCGTACCCGCCGTCGCGGATCTCCCGGGCGTCGCCGACCCGGACGTCGACCGACCAGGGAGCGGTGACCTGGCGGACCAGCTCGGCGCGGTGCTCGCGGATCTCGTTCGCGGTGAGCCGTGCACCACGCTCGGCGGCCAGCGCGGCGAGCAGCGCCGCTTTCCCGCCCGGTCCGGCGCACAGATCGAGCCAGCGCTCGTCCGGTCCGTCGAGCGGCGCGGCCGCCAGGGCCAGGGCGCAGAGCTGGCTGCCCTCGTCCTGCACTCCGGCTCGGCGGTCGCGGATGGCGCCGAGATCGGCCGGGTCGCCGCCCGACATGCGAACGGCGTAGGGCGAGTAGGGCCCGGGCGATCCGCCGCTGTCGGCGGCCAGCGCGTCCCGTTCGATCCGGCCCGGCCAGGCCACCAGGTGCGTGCGGGGCCGTTCGTTGTCGGCCTCGAGCGCCTGCTGGGCCTCGCCCAGGTCCTCGCCCAGGGCGGCGGCGAAGGCGGCGACGATCCACTCCGGATGCGCGGTACGCACCGACAGCGTCCGGGTCGGCGAGGCGCCGCGCGTCAGTTCGGTCACCCACTCGTCCCAATCCCGCTGGGCGACCCGGCGCAGGACGGCGTTCACGAAACCGGCCGCCCGCGCGGAGCCGGCCGAGTGTGCGAGGTCGACCGTCGTCGCGACGGCGGCGTGCATCGGCACCCGAGTACGCAGCGCCTGGTAGGTGCCGAGTCGAAGCAGATCGAGCACGGCCGGTTCGACGTCGGCCAGGACGCGGTCGACGCAGTGACCGATGATCTCGTCGAGGGTGCCCCGTGCCCGCAGCGTGCCGTAGGCCAGCTCTGTGGTCAGCGCCGCGTCGCGCCCGACGAGACGGTGCCGGTCGATGAGCCGAGGCAGCGTCAGGTTGGCGTAGGCGTCGTGCGCGGTGACCGTCCGCAGCAGTTCATAGGCGGCGACGCGAGCCGGGTCGGCGGGTGCGCGGCGGGGCGCAGGTGGGCGGCGGGGCGACCGGTCAGACAAGGCGTTCGCCGTCGGGGATGCGGGCACCGCGGGCCCAGTCCGCGCCCGGCATCGGTCGCTTGCCCGGCGGCTGGACGCTGCCCAGCTCGACGTCGATGCTGGCCGTGCCGACCGCCACGCCTGAGCGGCGGACCCCCAGTTGACCCGGCGCCAGCTCGTTGGTCCCACGCAGCCGGACGGGCCCGAGCTTGATCCGCTCGTCGCGAAAGGTCGTCCACGCGCCGGGAGCCGGCGTGCACGCCCGGATCAGCCGGTCGATGTGCCGGCCGGGCGCCTCCCAGCCGACGCGGGCGTCGTCGACGCCGATCTTGGGTGCGATGGAGACGCCGTCGGTGCTCTGTGGGACGGCGACGAGGCTGCCGTCGGCGATCCCGTCCATGGTGGCCGCCATCAGCCCGGCACCACTGAGGGACAGCCGCTCGAGCAGGGTCCCCGCGGTGTCGTCGGACCGGATCGTCTCGGTCACGACGCCGTAGACAGGACCGGTGTCGAGGCCCGCCTCGATGAGGAACGTCGATGCGCCGGTCACCTCGTCACCGCGCAGCAGCGCGTGCTGGACGGGCGCCGCGCCACGCCACGCGGGAAGCAACGAGAAGTGCAGGTTCACCCAGCCGTGTCGCGCAACGGCGAGCGCAGCCGGCGGCAGAAGTGCGCCGTAGGCGACGACGGGGCAGCAGTCGACGGCCAGGGCGGACAGGTCGGCGAGGAACTCGGGTTCGGACGGCCGCCGCGGAGTGAGCACCGCGATCCCGGCGTCGGTCGCCAGTTCGGCCACCGGTGACGCGACGGTGTGTCGCCCACGGCCGGCCGGTGCCGGCGGCCGGGTGATGACGGCGACCACTTCGTGTCGCGGCGATTCGAGCAGTGCTCGCAACGTCGGGACGGCGGCGGCCGGCGTCCCCGCGAAGGCGAGCCTCATGGACGAAGCGACGGGTGCGGGCTGACCTTGATGGTCGGGTTGGCCAGGTCGGCCCAGGGCTCGTCGCGGATGGCTTTCATCGCCGCCTTGCGGATCTCGGGATCGAGCCGGTCGACGAACAGGACACCGTCGAGATGGTCGGTCTCGTGCTGGATGCAGCGCGCCAGCATCTCGGTGCCCTCGATGGTGATGGGGTCGCCGTACTGGTTCTGCCCGTGCGCGACGACGTTGGCCCGCCGCCGGCAGTCGAAGGTGAGTCCGGGGATCGAGAGGCAGCCTTCCGGACCGTCCTGTTCCTCGTCGTCCGGGAAATGCAGTACCGGGTTGACCAGGTGCCCGGACATGGACTCGTGGACGTGGAAGGTGAACACCCGCAGCCCCACGCCGATCTGCGGCGCCGCCAATCCCTGCCCGGGCGCGTCGAGCATCGTCTGGGCCAGGTCCGCCACGAGCGTGCGCAACTCCTTGTCGAAGTCGACCACGGGCTCGGCGGGAGTGCGCAGCACAGGATCGCCGAAGAGGCGGATCGGCTGAACGGTCACGGGGATTGAGTCTAACGATTCCCCGATTGGCACGCGTCCCGGCAGATAGTTAGGATGGCTAACGAAAGGTAGGGAGCTGTGCGCAATTCCGAAGCCCACGACCGACGGGTCGCGTTGTCCGTCACCACCGTCGGCGTCCTGGCCGCCACCCTGAACTCGTCCATTCTGCTGATCTCGCTGCCCGCGATCTTCCGCGGTCTCGGATTGAACCCGCTCGCCCCGGAGAACATCTCCTACTTGCTCTGGATGTTGATGGGCTTCCTGCTCGTCACCGCGGTGCTGGTGGTCACCTTCGGCCGGTTGGGCGACCAATACGGCCGGGCCAAGCTGTTCAACCTCGGGTTCCTCATCTTCGCGATTGCGTCGATCGGCTGTGCTCTTGTGCCCAACAACGGGGGCGCGGGGGCGGTGGAGATCATCGTGCTGCGCGTCGTGCAGGGCGTCGGCGGCGCGATGGTGATGGCCAACTCCACCGCGATCATCACCGACGCGTTCCCGCCCGAGCGGCGCGGCTTCGCGCTCGGTGTCAACCAGGTGTCGGCCCTCGCCGGCTCGTTCCTGGGCCTGATCATCGGCGGTGTGCTCTCGGAATGGCACTGGCGAGCCGTGTTCTGGGTGAGCGTGCCGGTCGGTGTCTGGGGCACGTGGATGGGCTACCGGACGCTCCACGACAAGCCGCGCGCGCCGGGCCGCCGGGTGACGATCGACTGGTGGGGCAACCTCACCTTCGGCGTGGGGCTGATCGCGGTGCTGATTGCGATCACCTACGGCCTGCAGCCCTACGGCGGCCACACGATGGGCTGGACGTCGCCCACGGTGCTGACCGGCCTCGTCGGCGGTGTCATTCTGCTGGTCGTCTTCGGGATCATCGAGACCAAGGTCGTGGACCCGATGATCGACATGCGGCTGTTCAAGGTGCGGGCCTTCGCTGCCGGGCAGGCGGTGAACCTGCTCGCGGCCATGTCCCGCGGCGGTCTGCAGTTCATGCTCATCATCTGGCTGCAGGGCATCTGGCTGCCGCTGCACGGCTACAACTTCGCCGACACGCCGCTGTGGGCCGGCATCTACATGCTGCCGCTGACGATCGGCTTCCTCGTCGCCGGTCCGGCTTCCGGTGCGGTGTCCGACCGGTTCGGCGCCCGAGCCTTCGCGACGGGCGGGCTGCTGTTGACCGCGCTGACCTTCCTCGGCCTCATCGCCCTGCCGGCCGACTTCGACTACGTGCTGTTCGCCGGCCTGCTCGCGCTGAACGGCATCGGCATGGGGCTGATGGCCGCCCCTAACTCCGCGGCAATCATGAACGCCGTGCCGGCCGCGCAGCGCGGCGCGGCCTCAGGTATCCGGGCGACCGGCATGAACGCCGGCATGGTGCTGTCGATGGGCGGCTTCTTCACCCTGATGGCGATCGGGCTCTCCAGCCGCCTGCCGCAGGCGCTCACGTCCGGCCTCACCCACGCCGGAGTCTCCCCGCACGCCGCCGACGCGGCTTCGCACGTCTCCCCCGTCGGCACGCTGTTCGCCGCCTTTCTCGGCGACAACCCGGTCAAGGAACTCGTCCCGAACCCTGGGGCCGGCGCCGACACGGCCAAGATCTACGGGCAGACGTTCTTCCCGCACCTCATCGCGGATCCCTTCCGGCACGGCCTGCTGATCGCGTTCACGGCCTCGATCGTGATGTTGCTGCTGGCCGCCGGCGCGTCGCTGATGCGGGGCGAGCGCTTCGTCCACGCCGACGCGGGCGCGCCCGCCCATCACGTCTCGGTGGCCGAGGCGACCGCCCGCGAGGGTGACGCCCTCGCCGTCCCAGCGGTGCTCGGCGAGGACGTTGCCTACGACGACGCGATCTCCGGGCGGCCCCCCTCGCGCTGAGGCGACGGGTCAGCCGAGCTCTTGCGGGTCGAGCTCGATGCGCACGGGCTCGGCCGACCGGCGGGCCGACCGGCCGGCGGCCGCCGTCTTGAGCTGGTGCGCGAGCTCGGCGCCGTGCCCGCGGGACACGCGGACGAGCACCCGTTCGGTGTCGGCGTCGACCGGGACCGGGCCCACCACCTGCGCCCCGCCGGGCAGCCGGGCCGCGGCGAGCAACTCGGCGACCGCCGCGGGGGACCCGGTGAGCGATGCCATGCGGGTCGCCGGCGGGAAGCCGAGCTCGGCCCGTTCCGCCAGCTCGCGCGCCGCCGCCCCGGCCGGGTCCCACCGGACGAGGGCCTGCACGGTGGGGATCGCCGCATCGGCACCGACCACGACCGTCCCGCCCGGCCGGACGAGCGCGGCGGCGTTCGCCCACCGGCGCAGCGTCTCTTCCGCTGCTCGCAGATCGGGCCGCGACAGCAGGGCCCAGCCGTCGAGCAGCAGGGCGGCGCCGTAACCGTCGCGGCACAACGGCTCGGCGCCGGGCGTGGCCACGACGACCGCTGCCTCAGCCGGCACTTCGGCGAGCACGCGGTCGCCACCCGAGGTCCGCACCGGCACGCCCGGGAAGGCGCGGCCCAGCTCCTCGGCCGTGCGGCCCGAACCAACGACGACGGCGCGCAACCGCCGCTCGCCACAGACGGGACACGTCCACTCACTCGCCGGGCGCCCGCACCACCGGCAGGCGGGGGCACCCCGTTGCGCGCCGGCCGCGAGCGGGCCGTTGCAGACCCGGCACCGGGCTGGCGTGCGGTCACGCGCGCAGGCCAGCGACGGGACGTAGCCGCCACGGGGAACCTGCACGAGGACGGGTCGGCCGAGCTGCAGCGCATCGCGAGTCGTGCGCCAAGCGAGGCTCGGCAACCGGGCGGCGGCTGCGGCGGGGTCGCGAGCGATCTCGACGTCGTCGGCGACCGGCCGTACCACCGGCGCGGCCGCGCGCAGGACCGTCCGCTCGGCCGCTATCTCGTGCGCCCAGCCCGACTCGACGAGCAGCTGGGCCTCGGCCGTGCGGGCGTAGCCGCCGACCAACAGCGCCGCTCCGGTCTGCGCCGAGCGCAGCGCCAGCACGTCGCGGGTGTTCGGATACGGGGCGCGGGGCTCGGCGTGGAGGTCGTCGCCGTCGTCCCAGACGACCACGAGTCCTATGTCCGCGACCGGGGCGTAGGCAGCGGCGCGCGTCCCGATGACCACCCGCACGTCCCCTCGGCGGACGGACAGCCAGCGCCGGTACCGCTCGGCCGGGCCGAGGTCCGCGGTCAAGGTGGCGTGCCGGCCGTCCCCGAGGACAACCCTCAAGGCGGCATCGAGACGGTCGAGATCGCGCGCGTCGGGCACGACGACGACCGCACCCCGGGCGGCGTCCACGGCGAGTCGGACGGCCTCGGCCAGGCGGGCCGGCCAGTCCTCCCCCGGCAGCGCGGACCACACCGCGCGGGCCGGTCGGCGGTCGCCGACCGCGGCCAGGAAGGCGGCGCCGGCGCGGTAGCGGTGCAACCCGATCTCGGTCGGCCCAGCCGGCAACTCGCTGACCGGCCGGCGTGGCGAGGACTCGGCCGCGGCGTGGCGGGCGGGGACGCCGAGGCGGACGACATCGACGAAGTTGCCGGCCCAGCGGTCGGCCACCGCCCGGAACAGCGCCGTGGTCTCGGCGCTCAGCACCGCTTCGCTGCCGACCGCCCGCTCGACGTAGGCCAGGGGACCTTCGTGATCGGTGTCGGTCCCGCGCTCGAGGACGTAGGCGTCGACCAGCCGGCCGGCGAAGCGCACGCGCACCCGCGACCCGGCCTGCACGTCGCCGTCGAGGGTGGTGGAGACCTGGTAGTCGAACGGCCGGTCGAGGTGCGGAAGCGGGACGTCGACCATCAGCCGCGCGACAGGATCGACCGCCGCCGGCTCCCGCCCGGCCTTGGGCTGGACGGGACGCCGACTGGTCACGGCCGATTCCTACCAGTCAGCGCAGACCGTTTCGCTGGAAGCGGGGAAAAAACAGCAGGCGAGAAAGGCTGGGACGCCTTACAGCAGTGAATCCCGGAGAGGCGGATCAGCCGTTGGCGAGTTTCGCCAACTGCTCGGCGCGGTCGGTGCGCTCCCAGGTGAAGTCGGGCAGCTCGCGGCCGAAGTGACCGTAAGCCGCCGTCTGGGCGTAGATCGGCCGCTTGAGGTCGAGGTCGCGGATGATCGCGGCCGGGCGGAGGTCGAAGACCTGGGTTATCGCGTCGGTGATCTTGTCGATACCCACGGTCTCGGTGCCGAACGTCTCGACGAACAGGCCCACCGGCTCGGCCTTGCCGATGGCGTACGCGACCTGCACCTCGCAGCGTGAGGCCAGCTTCGCCGCGACCACGTTCTTGGCGACCCACCGCATGGCGTAGGCGGCCGAGCGGTCGACCTTCGACGGGTCCTTGCCGGAGAAGGCGCCGCCGCCGTGGCGGGCCATGCCGCCGTAGGTGTCGACGATGATCTTGCGGCCGGTCAGGCCGGCGTCGCCCATGGGGCCGCCGATGACGAAGCGGCCGGTGGGGTTGACCAGCAGGCGGTACCCCGCGGTGTCGATGTCGAGCGCCTCGATCACCGGGCGGACGACGTGCTCCTCGATGTCGGGCTTGAGCAGCGTGTCGAGGTCGATGTCCTCCGCGTGCTGGCTGGAGACGACGACGGTGTCGAGGCGGGTCGCCTTGCCGTCGACGTACTCGATGGTGACCTGGGTCTTGCCGTCGGGGCGCAGGTAGGGGACGGTGCCGTTCTTGCGCACCTCGGTCAGCTTCTCGGCGAGGCGGTGGGCCAGCCAGATCGGCAGCGGCATCAGCTCGGCGGTCTCGTCGCTGGCGTAGCCGAACATCAGGCCCTGGTCGCCGGCGCCCTGGGAGGCGATGTCGTCCTCGCTGCCCTCGACGCGTTCCTCGTAGGCGTGATCGACGCCCTGGGCGATGTCGGGCGACTGGCTGCCGATCGAGATGCTGACGCCGCACGACTCGCCGTCGAAGCCCTTGCGCGAGGAGTCGTAGCCGATGGCGAGGATCCGCTCGCGGACCAGGGCGGGGATGTCTGCATACGCCGAGGTGGTGACCTCGCCGGCGACGTGCACCTGTCCTGTCATGATCAGGGTCTCGACGGCGACACGGCTCTGCGGGTCTTCCGCGAGGAGGGCGTCCAGAATCGAATCGCTGATCTGGTCGGCGATCTTGTCCGGGTGTCCCTCAGTGACGGATTCGGACGTGAACAGGCGGCGGCTCACAAAGCACTCCCGGTAATTAAGTCCATGAGTTGGGTTCGGGGAAGTCTAGCTGGCCGAGTTCCGGCCGTTGGCAGCGAGCCTCGCCGACACCGCGTCCCATAGTGCCGCGGCGAGCACCGCCTTCGGGCCGAGCTCCACAGAGGTCTCCGAGCCGTCCGAGCCGAGGATCACGCCGGCATTGTCGGACTGGCCGAACGCCTTGCCCGGGCCGACGGCGTTGACGACGAGAAGATCGCAGCCCTTGGCCGCCAGCTTGGCCCGGCCGTGGTCGAGAACGGTGGCGGTGCTGTCCCCCGTCTCGGCGGCGAAGCCGACAAGCAGGCGCCCCGGCCGTGCGGCCCGGACGAGATCGGCGAGCACGTCGGGGTTCTCCTGCAGCGCGATCGGTGCGGGCACGCCACCGGATTTCTTGATCTTGTGGTCGACCGTGTCGGAAGGCCGGAAATCGGCGACGGCGGCATTCATCACCACGACGTCGGCGTCCTCGGCCGCCTTTTCGACCGCGTCGCGCAGCTCGACGGCGCTGCCGGCGCGCACGACGTCGGCGCCCGCCGGGTCGGGGAGGTCGACGTTGGCGGCTACGAGCGTGACCCGCGCGCCACGAGCAGCGGCGACCGCAGCGATGGCGTACCCCTGGCGGCCCGACGACGCGTTGCCCAGGAACCGCACGGGGTCGAGCGGTTCCCGGGTGCCCCCGGCGCTGACGACGACGTGCCGACCGGCGAGGTCGAAGGGCAGGGCGGCGGGGCGGCGCAGCAACAGTTCGGCGAGTTGGGCGATCTCGGCCGGTTCGGGGAGCCGGCCCTTCCCGGTATCGGTGCCGGTCAGTCGCCCGCTCGCCGGCTCCAGGACGACCGAACCGCGGCGGCGCAGGGTGGCGATGTTGTCGACGGTGGCCGGGTGGTCCCACATTTCGGTGTGCATTGCCGGGACGAACAGCACCGGGCACCGGGCGGTCAGCAGGGTGTTGGTGAGCAGGTCGTCGGCCAGCCCGTGGGCAGCCTTGGCCAGCAGGTCAGCGGTGGCCGGCGCCACCACGACGAGTTCGGCCTGCCGCCCCAGCTGGACGTGCGGCACGTCCTCGGCCGCCGTCCAGACGTCCGCGGCGACGGGGCGGTGGGAGAGCGCGGCCCAGGTCGCGGCACCCACGAAGTTCAGTGCGGACGCGGTCGGCACGACCTGGACGTCGTGGCCGACCTCGGTCAGTTTGCGCAGCAGATCCGCCGCCTTGTAGGCGGCGATCCCCCCGGCAACGCCGAGGACGACTTTGCTCACGGCGCCATTGTGGGTTACGCCGGGGCGCCTTCGCTCGGCTTGAACTCGATGAGATCGGTGTTGATCTCGCGGAGCGCGATCGACAGCGCCTTCTCCTGCGGCGCCGTCTCGACCAGCGGGCCGACGTACTCGAGCAGACCCTCACCGAGCTGGCTGTAGTAGGCGTTGATCTGCCGCGCACGCTTGGCGGCGATGATGACGAGCGCGTACTTGGACTGAGCCCGCTCCAGCAGCTCGTCGATCGGCGGGTTGGTGATGCCTTCGGCAGTGGAGACGGACTCGGACACGGCGGCGCACACTCGGTTCTCTAGACGACTTCGGTCTTGGATGTCCGCCGGGCGGCCCCGAAACTGGTTTCGGACGGTGCTGGCACAGTGCTGGCCCAACGATCCGGCAGACTCCTACCCGGTCAGTCTAGCAATTCCGCCCTCGGAACCGGGCAGGTACGCGCCTACCGGCCGTGACCAGTCGCACACCGCTGTGATCCGGATGTGGCGCATTGGCTAGATTGCCCGGAAACCCTCGCAGGCAGCGCGGCGGTCGCCGCGCGCCCTGCGCTGTCCGGCGAGCCCGTCCGGTGCCCGCGGGGGGCCGCCCGGTCGAGAAGGGAGTGCACGGTGCGCATCGGAGTGATCCGCGAGTCCAAGCCCGGGGAGACCCGGGTCGCCGCCACCCCCAAGACGGTCGAGCAGCTTCGGTCCCTTGGCTACGAGGTGACGGTCGAGACCGGCGCCGGCAACGCGTCGAGCTTCGTCGACGACGCCTACGCCGCCGCCGGCGCCACCGTCGGCTCGGCCGCGGACGTGTGGAGCGCCGACATCATCTTCGAGGTCAACGCGCCGTCGGACGACGAGATCGCCCGCATCGCCGACGGCTCGACCCTCATCAGCCTCCTGTCCCCCGGCCTGAACCCGGAACTGGTCGACAAGCTCGCCGGCCGGCCGATCACTGCCATGGCCATGGACGCCGTCCCGCGCATCTCCCGCGCCCAGTCGCTCGACGTGCTCAGTTCGATGGCCAACATCGCCGGGTACCGCGCCGTCATCGAGGCGGCGCACGTGTTCGGCCGGTTCTTCACCGGCCAGGTGACCGCGGCGGGCAAGGTGCCACCGGCCAAGGTGCTGGTCGCCGGCGCCGGGGTTGCCGGGCTGGCCGCCATCGGCGCCGCGAGCAGCCTGGGTGCGATCGTGCGGGCGACCGACCCGCGGCCGGAGGTCGCGGACCAGGTCCGTTCGCTCGGCGGCGAGTTCTTGGCCGTCGAAGTGGAGACCGAGGTGAGCAGCGACGGCTATGCCAAGGCGACTTCAGAGGACTACGACCGCCGGGCCGCGGAGATCTACTCCGAGCAGGCCGCCGACGTCGACATCATCATCACGACCGCGCTCATCCCCGGTCGACCGGCGCCGAAGCTGATCACCGCTGACGACGTCGCGAAGATGAAGCAGGGCAGCGTCATCGTCGACATGGCGACCGGGCAGGGCGGCAACGTCGCCGGCTCGCGCGAGGGCGAGGTCGTCGTCACCGACAACGGGGTGACGATCATCGGCTACACGGATCTGCCGGGCCGGCTGCCGGCCCAGGCCTCTCAGCTCTACGGCACGAACCTGGTCAACCTGATGAAGCTGCTGACGCCCGGTAAGGACGGCCAGCTCGTGCTCGACCTAGACGACGTCGTCCAGCGCGGCGTCACCGTCGTCCACAACGGCGAGAAGCTGTGGCCGCCGCCGCCGGTGCAGGTGTCCGCGGCGCCGGCCGCCAAACCGGTCGCCGACCGGCCGACCCAGAAGGAGAAGCAGCCGCTGTCGGCGGCCGGCAAGTTCGCCGTCGTCGGCACCGGCATCGTCGTGTTGTGGCTGATCACCGCGTTCGCGCCCGCGCCACTCCCCGAGCATTTCACCGTGCTGATGCTCGCGGTGGTCATCGGGTACTACGTGATCGGCAAGGTCCACCACGCGCTGCACACCCCACTCATGTCGATCACCAACGCCATCTCCGGAATCATCGTCGTCGGCGCTCTAGTGCAGATCGGCGAGTTCGACGACACGGTGATCCGGGTGCTGTCCTTCGTCGCGATCTTGCTCGCGTCCATCAACGTCTTCGGTGGTTTCGCCGTGACCCGACGCATGCTCAGCATGTTCTCCAAGGGCTGATCGCCGATGACTGCACACTCTGTCGCCGGGGCCGCGTACATCGTCGCGGCCCTCCTGTTCATCCTCAGCCTGGCCGGGCTGTCGAAGCACGAGACGGCCAAGCAAGGAATCGTCTACGGCATCGCCGGGATGGCGATCGCCCTGGCCGCCACGGTCGGCGAGGTCGTCGACAACGCCCAGGGCACGGCCATCGCGCTGCTGTTCGTCGCGATTGTGATCGGTGCGCTCATCGGTCTGTGGCGTGCGCGGATCGTCGCGATGACCGGGATGCCCGAGCTCATCGCCCTGCTGCACAGCTTCGTCGGTCTCGCCGCCGTCCTCGTCGGCTGGAGCGGGTATTACAGCGTCGAACACAAGTCGGGGCAGACAGAGTTCGCCGGCTCCCTGCTGCGCATCCACCACGCCGAGGTCTTCATCGGGATCTTCATCGGCGCCGTGACGTTCACCGGGTCGATCGTGGCCAACCTGAAGTTGTCGGCGCGGATCAAGTCGGCGCCGCTGATGCTGCCGGGCAAGAACTACATCAACCTCGGAGCCCTCGCGGCCTTCGGTGTCCTGACCGCGTTCTTCACCCACTCCCCCAACCTGCCGCTGCTGATAGCCGTCACAGTCGTCGCGCTCGCGCTCGGATGGCACCTGGTGGCGTCGATCGGCGGCGGCGACATGCCGGTCGTCGTGTCGATGCTGAACAGCTACTCGGGCTGGGCCGCCGCAGCGTCGGGCTTCCTGCTCGACAACAACCTGTTGATCGTCACCGGCGCGCTGGTCGGCTCGTCCGGTGCATACCTGTCCTACATCATGTGCCAGGCGATGAATCGGTCGTTCATCTCCGTCATCGCCGGCGGCTTCGGCATCGAGGCGAAGGGCGACGACGACACCGACTACGGCGACTACCGCGAGATCAACGCCGAGGATGCCGCCGACCTGCTCAAGGACGCATCGTCGGTGATCATCACGCCGGGCTACGGCATGGCGGTGGCGCAGGCGCAATACCCCGTGGCCGACCTGACCCGCAAGCTGCGCGAGCGCGGCGTGAACGTCCGCTTCGGCATCCACCCGGTGGCCGGTCGGCTGCCCGGGCACATGAACGTCCTGCTGGCCGAAGCCAAGGTACCCTACGACATCGTCCTCGAGATGGACGAGATCAACGACGACTTCCCCGACACGTCGGTCGTGCTGGTCATCGGCGCGAACGACACCGTCAACCCCGCGGCCGCGGAGGACCCGACCAGCCCCATCGCCGGCATGCCTGTGCTGCAGGTGTGGGAGGCGCACAACGTCATCGTCTTCAAGCGCTCGATGGCGGCCGGCTACGCGGGCGTGCAGAACCCGCTGTTCTTCCGCGAGAACAGCCAGATGCTCTTCGGCGACGCGAAGGACCGCGTCGAGGGCATCCTGCGCGCGCTGTAAGGCTCACATTCTTCCGACTTGTCCGCGCGTCGCCACGTCATGATGTGGCTTAGCGCGGACAAGTCGAGAGGGAGACAGGTCATTCCTCGGCGATCAGCGCGGCCAGCTCGCGGGCGGCCTGCTCCACGTCGTTGTTCACGATGACCTCGTCGAACTCCTGCTCGGCGGCCAGCTCGACCTGGGCTCGCTCGAGGCGGGCGACCACGGCACCGGCCGACTCGGTGCCGCGGCCGGACAGCCGCTGCACAAGGACGTCC
>NZ_JBHEMO010000020.1:0-52441 GCF_046262535.1 Jatrophihabitans sp. | reverse complement strand
CAACGGCACCGTGCTCGTGAAGATGGCGGTGCCGGTGCAATCCGCAGTGTCACTCGGCCCGTACAGGTTGAACGTCACCGTGCCCGTCGGGTTCAGCCCACCGGTCACCGTCGCCGTGTCCGAGATCGAGCCGCCCACGGTGGCCGAGGTCGCGACGGTGGTGACCCCGGTCGTGCGCTTGGCGAGGACCGACGTCTCGTTCGCGGCCCCACACGGAGCCGTGAATGCGAGGTTGTTGGCGTCCCCGGAGTAGGCGGCTGTCCAGAAGTAGCTGCCGGCCGTCGTCGGGGTGAATGCGTCGGACGTCGCGGTGGTGCCGCCCACGAGCGGCACGGTGCTGGTGAAGATGACGGCGCCGCTGCAGTCGGAGGTCGAGTACAGGTTGAAGGTGACGGTGCCCGTGGCGGTCGGATTCGTCGTCGCACCTGTCACCGTCGCGACGTCGTGGATCGCGTCGCCCACGGTGCCGCCGGTGGCCGCGGTGGTGAGCGCAGTGGTGTTCTTCGACCGAGGGTCACTGATGTAGTTGACCGATTGCGAGGTCCCCACGGGAATCGTGTAGTTGAACGTCGAGTTCGCGGGCTTGTCGTAGCCCGGCGGGGGAGCCGTCTCGACCACCGTGCACGGCGTGCCGGCCGGACCGGCGATGGCGATGATGCCCGTCGGCGAGGTGCCGCTCACCGTGTAGGTCGTCCCGTTGAACACCGTCGTGCCGTCGATGCCGGAGATGACGACAGGCGGAATGGTGATCGAGGTCGTGCACGTCACGGTGAAGGCGGCACCGGCCAGCGGCGTGTGCGTCGTGTCGCCGGTCGCCTGCTTGATGATCCGGAGGTCGCCGCCGACGTGGAAACATGCGGGGTTGGCCTTGCGGTTCGATGCCTGCGACTTCGACGGGGCCGCAGTCGTCTTGGCGTAATTGCAGTACTCCGCGCCGATCGGCGCGGTCTCAGGGATCACGAGCTGGAACGTCAGGATGAAGTCCGTGGTGTTCGGCACGAAGGACACCTCGTACTTGGCCACCGCAGTGTCGCCGATGAAGACGCAGTCGGTGATGACGAAGGTGGACCGGCCGCTGACATCGCTCGCGTCGACCGGATAGCCGATCTGGAAGGTGACCGTGCCACCCGGCTCCAGATCCCCGGACACCAGACGCTTCGTCGTGTTCTGCGAGCCCGGGGTCGCGGTCACGCCGTTGCAGCCGCTCGTGTCGGGCAGTTGCGTGACCACGGGATCACCAGACGCGGCCTGCGCGACATTCATGACCGTCAGGGGGACCGCGATCGCCGCGAGGGCGACGGCGCCGACGACTGCGAAGGACCGACGGACCTTGAGAGCACGCACGAGCAACCACCGTTTCCTGAGACCTATGGCCCGGAAACGCCCCCGCCTCCGGTTGCAACTGGGCGAGGAGCAGTCTTGAACGCTCCGATCCCCCGATTGCTTGAACCGTTATAACGGGCGTCGACCCGCCACGGATACGGCGAAACGTTCTCGTCAGCTAATTGCCACGAATCGGAAGCCCCAAACCACACGAATCGGACGCAGCGGTGTGATTCACGTGAGCTGTTCGAACCGCCAGGAGTCGTCGATCATCGCGGCCAGGTCGCGCGTCGGGTGCCAGTCGAGGACCGCTGCGGCCTTCTCGTTGGAGGCGATGAGGACCGGTGGATCGCCTGCCCGCCGCGGCGCCTCGACCACGGGCACCTCGCTACCGGTGCCCAATCGAACCGCATCGAGGACCTGCCGCACCGAGTAACCGGTGCCGCTGCCGAGGTTGATGACCTCGTGCTCGCCCGGCGCACCGGCTGACAGAGCCCGCAGGTGGGCGTCGGCGAGATCGACGACGTGGATGTAGTCGCGCACGCATGTGCCGTCCTCGGTCGGGTAGTCGGTGCCGAACAGGGAGAGCGGACCGCCGGCGCCGGCGGCCGCGCGCAGCGCGTTCGGGATCAGGTGCGTCTCGGTGGCGTGCCGCTCGCCGTAGCTCTGACCGCCGGTGGTGTGCAGCGCGCCGGCGACGTTGAAGTAGCGCAGGCTGACCGCCGCGATGCTGTAGGCCTCGGCGTAGTCGCGCAGCGCGAGGTCGATGGCCAGCTTCGACGCGCCGTAGGGACTGGTCGGGCGGGTCGGAGCATCCTCCCGGATCGGCTGCTGTTCGGCCTCGCCGTACGTCGCGGCCGAGGAGGAGAAGACGATCCGGTCGACTCCGTGGGCGTGCATCGAGTCGAGGAGCGCCACCGTGCCGACGACGTTGTTGCGCCAGTAGAGCGCCGGGTTCTGCGCCGACTCGCCGACGAGTGACTTGGCGGCGAAGTGGATGACCGCCTCGATGTCCCAGTCGCCGAGGACGGGGTCCAACCCGCTGATCGGGAATTCGTGGAAGACCGCACCCTGCGCTACGGCGTCGCGATGGCCGGTGGACAGGTCGTCCACGACGACGACCTCGTTGCCCTCGGCCAGCAGTTGAGCGGTCACGACGCTGCCGATGTAACCGGCACCGCCGGTCACCAGTACACGCATTCGCCCGCCTTCTTCCGGTGTCGGCCGTCCGGGCTCGACGCTACCCGGAAGAATGGGCGGCGTGACCGTCGACCTCGAGACACCGGACCTGCTCGGCAACGAGACCGGGGACGCCGAGCTGCGCGCCGACGTGCGCCGCGTCGGGACGCTCCTGGGTGAGTCACTGGTCCGGCAGCAGGGCGCGGATGCGCTCGAGCTGGTGGAGCAGGTGCGGGCGCTGACCAAGCAGAGCAAGGCCGGCGAGCCGGCGGCCCGCGACTCGGTGCGGGCCCTGCTGGCCGAGCAGCCGATTGCGACGGCGGCCGTGCTCGTGCGCGCGTTCTCGGCCTATTTCTACCTGGCCAACGTCGCCGAGCAGGTGCACCGCGTGCGCGGCCTGCGGTCCCGGCCGGCCGACGAGGGCTGGCTGGCGCGAGCGGTCGCGGCGGTGGCCGACGAGAAGGGGGCGACCGCGCTCCGCGAGGCGCTGGACGAGCTGGCGGTGCGTCCGGTGTTCACCGCACATCCGACCGAGGCGAGCCGCCGGTCGATCCTCACCAAGCTGCGCCGGGTGGCCGACATCCTGGCCGCGCCCACCGAGCCGGGCAGCGCGGCCCGCGCCCGGCAGGACCGCGACCTGGCCGAGCTCGTGGACCTCGTCTGGCAGACCGACGAGCTGCGTCGCCACCAGCCGACCCCGCTCGACGAGGCGCGCAATGTTGTCTACTACCTGCAGGATCTGGCCGACGAGACGCTGCCCGAACTCGCGACGGACCTGGCCGACGAGGCGGCGCGGCACGGCGTCGCGCTGTCGGCCACGGCGCACCCGCTGACGTTCGGCACCTGGATCGGCGGCGACCGCGACGGCAACCCGAACGTCACTGCGGCTGTCACGCGAGACGTCCTGCGCATGCAGCACCACGTCGCGGCCCGGGCCATCGACCGGGCGCTGGACGGGCTGATCGCCGAGCTGTCGTCGTCGACCGCGGTGGTCGCCGCATCGCCCGAACTGGCCGCGTCGATCGAGGCCGACCTCGCCGTGCTTGACATCGACCCGCGGCTGATCACCCTGAACGCGACCGAGCCGTATCGCCTCAAGCTGACCTGCATCAAGGCGAAGGTCGCCAACACGCGGCGGCGCATCGACGAGGGCCTGCCGCACCAGCCCGGCCGCGACTTCCGCGGCACCGATCAGCTGCTCGCCGAGCTGGACGTGCTCGCGGCCTCGCTGCACACCAACGCCGGCGGGCTGATCGCCGACGGCCTGCTCGCCCGCGTCCAGCGCACGATCGCCGTGTTCGGGCTGCACCTGGCGACGATGGACGTCCGCGAGCACGCCGACGCCCACCACCACGCGGTCGGGCAGCTGGTCGACCGGCTGGTCGAGGAGACCTGGCTCTACGCCGACGTCCCGCGCGACTACCGGATGCGCCTGCTGTCGCGTGAGCTCCGCTCGCGGCGCCCGCTGGCCGGGTCGCCGCCACCGCTCGACGAGGCCGGCGCCAAGACGTTCGCCGTGTTCACAGCGATACGCGACGCACTGGACACCTACGGGCCCGAAGTGATCGAGAGCTACATCGTGTCGATGACGCGCGGGGCCGACGACGTGCTCGCCCCCGTGCTGCTCGCCCGCGAGGCCGGCCTCGTCGACGTGCACGGCGCGGGCGCCGGGGCGGGCGGCGCCCGCGAGCCGTACGCGCGCATCGGCTTCGTCCCCCTGCTCGAAACGGTGGACGAGCTGCGCAAGGCCGGCGAGGTGCTCGACGATTTGCTCGGCGATCCGACCTACCGGCTGATCGTCCGGCTGCGCGGCGACGTCCAAGAGGTCATGCTCGGGTACTCCGACTCGAATAAGCAGGCCGGCATCGTCACCTCGCAGTGGGAGATCCACCGGGCCCAGCGGACGCTGCGCGACGTCGCGGCGCGGCACGGCGTCCGGTTGCGGCTGTTCCACGGCCGCGGCGGGACCGTAGGCCGGGGCGGCGGCCCGACCTACGACTCGATCCTCGCCCAGCCGTGGGGCGTGCTGGACGGTGAGATCAAGTTCACCGAGCAGGGCGAGGTCATCTCCGACAAGTACGCGCTGCCCGAGCTGGCTCGCGAGAATCTCCAGCTGACGTTGGCCGCCACGTTGAGCGCGTCCACTCTGCACCGCTCACCGCGGCAGTCCGGAGCGCAGCTCGCCCGCTGGGACGAATGCATGGACGTCGTGAGCAGCGCCGCATTCGCCGCGTACCGCGCGTTCGTCGACGACCCCGACCTGCCCGACTACTTTCTCGCCTCCACCCCGGTCGAGCAGCTGGGCCAGCTCAACATCGGTTCGCGTCCGTCACGGCGGCCGGATTCCGGCGGCGGGATCGAGGGCCTGCGGGCGATCCCGTGGGTGTTCGGTTGGACCCAGTCGCGACAGATCGTGCCGGGCTGGTTCGGCGTCGGCAACGGGCTGGCGGCGGCGCGGGCGGCCGGTCTCGACGAGGTGCTGGCCGAGATGCACGAACAATGGCACTTCTTCCGGACGTTCATGTCCAACGTCGAGATGACGCTGGCCAAGACCGATCTCGACATCGCGGCCCACTACGTGGGCACGCTCGTGCCCGACCATCTGGCCCGGCTGTTCGACGTCGTCCGTGACGAGCACGCGCGGACCGTCGACGAGGTCCTGCGGGTGACCGGCGAAGAGGCGCTGCTGGACGACTCGCCGGTGCTGCAGCGCACGTTCGCCGTCCGCGACGCCTACCTCGACCCGATCTCCTACCTGCAGGTGGATCTGCTGGCCCGGGTACGGGCGGCCGGCCCGGGAGACGTGCCGCCGGAGCTGCACCGCGCCCTGCTGCTCACGATCAACGGTGTTGCCGCCGGGCTGCGCAACACCGGCTGATGGCCGAACGGAGCGGCGGCCGCCCGCCGGCGCCCACTGACGAGACCGTGCACCGCGCCGACTGGTACGGCGCGGACATCGGCGAGGTCGTCCACGAGCGGGTGCTCTTCCAGGACCCCGACTTCGACGAGGCGACCGGCACCGGCGCCCGCTTCGTCGACTGCACGTTCCGCAGCGGGAGCTTCGTCGGGGCGCAGCTCGAGTCGTGCGCGTTCGAGAACTGCACGTTCGTCCGCTGCTCGTTCCTGAACGCCGAGCTGACCGAGTGCAAGTTCGTCGGCAGCATGTTCGACGAGTGCACGTTCGACCAGCTGCGGGTCGACGGCGGCACCTGGTCGTTCGTCGGGCTGCCCGGCGCCGATCTGCGGCGGGCGTCGTTCACCGGTGCCGAGTTGCGCGAGGCCGATCTGACCGGCGCCCGGTTGCGCGGCGCGAAGCTCGCCAAGTGCGACCTCCGGTCGGCGATGTGGTCGCGCTCCGATGTCTCGGCCTGCGATCTGCGCGGGTCCCAGATCGACTCGCTCGACCCCAACGAGGTGACCATCGGCGGGGCCATCGTGACCTGGGAGCAGGCGGTCGTCCTCGCCCGCAATCTCGGCCTCGACGTCCGTTCGGAATAGCGCCAGGGTGGCGTCCGAAAACCGCCAGTCGATGTGGGTGGAGCAGGGCAGACTGGGTCCATGCTTCTTCCGGACGCCGACACCTGCTACCGGGCGGTGCAGTCGCGCGACCCGCGCTTCGACGGCTGGTTCTTCACCGCCGTGCGCACCACCGGCATCTACTGCCGGCCGTCCTGCCCGGCCATCACCCCGCAGCGGCGCAACGTCACCTTCCACCCGAGCGCGGCCGCGGCCCAGCGGGCCGGCTACCGGGCGTGCAAGCGCTGCCGCCCCGACGCATCGCCGGGCTCGCCGGAATGGAACGCCCGCGGCGATCTCGCCGGCCGGGCCCTGCGGCTGATCGGCGACGGCGTCGTCGACCGCGAGGGCGTTCCGGGGCTGGCCGGCCGGCTGGGCTACTCCGAGCGCCAGCTGCACCGCACGCTGGTTGCCGAGGTCGGCGCCGGCCCGCTCGCCCTGGCACGGGCGCAGCGCGCCCAGACGTCGCGGCTGTTGCTCGAGACCACGGACCTGCCGGTCACCGATGTCGCGTTCGCCGCCGGCTTCGCCAGCGTCCGCCAGTTCAACGACACCGTGCGCGAGGTGTTCGCGACGACGCCGAGCAGCCTGCGGGCGAATCGGCGACCCGGTGCCCCGGTGGAGGCCGGTGTGGTGTCGCTGCGGCTGCCGTACCGGCAACCGATCCAGCTGACGACGCTGCTGGACCTGCTGGGCGCGCACGCCGTCCCCGGCCTCGAGCAGTACACCGACGGCGTGTTCAGCCGGGTCCTGGCCGCGCCGCACGGTCCGGCGCTGGTGTCCCTGTCAGCCGGCGACGGCGCCGTCCTGTGCCGCGCCCGGCTGCACGACACGCGCGATCTCGTGGCGGTGGTGGCCCGCGTCCGGCGCTTGCTGGATCTCGACGCCGACCCCGTCGCCGTCGACGCGGTCCTGGGCGACGACCCGGCCCTGGCCCCGCTCGTCGCAAAGCGGCCCGGCCTACGCTCACCCGGCACCGTCGACGGCTTCGAAACGGCGGTGCGCACCATCGTCGGCCAGCAGATCTCGGTCAGCGGCGCGCGGACCGTGCTCGGCCGCATCGTCGCGGCGTCCGGCCGGTCCGCGTTTGCCGACGAACCGTGGCTGCTCTTCCCGTCCGCCGCCGACCTCGCCGCGCTCGACCCCGCCGACCTGCCGATGCCCCGGGCCCGCGGTCGCTCGATCGTCGGGGTCGCTACCGCGTTCGCCGGCGGGGGGATCGAGCTCGATCCCGGTGCCGACCGCGACCAGATCCGTGCGGCCCTGCTCGGACTGCCCGGAGTAGGTCCCTGGACGGCTGACTACCTGCTGATGCGTGCCGTCGCGCATCCCGACGTGCTGTTGACGTCCGACCTCGTCGTCCGCCGAGCGGCCGACGACCTCGGCCTCGATCTCACCGACGGCGAACCGGCGTGGGCGCCCTGGCGCAGCTACGCCACCTACCACCTATGGGCCCATCTGTACGCCGACCTCTGGAGCGTTGCGCCATGACCCGCTACACCACGATCGACTCGCCTCTGGGCACGCTGCTGGTCGCCCGCGACGACGAGGGCATCACCGCCCTGTTGCTGCCGACCGGACGTCACAAGGCCGAGCCGGCCGAGGGCTGGACGCGCGACGACGGCGCGTTCGACGACATCCGCACCCAGCTCCGCGAGTACTTCGCGGGCACCCGGACCGAATTCGACCTGCCGCTGCACATGATCGGCAGCGCGTTCCAGCGACGCGTCTGGGCGGCGCTGCGTGAGATCCCCTGCGGCGAGACGACGAGCTACGGCGCGCTGGCCGCCTCCATCGGCGCCCCGGGGGCCGCGCGGGCGGTCGGGCTGGCCAACGGGCAGAACCCGGTGTCGATCATCGTGCCGTGCCACCGGGTGATCGGCGCCAACGGCTCGCTGACCGGCTACGGCGGCGGCCTGCCGGCCAAGCAGTGGCTGCTGTCGCACGAGGCGCAGCAAGCCGGCCTGTTCGCGGTCTGACCACCCCCCGCTTTCCACCTTTCAGCGCTGCAATCGGGCCGTTCCAGCAGCCCTGAAAGGTGCAAAGCGGGCTAGGAGTGGAACGAGTTCTGGGCGGCCAGCAGGCCTTGGGCCAGCAGCAGCTCGATGGCGTCGGCGGCGCGGTCGACGTGGAAGCCGAGGTCCTTGCGTTCCGCGGCCGCGAACTCGCGCAGCACGTAGTCGGCGGGGTCCTGCCGGCCGGGCGGCCGACCGATGCCGAACCGCACCCGTGCATAGTCCCTCGAACCGAGCGCCGAGCTCATCGAACGCAGGCCGTTGTGCCCGCCGTCCCCGCCGCCGGCCTTGAGCCGCACCGTCCCGTACGGCAGGTCGAGGTCGTCGTGGATGACAGTGATTCGCTCGACCGGCACCTTGTAGAAGCGGGCGATGGAGGCGACCGGACCGCCCGACTCGTTCATGTAGCACTTCGGCTTCATCAGCACGACCGGCTGCCCGGCCACGCGGCCCTCCACGACGTCCGCGCGTCCCTTGTGGGCCTTGAACCGGCCGCCGATGCGCTCGGCGAGCAGGTCGACGACGAGGAACCCGGCGTTGTGCCGGGTGCCGGCGTACTTGGGCCCGGGATTGCCGAGGCCGACGACAAGGGTTCTGTCGTCGGCCACGGGAAGGTGCTCGGACTATTCGGCGGAGGCGTTCTCGCCGGAGTCGCCACCGGTGTCGGAGTCGTCGCTCGACTCGGTCTGGGGCGCGTCCTGGACGATGCCCAGCTCCTCGGCCGCCGCGGCGTCCTCGGCCTCGAGCTGCTCGGCGGTCGGGGCCTCGGCGATCGAGAGGATCAGGTTGTCCGGGTCGGTGATCAGCGAAGAGCCGGACGGCAGCTGGACGTCGCCCGCGGTGATCTGGGTGCCGAACGCGAGATCGGTGATGCTCACCTCGATGCCGGTCGGCAGGTGGGTGGCCTCAGCCTCGACGCTGATGCTCGTGTTCTCGAGGTTGACCAGGCCGCCGGGCACCACGTCGCCGACGACGGTGATCGGGACGTCGATGGTCACCTTCTCACCGCGACGCACCGCCAGCAGGTCGACGTGCTCGAAGTGACCCTTGATCGGGTGGCGCTGGATCGACTTCGGGATGACGAGCTGCTCGCCGCCTTCGACGTCGAGGGTGAGGAGCACGTTGGAGCCGCCGTGGCGGATCGCGTTGGCGAACTCGCGGGCGGGCAGGGCCACGTGTCGCGGATCGTCGCCGTGACCGTAGATCACGGCCGGCACCTTGCCGGCCCGGCGGGTGCGGCGAGCGCCACCCTTGCCGAACTCGGTGCGCGTCTCGGCGGGCAATCGAACCTCGGACACAGCTGTACTCCTCTAAGAATTTCGATCTCGAATTCGTCGCGGTGCCTCGGACGCATGACGCGCGTCGACGAACGACACCGCGTCGATGACGGATCCGCTCAAACGGTCCCTCGCCGGGGCAACCTCGTCAGCTTACCGGAGTCTCGTTAACTCGCCGCGCACGGCCGGGTAGGCCGCTTCCATGGCGCAAATCGGATACACCTTGATGACCGAGCAGGCTGGGCCGCCCGCGCTCGTCCACGACGCGGTGGCCGCGGAAAGGGCCGGATTCGACTTCGAGGTCAGTAGCGACCACTACTTCCCGTGGCTGGACAGCCAGGGACACGCACCGAACGCGTGGGTGACCCTCGGCGCGGTGGCCCAGGCCACCGAGACGGTCGACCTCATGACCTATGTGACCTGCCCGACGTTCCGCTACCACCCCGCCGTCGTCGCCCAGCAGGCCGCGACGCTCGGCCTGCTCAGCAACGGCCGCTTCACCCTGGGCCTGGGTGCCGGCGAGAACCTGAATGAGCACATCGTCGGACGCGGCTGGCCCGGCGCGAACGAACGGCACGAGATGTTCGCCGAAGCGGTGGACATCATCAAGGCCTTGCTCGACGGCGGCTACGTCAACTTCGTGGGGCAGCACTACCGCGTCGACTCGGCCAAGCTGTGGGACCTCGGGGAGCCGCCCCCGCGCATCGGCATGGCCGTCTCCGGCGCCCAGTCGTGCGAGCTCGCCGGGCGAGTCGCCGACCTGATGATCGCGGTGGAGCCCGACGCCTCGCTGGGCGAGCAGTTCGACGCCGCCGGTGGCAAGGGCAAGCCGCGGGTCGGCCAGCTGCCCGTCTGCTACGACACCGACAAGGACGCCGCGATCGAGCGGGCGCACGACCAGTTCCGCTGGTTCGGCGGCGGCTGGAAGGTCAACGCCGAGCTGCCGGGCCCGGCCGGCTTCGCCGGCGCGACCCAGTTCGTCACCAAGGACGACGTCGCCGAGTCGATCCCCTGCGGCAGCGACGTGGACGCGGTCGTCGACGCCGTGAGGCAGTTCACCGACGCCGGCTTCACCCACGTCGCCCTCGTCCAGATCGGGGGCGAGCACCAGGCACCGTTCCTCGAGTGGTCGGAGAAGGAGCTGCTTCCGGCGCTGCGCGAGCTTTAGGGAGCCGATCCGTAGGGTGGTCGGGTGCTCTCTGCCGACGTCGTCCGCGTGCGGGCACCGGCGAAGGTCAACCTCCATCTGGGTGTCGGCGCCCGGCGCGGGGACGGGTTCCACGAGGTGTTCAACGTCTTCCACGCCGTCGATCTGGTCGATGAACTTGTCGCCCGCCCGGACGAGCTGACGAGCCTGACGATCACCGGCGAAGGGGCCGGCGACCTGCCGACCGACGAGACCAACCTGGCCTGGCAGGCCGTCGCCCTGGTGGCCGAGACCGTGGGGCTGGACGACCCGGGGCTCCGGCTGGAACTGGACAAGGCGATCCCGGTCGCCGGTGGCATGGCCGGCGGGTCGGCCGATGCGGCGGCCGCACTGGTGGCATGCGCCCGGCTGTGGGGAGTGCGGGCCGACCTCGGCGAGCTGGCTGCCCGACTGGGTTCCGACGTCGCCTTCCCGCTGCTGGGCGGCACAGCCGTGGGCACCGGGCGCGGCGAGCTGCTCAGCCCGCTCGCGACCACCGGCCGGCTGCACTGGGCCCTCGCACTGGCCGACGGTGGCATCTCGGCCGGCGCCGCGTATGCCGAACTCGACCGGCAGCGGGCGGCCGGAACGGCACCGCCGCCGGCCGGCGATCCCGGCGCGCTGCTCGCCGCCCTTGCCGGGGGCGACGTCGCAGGCGTCGCGGCCACGCTGGTCAACGACCTGCAGGCGGCGGCCCTCGTCCTACGTCCGGCCCTGGCCGACACCCTCGCCGCCGGGGCCGCCGCGGGCGCGCTGGCCGGCGTCGTCTCCGGCTCGGGCCCGACGTGCGCGTTCCTGTGTCCCGACGAGTCCGCCGCCGACCAAGTCGCGGCCGGGCTGCTGGCCGCCGGCGTGTGCCGGGCCGCGCGGGTCGCGTCCGGGCCGGCTCCCGGCGCACACGTGGTGGCGTGATGGCGAACCTCGTCAACCTCGAGAACGTCAACAAGGCCTACGGCACGACCGTGGTCCTCGACTCGGTCTCCCTCGGCGTCGGGGACGGCGAACGGATCGGCGTGGTCGGCCGCAATGGCGGCGGCAAGTCGACCTTGCTGCGCCTGATCGTCGGTGAGGACCTTCCGGACTCCGGGCGGGTCACCCGGACCGGCGGCGTCCACGTCGCCCGGGTCGACCAGCGCAGCGACCTCCCGGCCGCGACGACGGTGCGCAGCTACGTCGTCGGCGACGGCGCCGTGCACGAGTGGGCCGGCGACGCCGCGGTCCGCTCGATCCTCGAGGGGCTGGGCTTGGCCGCGGTCGGGCTGGACTCCGATCTGGCCCGCCTTTCCGGCGGCGAGCGGCGCCGCGTGGCGTTGGCCGCCGCCCTCGTGCAGCAGGCCGACCTGCTCGTCCTCGACGAACCGACCAACCACCTCGACATCGAGGGCATCACGTGGCTGGCCGAGCACCTGCGCCCTCGGCGGGGCGCGCTGCTGGTCGTCACCCACGACCGCTGGTTCCTCGACGCCGTCTGCGAACGCATGTGGGAGATCGGGGACGGCGGCGTCCGCCCCTTCGACGGGGGGTACGCGGCCTACGTGCTGGCCCGCGCCGAGCGGGCGCGGCAGGCCGACGCGTCCGAGGCGCGCCGGCAGAACCTCCTGCGCAAGGAGCTGGCCTGGCTGCGCCGCGGCCCGCCGGCCCGCACGTCCAAGCCGCGCTTCCGGATAGACGCGGCCGAAGCGCTGATCGCCGACGTTCCCCCTCCGCGGCGCTCCGTCGAGCTGCGAGCACTGGCCCAGCGCCGCCTCGGCCGCACAGTCGTCGACGTCGAGGACGTGACGATGAAGGTTGGCGACCGCATGCTGCTCGACCACGTGACCTGGCACGTCGGCCCCGGCGACCGGATCGGCGTCATCGGGGTCAACGGGTCCGGCAAGACGCATCTGCTGCGCCTGCTCGCGCAGGAGATTCCGCCGACGACGGGCACCGTGAAGGTGGGCCAGACCGTCCACACCGCGCACCTGAGCCAGGAGATCCGCGAGCTGCCCGACCACCTGCGGGTGATCGAAGCGGTGAGCGAGGTACGCACCACGGCCGAGCTCGAAGGCGTCGAGCTGTCGGCCGGGCAACTGGCCGAGCGCTTCGGTTTCGCCAACGAGCGGCAGTGGACGCCGGTCGGTGACCTGTCCGGCGGGGAGCGGCGCCGACTGCAGCTGCTGCGACTGCTGCTGACCCAGCCGAACCTGCTGCTGCTGGACGAGCCCACCAACGACCTCGACACCGACACCCTCGCCGAACTCGAGGACCTGCTCGACGGTTGGCCGGGCACGATCGTGGTCGTCAGTCACGACCGTTACCTGCTCGAACGCGTCTGCGACACGACCGTCGCGCTGCTCGGCGACGGCTCGCTCGCCGCGCTGCCCGGCGGCGTGGACGAGTACCTGCAGCGTCGTGCCGCCGGCGCCGCCCGCGCCGAATCAGCCGCAGCCGAGGACCGGCGCGAGCGACGAGGCGACACCCGCGCCGCGCGCAAGGAACTCACCCGCCTCGAGCGGCGCATCGACACGCTGCACAAGCGCGAGGCGACGCTGCACGACCAGCTCGCCGCCGCCGCCGCCGACTACCCGCGGGTGGCCGAACTCGACGCCGAGCTGCGCTCGGTCGTGGCCGACCGCGAGGCCACCGAGGAGTCGTGGCTCGCGCTCGCCTCAGAGCACGAGTGATCCGTCGGTCAGGCCGTCGGGCGGTACGTCAGATGGATGACGCCGTTCTCGAACGTCTCCTGTGACGCCAGCTCCAGCGGGATGCGCGGGCTGCCATCGGGGAACAGCCGAGCACCGCGGCCGAGCACGAGCGGGTACATGAGCAGGTGCAGCTCGTCCACCAGCCCGTCCGCCAGCAAGGCCCGCACCAACGTGCCGCTGCCGCTGATGTAGATGCCACCGTCGACCTCGTCCTTCAGCCGACGGATCGCAGCCGGGTCGTACCCGCCGAGGATGCTCGAGTTCTGCCACTCGTCGGCCGAGGTCAGGGTCGACGAGACGACGTGCTTGGGCGTGTCGTTGAAGAACGGCGCGCCGGGATCCAAATCGGCCGTGCGGCCGGACCAGGCCGGCGCGAACATCTGGAACGTCGTCCGACCGAGCAGGATCGCCGAGCTGGCCGCGGTCAGCTCCCCGATCGTGCGGCCCATCCCCTCGGTGAAGCCGTACGGCGCCGTCCACCTCGGGTCCTCGAAGACGCCGTCGAGGCTGATGAATTCGTGCACGCCGATTGTGCCCATGGTGATTTGCCCTTCGTTGCGAGTTGCCCTTACATCTGGGCGTCGCACCACGGGCCCTTGTTTCGACAGGCCTCAACGGGAATGTTTCAGGACGGGCGAGGCGTGTGCTCCGGCTCGTCCTCGTCGGCGCCGGCGGCACCCGCGGTGCCCGACAGCGTCGCCAGCATCTGCCGGACGTTGGTCAGCTGCGCGTTGATGGCGTTGCGGCGCTGGGTCGCGGCCGCCAGCTCGCGCTCGGACTCGCCGCGGATGCGGTCGGCCCGCTCCATGGCGTCGGCGACGATCTGCTCGGCCTTGCGCTCGGCGTCGGCCTGCAGCTGCTGAGCGCGGCGCGCGGCCTCGGCCTGCAACTGGTCACCCTCGGCGCGCAGCTTGGCGACGCGGTTCCGCGCGGCCTCGAGCTCGCGCTCGGCGACCTCGGCCCGCTCCTGGAACTGCTGCTCGGCGGTGTCGCGCCGCTCGGCCAGCGTCTGCTCGAAGTCGGCGGCGGCCTTGGCGGCGCGGGCCCGCTGCTCCTCGTAGAGCGCCTCGGCCTCACCGCTGCGGGCGATCGCCATCCGCTCGGCCTCGTCGGCCATCTGGTCGGCGGCGCGCTTGGCGTCCTCGATCAGCCGGCTGGCGTGCTCGTCGGCCGAGGTGCGGACCTCGTTCGCGTACGCGTCGGCTTCCTGACGGGTGGTCGCGGCGGTCTCTTCGGCCTCGGCGAGCCGGCTGTCGACCTCGGCGACGGCGGCATTGCGCATCTCCTCGGCCTCTTCCTCGGCGATGGCGAGGATGCGCCCGATGCGCTTGCCGAAGTCGTGGAAGGTCGGCTCGGCCGGCGGCAGCGGCTTGGCGGCCTTCGCCTTCTCGGCGCGGCGCAGCTGCTCGGCCAGCTCGTCGGCGCGCTGTTGAGCCTCTTCTGCGGTCCTGGAGAGTTCCGTGACGTGGCGCTCGACCTCGACGGGGTCATAGCCATGCCGGACGCTTTTGAACGGGAGCGAATTCTGTGAAGTCATGACTCTCTCGGTACCTCGTCGGTTTCGGGGGGCTTCGGTCTGGCGGTCTGGGGACGTTCGGAGACTGCAAGCGCCTCGATGACGCCGGACAGGTCCCCCAACTGCTTACTGATCTCGTCACGGTGGGCCGAAAGGACAGCGACCTCGGCCCGGGCCTCGGCCAGGATAGAGCGTGCCTTGGAGCGTAGTTCGTCCGCTTCATCCCGGGCGCTGGCAATTGTCCGGCTTGCCTCATCGCGCGCCGACCGGCGCACCTCGCGGGCCTCGTCCTGCGCCCGGGCCAGCTGGTCGGCGGCCCGCTCGCGGACCGCGCGGGCACCGGTCTCGGCTTCGGCGATGCGCCGCTGGGCGCGCTCCTCGGCGGAGCGGGCCTGCTCGGCGGCCTGGCTGAGGATCTCCTCGGCGTCATCGCCGGCCTGCTGTCGGATGACGCCGGCGTCGGCCTCGGCGTCGTCCAGGGCTGCGTTGGCTCGGGCGGCGAGGTCCTCGCTGGCGTGCAGGGCGGCGTCGGCGATCTGCTCGGCCTGGGCCTGCGCGGCCGCCACCGCGGCGGCGGCTTCACTGCGCGCGCGCTCACGGACCTGCTCCGCGTCGGCGGTCGCGCTCTGCCGGATCTTGGCCGCGTCCGCCTCGGCCGCGGCCATCAGGTCGGCGATCGTCTGCTGCGTCCAGGCGGTCTGCTCGCGCGCCTCGGCTAGTTCCAGGGCGACCGTCTCGCGAGTTTCTTCGAGGATCGCATTGCGGTGCTCGCGGGCGTCGAGGCGGATCTGCTCCGCCTCGTCCTTGGCCCCGGCTACCTCGTTCTCGGCGCCTTCGCGGACGGCGCGGGCGTGCTCCCGCGCCTCGGCCATCAGCGCGTCGATGCGGGCCTGCGCGTCTTCGGCCTCTCCGGCCAGCCGGCGTTCGTGATTGGCGCGCGCGGCGGCGAGTTCGCGGGTCTGCGCTCCAGCCATGGCGTCGAGCTCGGACTGCAGCTCGAGCAGCCGCTGGGCGTGCTGCGCGTCGATCTCCTCGCCCCGGCGCCGCGCGGCGGCGACGATGGCCTCGGCCTGCTCGCGCAGGACGCCCGCGGCCGCCTTGCCGTTGGAGACCTCGCGCTCGGCGTCCTCACGCGCCTGGGCGAGCATCGTCTCGGCGCTGTGCTCGGCGTTGGCAATGACCAGCGCCGCCTGCTCGAGGGCGTCGTTGACGATGGCTTGGGCCTCGTCGTGCGGGGCGCTCAGTGCGGTCGGGGTGGACGGGGCGAGCGGTTCGGCCGGCGGCGACGCCGAAGTCTCCGCACTCGGCGCCCCGGCCAGCGAGGCGGGGGCGGCGTGCCGTCCGCTGGGCTTGTCGAGATCGACGGAGCCGTTCGCGGCGCCGCGCGGCTCCGCCGAACCGGACTCGGGGGGCGTGTCGGTTCCGAGGGTCGGCGGGACGCGGCGCCGTGGCACCGGACGGGCGCGTGGTCCGGAACCAGCCGCTCCCGGCGCGTCCTCGCGGGTTGCGGAATCGCCCTGCATGCGCACATCGTCGCAGGCGCACGCCGTCCGCGCGACACCACCCGCCCCACCGTACGCGGGCGCGAGCACCTGGCGACGGCCCGCGTTAGCTCTTGCGCCGCGGAAAGGGCCGCGGTTTGGCCTCCAGATGGGCCAGTCCGTTCCAGCCCAGATTGACCAGATGCGCGGCAACCTCCTCGCGGCTCGGCTTGCCCTCCTCGAGCCACCACATCCCGGTGAGCGCGACCATTCCGACCAGCATCTGCGCATACATGGCGGCGTGCTTGGTGGTGATCCCCCGCTGCCCGAATTCCCGGACGAGCACGTATTCGACCTGGTTGGCCAAATCGTTGAGCAGCGAGGAAAACGCCCCGGAGGTGGAGTCCCGGGACAGGATCCGGAAGCCGTCGGCCTCTTCCTCGATGTAGGTGAGCAGGGCCAACGCGGCCTGCTCGACGAGCTCGCGCGGGTGCTGGCCGGCCGACAGCACCTGCGTCAGCCGGTCGAGCAGGGCGCTCATCTCGCGGTCGACGACAACGGCGTAGAGCCCTTCCTTGCCGCCGAAGTGCTCGTAGACGACCGGCTTGCTGACCTTGGCCCGCGCCGCGATCTCCTCGATGGACGTCCCGTCGAAGCCCTTCTCGGCGAACAGCGCGCGGCCGACGAGCACGAGCTGCTCCCGCCGTTCCCGACCGGTCATCCGCACGCGGGCCCGACCTTCGCTGTCACTCATCACCCATGATGGTCCCATGGAGACCTCCACGGACTCGGTCACTTACAGCAGCTACCTGCGGCTTCCCGAGCTGCTCGCGTGCCAGTCACCGGCAACCGACGAGCACGACGAGCTGCTGTTCGTGATCATTCATCAGGTCTACGAGCTGTGGTTCAAGCAGATCCTGCACGAGGCGGCGCTGCTGCAGACCCGGCTGGAGACGGGCCAGGGCACGGGAGCGCTGCACACCGCGCGGCGGATCGCCAAGATCCTGAAGACGATCGTCGGGCAGCTCGACGTGCTGGAGACGATGACGCCCCGGCAGTTCGCCTCGTTCCGCCCGCACCTCGGGTCCTCCAGCGGCTTCCAGTCCGACCAGTTCCGCGAGCTCGAGGCGGTGCTCGGCCGCCGCGACCTGCCGGCCGACGACCCCGGCACCGCGGCCGCGCTGCAGCGCCGGTCCGTGTTCGACTCACTGCTGCGCTACCTTTCAGTGACCGGCTACGACGTGCCGCCGCCGGCCCTGGAACGCAATCCGGCCGAGCCGTGGCGCGGCGGCGACCCGGCCATCGTGGAGGTGCTCACCGCCGCGTACGACGACGACGACAACCCGGCCTCCGAGGTCTGCGAGGCGCTCGTCGACATCGACGAGGGCATCCAGGAATGGCGCTACCGGCACGTCAAGATGGTCGAACGGATCATCGGCGCGAAGATGGGCACCGGCGGCTCGGCCGGGGCCGAATACCTGCGCGCGACGCTCTTCCGGCCGGCGTTCCCGGACCTGTGGGAGGTGCGCGGTGCCTGAGCCGATCGCGTCCCGGGCGGCCGCGCAGGCCGCCGACGAGGCCGACCCGCTCGGGTATGCCCGGGCCCGCTTCGTCCTGCCCGAAGGCCGGGTCTATCTCGACGGCAACTCCCTCGGCGCGCTGCCCACCGGTGTGCGGGACGCCGTGCAGGACACCGTCGAACGCGAGTGGGGCCGCGACCTGATCGGCTCGTGGAACAGCAACGGGTGGTGGACGCTGCCGGCCCGGGTCGGCGACCGCATCGGCGCCCTGGTCGGGGCAGCGCCGAGCCAAGTGATGTGCGGCGACTCGACGAGCATCCAGCTCTTCCAGGCCCTCGTCGCGCTCGCCCGGCTGAACCCGGGCCGGCGCACCATCGTGACCGACGAGGCGAACTTCCCGACCGACCAGTACCTCGCCGAGTCGGTCGCGCGCCTCCTGGGCATGCAGCTGATCCGCGTCTCGCCGCATGACGTGGGCGCGGTGCTCGGTCCGGACGTCGCCGTCGTCTCCTTCAGCGCCGTCGACTACCGGACGGGCCAACTGTGGGACGCCGCGGCGGTGACGCAGGCCGTGCACGCGGCGGGTGCGCTGATGCTGTGGGACCTCGCGCACGTCGCTGGTGCCGTGCCCTTCGAGCTGGACGCCCTGGGTGCCGACGCGGCGGTGGGCTGCTCCTACAAGTACCTCAACGGCGGCCCGGGCGCGCCGGCGTGGATCTACCTGGCCGCCCGCCACCAGGACGGCGCCGACCTGCCGCTGTGCGGATGGCAGGGCCATGTCGCCCCGTTCCAGCTCGATGCTGTTTACGCACCGGCCCCCGGCGTCGAGCGGGCCCGGATCGGCACCCCACCGGTGCTGGCCATGCGCTCCCTCGACGCCGCGTTGGACGTGTTCGACGGAGTGTCGCTGCTCGACCTCCGGGCGAAGTCCCTGGCGCTCACCTCGCTCGTCCTCGGCTACGCCGACGCACTCGGCGTGCCGAGCGTGACGCCGCGCGACCCGGCCCGTCGCGGTTCGCAGGTCGCACTGCAGCTGCCCTTCGCCTACGAGCTGACACAGGCGCTCATCGCCCGCGGCGTGGTCGGCGACTTCCGGGCGCCCGACCTGCTGCGGCTGGGCTTCGCCCCGCTGTACCTGTCCTACGTCGAGGTGTGGGACGCCATGGACACACTGCGGGCGGTGCTCGAGACCGAGGCCTGGCGCGACCCGGCCTTCGCCACCCGCGCCGCGGTCACCTAGGCCGGGTCGACGCGGAGCTTGGCGAGCCGCTCGGCCTTGGGCCACCGCACGTCGGTCGCCCAGCCGAACTTCTCGAACAGCCAGATGACGCGGGCCGACGCATCGAGCTGCCCGCGCAGGACCCCGTGCCGGGCCGCGGTGGGGTCGGCATGGTGCATGTTGTGCCAGCTCTCGCCGAAGCTCAGGATCGCTAGCGGCCAGAAGTTCGCGCTCTTGTCGCGGGCCTGGAACGGCCGTTCGCCGATGGCGTGACAGATCGAGTTGATCGACCAGGTGACGTGGTGCAGCAGGAAGATCCGGACGAGCGACGCCCAGAAGAACGCCGACAGCGCGGCGCCCCACGACAGGCGGACCAGGCCCGCGATGGCCGGCGGCAGCAGCATGGAAAGCAACAACCAGACCGGGAACAACGTATCGACGATGCGAATGTCCCTGTCCCGCATGAGGTCGGGCGTGTACTTCTCGCGGTTGGTGTGGTTCTCGTCGAACATCCAGCCGAGGTGGGCCCAGAACAGGCCCTTCATCAGCGCCCCGGTCGTCTCGCCGTAGCGCCACGGGGAGTGCGGGTCGCCGTCGCGGTCGCTGTAGGCGTGGTGGCGGCGGTGGTCGGCGACCCAGCGGATCACCGGGCCCTCGATCGCCATCGATCCGGCGATGGCGACCGCGATGCGCAGGGGCCGGTTCGCCTTGAAGGAGCCGTGGGTGAAGAGACGGTGATAGCCGACGGTGATGCCGAGCCCGGACACGTAGTAGAAGACGACGACCAGGACGACGTCCGTCCAGTTCATGCCCCATCCCCACGCCACCGGGACGGCCGCCAGGAACGCGAGGAACGGGACGATGACGAAGCTGTACAGCATGAACTGCTCGCCGCGACGCTTGGTGCCTTCGAACACCGGCTTCGGGGCGTCGGGGGTGATGTCGGGGCGTTCGTCGACCACGGTCATGGGAAGCGGTACTCCAACGTTACGGAAGCGTAGGTTACGTCAGCGTAGTCACCGATCCGCGACGGCGGCACCTCGGCCATGAAATAGGCTGACTGGGCTTCGCGTGATGAGCGCTCGCGCGAAGAGCCATCCAGCGAGTGAGCATCGTAGGGAGCGAAGCGACTGAGGAGCGGAGCGAGCCTGCGATGAGCGCTCGCGCGAGGAGCCATCCAGCGAGTGAGCATCGTAGGGAGCGAAGCGACTGAGGAGCGGAGCGAGCCTGCGATGAGCGCTCGCGCGAAGAGCCATCCAGCGAGTGAGCATCGTAGGGAGCGAAGCGACTGAGGAGCGGAGCGAGCCTGCGATGAGCGCTCGCGCGAAGAGCCATCCAAGATGGGGGATGGGGTAATCGGCAGCCCGCCGGCCTTTGGAGCCGTGCAGTCTCGGTTCGAGTCCGAGTCCCCCAGCAAGCCGGCCAGTGCCGGGTCCGAAACCGCCGAAAGGGGCCCTCCCGCCGTGGCTGATCGGCTGCCTGCCGTTCTCGTCCTCGCCGCCGGTGAGGGCACCCGGATGCGCTCCAAGGCCTTGCCCAAGGTGCTGCACGGGTTCGCCGGACGATCGCTGCTCGGTCACGTCGTGGCCGCCGCGTCCGGCCTCGACGCGGACAACACCGTCGTGGTCGTCGGACACCGGCGCGACGAGGTGACGGCCCACCTGACCGGGATCGCTCCGTCCGCCACGCCGGTCGTACAGGCCGAGCAGCACGGCACCGGGCACGCGGTGCGGCTGGCGCTCGAGGCGGTGCCGGCCGATGCGGGCGGCACGGTCGTCGTGCTGCCCGGCGACACCCCGCTGCTGACCGGCGCGACGCTGGCCGCCCTCGTGGCCGAGCACGAGTCCGCCGGCGCGGCGGCGACCCTGCTCACCAGCGTCGTCGACGACCCGACCGGGTACGGCCGGGTGATCCGCGGTGCCGACGGTGCCGTCGCCCGCGTCGTCGAGCACAAGGACGCCACCGACGACGAGCGGCAGGTCGCCGAGATCGCCACGAGCGTCTATGCCTTCGACCACGCGCTCCTGCGCGACGCGGTCGGCCGGCTGTCCACGGACAACGCGCAGGGCGAGGAGTACCTGCCCGACGTCATCGGCATCCTGGCCGGCGCCGGTCACCGGATCGCCGCCGTCATCGCGCCCGCCGCTGAGACGGCCGGCGTCAACGACCGGGTCCAGCTGGCCGCCGCGCACCGGCTGTACAACACGCGCCTGCTCGAGGCGCACATGCGGTCGGGCGTGACTGTCGTGGACCCGCTGACCACCTGGGTCGACGTAGACGTCCGGATCGAGCCCGACGTCACGCTCTGGCCGTCGGTCGAACTGTCGGACTGCCGCATCGGCGAGGGCGCCGAGATCGGCCCGCAGACCAGCTTGACCCGGACCGAGGTCGGCCCGCGCAGCCGGTTGACCCGCACCGTCGCGATCGAGGCCTGCGTCGGGGCCGACGTCACGACCGGCCCCTACGCGTATCTGCGGCCCGGCACCGTCCTCGCCGACGGCGTCCACGTCGGGACCTACGTCGAGCTCAAGAAGGCCGATGTCGGCGAAGGCACGAAGATCCCGCACCTGTCCTACGTCGGGGACGCGACGATCGGCGAGCACACGAACATCGGTGCAGCCACGGTCTTCGTCAATTACGACGGCGTCGAGAAGCACCACACCGTGATTGGGAACCATGTCCGCGGAGGTGCGGACAACATGTTCGTCGCGCCGGTCGAGGTCGGGGACGGGGCCTACACCGCGGCCGGCTCGATCATCACCCAGGACGTCCCCCCGGGCGCCATGGCCGTCGCCCGGGCGCCACAGCGCAACGTGCGAGGCTGGGTGGCACGGAAGAGACCGGGAACTGCCGCTGCGGAAGCTGCCGCCCGGGCCGCCGACGACAAGAAAGACTGAATGATGCCGAACCTCGAGATGGTCGGGCGCAAGAGTCTGGTGCTGCTGTCGGGCGGTGCGTATCCCGAGCTGGCCGACGAGATCGCCGCGCAGATCGGCGTGACGGTCACCCCGACAACGCGCCGGCAGTTCGCCAACGGCGAGCTGTTCATCCGGCCGAACGACTCGGTCCGCGGCACCGACGCGTTCGTCATCCAGTCGCACACCACGCCCATCAACGACTGGGTGATGGAGAGCCTGATCCTCGTCGACGCGCTGAAGCGGGCGTCGGCCAAGCGGATCACCGTCGTCGCACCCTTCTATCCGTACTCGCGCCAGGACAAGAAGCATCGCGGCCGCGAGCCGATCTCGGCCCGGCTGATCGCCGACCTGTTCAAGACCGCTGGTGCCGACCGGCTGATGGCCGTCGATCTGCACACCGCGCAGATCCAGGGGTTCTTCGACGGACCGGTCGACCACCTGTTCGCGCTGCCGCTGCTGGCCGAGTACGTCGGCGAGAAGTACGGCGGCGAGGACCTCGCGGTGGTCTCGCCCGACACCGGCCGGGTGCGGACGGCCGAACAGTGGGCCGATGCGCTCGGCGGCCGCGATCTCGCGTTCGTGCACAAGACCCGCAGCATCGACTCGGCCAACGAGGTCGTCGCGAACCGGGTCGTCGGTGAGGTCGCCGGCCGCTGCTGCCTGCTCATCGACGACATGATCGACACCGCCGGGTCGATCACCAAGGCCGCCGACCTGCTCTTCGCCGAGGGCGCGACCGACGTGGTCATCGCGGCCACGCACGGCATCTTCTCGGGCACGGCGACCGACCGGCTGAAGAACAGCCGGATCAGCGAGGTGATCGTCACCAACACGCTGCCCATCCAGCCCGAGCAGCAGTTCGACAAGCTGACCGTTCTGTCGATCGCCCCGCTGCTCGGCAAGGCGATCAGGGAAGTCTTCGAGGACGGCTCGGTGACGAGCCTGTTCGCCGGCCGAAGCTGACCCCCACCTTCTCGCAAGTTGTCCGTGCTTCCCCACGTCATGGCGTGGCCGCGCACGGACAACTTCGGAAAACGACGTCACCCCGGCTTGTGCTCGGCCAGGCGGGCGAACTCGCCCACCGTCAGGGTCTCGCCGCGGGCTTGCGGGCTGATGCCGGCGGCCCGCAGCGCCTGCTCGGCCGCCGCCGGCGACCCCGCCCACCCGGCCAGAGCCGCCCTGAGCGTCTTGCGCCGCTGGGCGAACGCCGCGTCCACCACGGCGAACACCTCGCGGCGGTCGGCCGTCGTCGTCGGCGGGTCGCGGCGGACCAATCGGACCAGCCCGGATTCCACGTTGGGCACCGGCCAGAACACGCTCGGCGGCACCGATCCGGCCCGCGTGGCCGCGGCGTACCAGGCCGCCTTGACGCTGGGCACGCCGTAGGTCCTCGACCCCGGCGGCGCGACGAGCCGCTCGGCGACCTCGGCCTGCACCATGACCAGCCCGCGCTGTAGCGACGGCAGCACCGACAGCAGGTGCAGCACCACGGGCACGGCGACGTTGTAGGGCAGGTTCGCCACCAGGGCGGACGGCGCCCCCGGCACCTCGGTCACCCGCAAGGCGTCCGCCCTCAACACGTCCAGCGCCGCCGCCGGCACTCGCGCCGCGACTGTGCCCGGCAGCGCACCGGACAGCACCGGATCGATTTCGACCGCGACGACGGGGTGTCCGGCCTCGAGCAGCCCCAACGTCAGGGACCCCAGCCCGGGGCCGACCTCGAGCACCGGCTCGCGGTCGGCCAGTGACGCGGTCCGGACGATGCGCCGGATCGTGTTCGGGTCGTGCAGGAAGTTCTGCCCGAGCGACTTGGTGGGACGGATCCCCAGCTGCGCCGCCAGGGCCCGGATCTCGGCCGGGCCGAGCAGCGCCGACGTCGGCCGGTCGGTCACGCGAGGCGATCGACGGCGAGCCGTGCGTACAGCGCGGCGCCCGATGCCAGCACGTCCTCGTCGAACATCGCCTGGGGCGAGTGGTTGAACGGTGCCGTCTCGGGGTCGCGGCCGGGCGCTGTGGCTCCGAGGAACGCCATCGCTCCGGGCACTTCGTCCAGCACGCGGCTGAAGTCCTCGGACCCGGTGTGCGGGTTCGGCAGCAGGATCGCGGCCGGCGCCCCGAACAATGCCGCCACCGTGTCGGACAGGAACGCCGCCTCGGCGGGATCGTTGCGGGTGACCGGGTAGAGCGTCTGCCACTCGACGTGGGCGCGCAGGCCATGGGCCTCGGCGATCCCGCGGCACAGCTTGACCGCGCGCTCGCTGATGGCCTTCTGGTGCTCGGGTGAGAACGAACGGACGGTCGCGTCGAAGGTGGCCCGCTCGGCGATGATGTTCTGCTGGCTGCCCGCATGGAAGCTGCCGACGGTGACGACCACCGGGTCGAAGACGTCGAACTGCCGGGTCACGAGAGTCTGCAGCGCGGTGACGATCTCGGCCGCGACCGCGATCGGATCCTGCGCGCGGTGCGGTGTCGACGCATGGCCGCCGGAGCCGATGACCTCGACGTGCAGGACGTCGGCCGCCGCCATCATCGGGCCGGGCCGGACCGCGACCGCCCCGCTCGGGAAGGTCGAGGACGCAACGTGCATGAAGAAAGCGGCCTCCGGTCGCGCCCCGGCCGCGTCCAGCACGCCAGCCTCGACCATGTGCCGCGCCCCGTCATAGCCCTCTTCGCCCGGCTGGAACATGAAGATGACGTCGCCGCCGAGCTCGTCGCGGTGCGCGCTGAGCAGGCGCGCCGCCCCCACCAGCATCGAGGTGTGCAGGTCGTGGCCGCAGGCGTGCATGGCCCCGTTCGTCGCGGCGAAGTCGAGGCCGGTCTCCTCGACTACCGGCAACGCGTCCATGTCGGCGCGCAGCAGCACGCTGCGCCCGCTCGACCGGCCGCCCCGCAGCACGCCGACGACCGACGACAGACCCGGGCTGCCGGGGGTCACCTCGAGCGGCAGGCCGTCGAGGGCGGCGAGGACCTTTTCCTGGGTCCGCGGCAGCTCGAGACCGATCTCCGGATCTGCGTGCAGCGCCCGCCGGAGTGCGACGAGGTCGTCCTGCTGGGCCCGCGCGTCATCGAGCAGCTCCATCGTCGGAGCCTATCCGGACTCAGTGGCGACGCCGCCGGTCGACGGTCAGTACCAGCCGTTGCCCTGCCACGACGACCAAGCGCCGCACGGGGTGCCGTAGCGCGAGGCGATGTAGCCCAGACCCCACTTGATCTGCGTCTCGGCGTTGTTCTGCCAGTCCGGCCCGGCCGAGCCCATCTTCGAGCCGGGCAGCGCCTGCGGGATCCCGTACGCGCCGCTGCCGTTGGCCGCGTGGACCCGCCAGCCGCTCTCGTGGTCCCACAGGGTCACCAGGCAGTCGTACTGCGCGCTGCCCCAGCCCCGGGCGGCCAGCAGTTGCCGGGCGATCGCTTTCGCCGTTCCCGGATCGGGCGCCGGCGCGTTGGGCACCGAGACGGTGGTCACCGTCGCGACCCGTTTCGTGCCCACCTTCACCACGCGCGGCGAGGGCTTGGCCACGACGACCGAGCGCAGGCGAGTCTGGCCGGCGAGCTTTCCGTCGATGTAGACGACCGCGTACGTGATGCGCGCTGTGCCCTTCTTGCCGGGGCTGACGACCTTGGTCGTGCCGACGCGCATCGTCGGGTCCTGGCGCCGCACAGTGGGGAAGGGAACGGCGACGGTCTTGGTCAGCGTCTTCTTGGCCACCCGCTGCAGGCGGATGGTCTCGCCGGCCTGCGGAAGCGAATCCGTGGGAACCGACACCCGGTCCGAGGGCCCGACCTGGATGTCGAGATCGGCCAGCACCGCTCCGACGGTCGCGTCGGTCGTGGTGACCTGTTCCCGGCGGCCGTCATGGACCACCGTGATGAGCCGCGGCGTGCGGATGGCGAGGTCGGTCGCACCGAGCGGCAGCCGGCGGGCGCGGGAGACCGACACGAAGTCACCAGCCGAGTAGCCGAGCTCGGTGAGCGCCTCGGCGACCGTCGGCGCCGTCGTCCACACGTCAGTGCGTTTGCCGTCGACGTCGAGGTGCAGCAACCGGCCACGCCGCAGGACGATGCGGGCGCCGTCCTTCACATGCGCGGACGCCGCCGGGGCGATCAGGTCGTGGCCGGTGATCCGGAAGCCCGCGGAGCGCACGACCTGCCCGACGTCCTGGGCGGTCGTGTGCACCGTCCGGGCGCGCCCGTCGACGACGAGGTTCACCGTCTTGTCGACGGAGTTCCAGACGACGGGGGCGGCGGTGAGGCCGGCGAGCACGGCACCGTAGAGGCCGTACTTGAAGCTGCGCAGCACTGAGCGGGGCTCCTCGGGGGCGGGGGGCACGAGTTTGCTGGTTGGTCACGGAACTGTAACGGATCGGTTCGCGACGTGGAGCACGCGGGCCCGAAGTTGGGCATTTAATGCCGTTCGGCCGCGACCGCCTCGAGAGACGGTCGCGGCCGAACGGATGCTGCAGGCCGGACTTACAGGTTGCGGCCGCACACGGGCCAGGGGCTCGAGCCCCGGGCGTTGTAGACCTTCGTGGCGATCGCGATCTGCTCCTCGCGGGTGGCGAGGTCGGCGCGGGACGCATAGGCGCCGCCGCCGTTCGACAGCCAGGTTCCGTAGTCGAACTGGAGCCCGCCGTAGAACCCGTTGCCGGTGTTGATGTGCCAGTTGCCGCCGGACTCGCAGGCCGCGACAGCGTCCCAGTTGAGCCCGCCGCCGGACGAGACGACCGGAGCGGCCGGGCGGCTCTTGGTCCCGACCCGCTCGACCTGGGTCCGCGGCGCGGTGATCACCTTGCGGGCGAGCACCGTGCGGCTGGACACCTTCCCGTCGACGTAGGTCGTCCGGTAGGTGACGTCAACCGACCCGCGCTGACCGGCGGTGACGACCTGGGTCGTGCCCTCGTACAGCGAGGAGTCGTTGTGCCGGACGACGGCGAAGGACACCGGCTCGCGCGAGGTGGCCGTCTTGATGACCACCCGCTCGAGGCGGATCGTCAGGCCCGGCTTGACCGCGGAGGCCGCCGCCGGGATGACCCGGTCGTGCAGGCCGGCCTTGAGGCCGACCTCGCGAAGAAGCGCGCCCACTGTCGGAGCGGTCGTGACGACACGCTGCGTCTTGTGGTCGTGCAGCACCGTGACGCTCTTCGGCGTGCGGAGCTCGATGCTCGTCGCCGACAGCGGCAGGCGCTTCGACCGTGAGACGGACACGAAGTCCGAGCTCTGGTAGCCGAGAGCGGCCAGCGCCTCGGCCACCGTCGGGGCGGTCGTCCACACGTCCTTGGGCTGACCGTCGACGATGAGATGAAGAAGGCGCCCCTGCTTCAGGACGACCTTCGATCCGCTGTGGATCTTGGAACTGAGGGACGGGGCCACGATGTCATGCGAGTTGACGGTGTAGCCGGCGCCCTTCAGGGCACCCGCGACGTCGTGGGCCGAGGTGTCGATCTTCTTGGTCTGACCGTCGACCACCAGGGTGATCGGCGTTCCGTTGGCGGCCGTTGCTAAGGCGGCTGTGCCACCCACGACTCCGGCCAGTACTGCACCGTAAAGGCCGTACTTGAGGCTGCGACGCACAGAGAACTCCTTACTAGTCGCACGCTTCGCGCACTGGTCTGGTTCGCAATGACGCTAACCAGCAGTTCTCCGCTCAACCAAACCGACGATGTCCGTTCTGCCGGAAACGTCGAGTTCACTGGGACGGCCCTCACACCGGTGGCACCTACCGCTTACAGGCGGATCGAGACCGCAACGGCGTCGACCGGTTCCGGACGTCGGATGGCTCTGTCGCAGGGAACCTGGGGGATGAAACCGATCGCCTCGACCCGCGCTCGACGGTTGGCACCCCGGGGGCTTCAAGATCGACCTAGAACACGTTCAGTGCCAATTCAAATTATTTTGTGAAGGCGGCCACGACCGGCGTGGCGAGGCGCCGAATCGGGAACCTAAGGACGGCTTTCAGGCCAGTTCGCGGGCGAAGACCCTACGTCCGTTCTGCGCGATGGCGGCGCACAATTCGTCCACATCGTGCCGGCCCGCGGCGGCCAGACCGACCACTGTGAGGGGCAGCAATCGCGGTGCGTTCGGCCGGCCGCGCAACGGATGCGGCGTCAGGAACGGGGCGTCGGTCTCGACCAACAGATGCTCGAGCGGAGTGGCGGCGGCCGCCTCGCGCAGGCCCGGCGCGTTCTTGAACGTGATCACCCCGGGGAAGGACAGGACGTATCCCGCGCGGACGCACTCCTTCGCCATGGCGGCGTCGCCGGAGAAGGCGTGGAAGACGACCTGGTCGGGCGCGCCCTCCTCGCGCAGGATGCGCAGCACGTCGTCGTGCGCGTCGCGGTCGTGGATCATCAGCGACTTCCCGACCCGCTTGGCCAGGTCGATGTGCCGGCGGAAGTGCACCTGCTGGTCGGCCGGCTCCGTGCGGTGCCAGTAGTAGTCGAGGCCCGTCTCGCCGACGGCCACGACCCGCGGGTCGGTCGCCAGCCGCTCGAGCTCGGCGTACCCCTCGTCCTCCAGGCCCGTCACCTCGGTCGGGTGGACGGCGACGGCGGCGTAGACGTCGGGATGGGCGTTGGCGGAGTCGACGCACCATCGCGATGAAGCGACGGTGTCGCCGACCGTGATCGCGGCCACCACGCCCTGCTCGCGTGCCTCGGCCATCGTCTGCTCGACGAAGCGGGAGGAGGCGACCAGACCGCCCCGCTGCGCCATGGCGTCGAGGTGGGTGTGCGCGTCGAACACCGGAACCGCCAGTCGGAGCCCCGACGGGTCGGTCATTCGCCGGTGAGGCGGGCGAGTTCCTCGTCCACGATGGAGGGATCGAGCTTGGTGAAGATCGGCGTAGGCGCTTCGAGCGGGCGGCCCACCTCGATCGGCGCCGACTCCCAGCGCGCGCCCGTGTCGTAGTCGCCGGTGAGGACGGAGTACGACGGGGAGCCGACCGCCGTCTCCTCATCCAGCTCGACGAGCTCGGGCATGCCGGCCCAGCGCTCGTCCCCCCGCAGCATGGCGTGCACCTTCGACGAGGAGGACGGCAGGAAGGGGGTCAGCAGCGTCTTGGCGTCGTCCACCACCTGCAGGGCGACGTGCAGCACCGACGCCATGCGCTCGGGGTCGCTGTTCTTCAGCTTCCACGGCTCCATGTCCGACAGATATTTGTTCGCCGAGGAGACCACGTTCATCGCCTCGCCGATGGCCTGCTTCTGCCGAGACCGCGCCAGCAGGTCCCCGATCGAGGCGAAGGACGTCCGCGAAGCGTCGAGCAGCGCCCGGTCGGCGTCTGTCAGCGCCCCGGCCGCCGGAACGGCCCCGAGGTTCTTCGCCGTCATCGAGATCGTGCGGTTCACCAGGTTGCCCCAGCCCGCGACGAGCTCGTCGTTGTTGCGGCGCAGGAACTCCGACCAGGTGAAGTCGGTGTCCTGGTTCTCCGGTCCGGCGACGGCGAGGTAGTAGCGCAGCGCGTCGGCGTCGTAGCGCGACAGCATGTCGCCCACGTAGATGACGACGCTGCGCGAGGACGAGAATTTCTTGCCCTCCATCGTCAGGAACTCACTCGACACCACCTCGTAGGGCCGGTTCAGCGCCCCGAGGCGTCCGGGCGTCCCGCCCTTGGCGCCGATTCCGGAATACCCGAACAGCATCGCCGGCCAGATCTCGGCGTGAAAGACGATGTTGTCCTTGCCCATGAAGTAGTAGGCCCGCGAGTCGGGGTCCTGCCACCAGTCGCGCCACGCCTCGGGGTTGCCCGTCATCTGCGCCCACTGGATCGAGGCGGACAGATAGCCCACGACGGCGTCGAACCACACGTAGATCGACTTCTCCGGGCGGTCGCGCCAGCCGTCCAGCGGCACCGGGATGCCCCACTCGAGATCGCGCGTGTAGGAGCGCGGCTTGAGGTCGTCGAGCAGGTTCAGACTGAACTTCTGCACGTTCGGCCGCCAGTGGTCCTGCTTCTTCAACCAGTCGGCCAGCACCTCGCTGAAGGCGCCCAGATCGAGCATCATCTGCTCGATCTCGACGAACTTCGGCGTCTCGCCGTTGATCTTGGACACCGGATTGATCAGGTCGATCGGGTCGAGCTGGTTGCCGCAGTTGTCGCACTGGTCGCCGCGCGCCGCCGGATACCCGCAGATCGGGCAGGTGCCCTCGATGTAGCGGTCGGGCAGCGTCCGGCCCGTCGACGGGCTGATCGCCCCGAGCTGGGTGTGGGGAAAAACGTAGCCGTTGGCGAGCAGGCCGAGGAAGAGCTCCTGCGCGACCGCGTAATGGTTCTTGGTCGTCGTGCGGGTGAACAAGTCGTAGGACAGGCCGAGATTCTGTAGATCCTTGGCGATCACCAGCGCGTTGCGGTCGGCGAGCTCGCGGGGAGTGACTCCCTCGCGGTCGGCCGCGACCTGGATGGGCGTCCCGTGCTCGTCGGTGCCGCTGACCATGAGCACCTTCTTGCCGGCCATCCGCTGGTAGCGGCTGAAGACGTCGGACGGGACGCCGAAGCCGGCGACGTGCCCGATGTGCCGCGGACCGTTCGCGTAGGGCCACGCGACGGCAGTCAGGATGTGCTCGCTGCTCACCTGTCCAGCGTAGTGACGCCGTACAGGCGGGTTCCGGCGGTCGACCGCCGCGATCCTCCGTCAGGGCGAGATGAGCAGCGGCTCGCGAAGGTCGAAGTACGAGACCTCACCCATCAACGCCATGCCCTCTTCGATCTCGGCCCGAATCTCCTCCGGGTAGTCGAGTTGCTCGCCGGTCCGCGCCTCGGCTTCGGACGCGAAGTAGAAGACGTTGACGTAGCGACCGTCGCCGGCATCCATCAACACTCCGCCGAGAACCTCCGGCCGCCCCGCGTGCAGCTCGTCCTCGTGACTGGTCATGATCTGGCGCATCCGCGCGAGGTCGTCGCTGCGTCCCTCCATGACCTGCACGAAGTGCGCGTCGTCGGAGCCCCCGCCCAGCACCGCCCGCGCGTCCTCGCACTCCATGAACGTGACGTCGCCGTCGAAGCTCTTCTCCATCTCGGCCCACCAGACGTCCTGCTCAGGCCGTCCGCTGTTGGCCATCGCGGCGTCACGCGAGTCGAACCGCGCCACTCCGATGAGCGTGCCGTCGGTCGCCACCCCGGTCGTGCTGCCGAGAAAGCCGGTGGCGCCCGGCATGAGCTCGTCGCGCCAGCGCTCGAGCGTGCGACGCGCAGCGGCCTCGTCAGCGACCTTGCCCTGAAACACCTGGATGAACATGCGCCCTCCCCGGTTCAGTTCGTGGTCCAAATGCTGCTCCGAGGTGAGTGGCGCGGCAATGGACGGCCGCCGATCAGGCGCGTTTTGCCATCACAACCGCGTCGAAGACCACCCGTTTCGGAACATTCCGGTGCCGGGCTACCGCCGCGATGGCGTCCTTGCGGGTCTCGCCCGCCCCCTCGCGGGCCGCGACCTCGGCCGCCAGGTCGGCCGAGTCCGGCGCCTCCGCCGCATCCGCACCGGCGACGACGAGCGTGATCTCGCCGCGCACGTCACCGGCCGACCACTCCGCCAGTTCTCCGAGCGGCCCACGCCGGATCTCTTCGTACGTCTTCGTCAGTTCCCGACAGACCGCCGCGCGTCGCTCGGCACCGAACACCGCGACGAGATCGGTGAGCATCGCCGCGAGGCGGTGCGGCGCTTCGAAGAAGACGAGGGTCCGCCGCTCGGCTGCGAGGGGCGCCAAGGCCGCGCGACGCTCGCCGCCCTTGCGCGGCAGGAAGCCCTCGAAGCAGAACCGATCGACCGGCAGCCCGGACACCGCCAACGCCGTGGTCACCGCCGACGGGCCGGGCAGCGAGGTCACCGACACGCCGGCCTCGATCGCGGCCACGACGAGCCGGTAACCCGGGTCGGACACCGACGGCATCCCGGCATCGGTCACGACGAGAACGTCGTCCCCGTCGAGCAGCGCCTCGACCAACTGCGGCACCCGGCTCGCCTCGTTGGCGTCGAAGAAAGAGATGACGCGACCGCTCGGCGTCACGTCGAGGTCGGCGCACAGCCGGCGCAGCCGACGGGTGTCCTCGGCGGCGATCACCGGCGCCGTCGCGAGCGCCTCGCGCAGCCGGGCCGAGGCATCATCCGGACGGCCCAACGGAGTCGCCGCCAGCAACACCCGCCCGGTCGCCGCGTCCACGCCAGAACCGTAGCCGCCGCCCCCTACTATCGACGCGTGACGGCGACGCTCGAGGCACCGGCTGACGCGTCGGCGTCCGACGACACCGCCTCGCTCGAACCACCGGCCGCCGCCCGTCCCGTACCGGCCGCGTTGGCGCCCTGGCACGACCCGCATCCGCGCCTGGGCTGGCTGGCCGTCCTGGTGATCACGGTGCTGGCCGGCTTCACCCGGTTCTGGGCCCTCGGCTTCCCGCCCGGGAAGAACACCTTCCCGAAGAGCGGGATGAACTTCGACGAGGTCTATTACGGCACCGAGGCGCAGGAGATCCTGCGGTACGGGTACGAGGACAACCGCGGCTACATGTTCATCGTGCACCCGCCGCTGGGCAAGTGGCTGATCGCCGGCAGTGAGTGGTTGCAGGGCGTCTTCACCGGCCAGCATTCGGCCAACGCTTATTTGACCAACTCGCTCGGCTGGCGCATCGCCCCCGCTGTCTTCGGCACCCTCGGCGTCATCATGATGACCCGCATCGTCCGCCGGCTGATGCGGTCGAACCTCTTCGGGTTCATCGCCGGCCTGCTGATGGCGACCGAGGGCATGTCGCTCGTTCTCGCCCGCACGGCGATCCTGGACATCTTCCTGCAGACGTCCGTCATCGCCGGCTTCGGTGCGCTCGTGATCGACCGCGACAAGATGCGGGCGCGCCTCGCCGGGCTGATCGCCGACGGGGCCGATCTCGCCGAAGGCGTGCCGTCGCTGGGCCCTCGACCCTGGCGGCTCGTCGGCGGCGTGATGCTCGGGCTGGCCTGCGCGGTCAAGTGGACCGGGTTGTCGTTCTTCGTCCTGTTGGCCCTGCTCTCGCTCATCTGGGACCGCGCCGCGCTGAAGTCGGCCGGCGTCCGGCGGCCGGGGCGGTCGTGGCGACGCCGGGCCGTCCTGCCGGCGCTCGGGTCGCTGCTCGTCGCACCGATCGCCACCTATCTGTTCTGCTACCTCGGCTGGTTCACGGGCGAGAACTCCTGGAACCGGCACTGGGCCGAAACGCACAGTGCGTCGGCACGGCTGAGCTTCAACCTCAAGCTGTTCACGCTCAAGGTGCCGATCAACTGGAGCTGGGTGCCGGATCCGATCCGCTCACTCGGGTCGTACACGTTGCAGGCCTACCGGTTCCACGAGGGCCTCGACAGCGGCCACGCCTACGCGTCGAGCCCGTGGAGCTGGTTCGTGCTCGGCCGGCCCGTCGACTTCTACTACGACGGGTCCAGCCACGCCTGCGGGGCCAGCACCTGCTCGCGCGAGATCCTGCTGATCGGCACGCCGCTGATGTGGTGGGCGTTCGCCCCGATGCTGCTCTGGCTCGCCTGGCACTGGGCGACGACCCGCGACTGGCGCGCCGGTGCGATCTGGGTCGCGTTCGCCGCCGGCTGGCTGGTCTGGTTCCAGGACCTCAAGCGCACGATGTTCCTGTTCTACATGGCGCCCCTCGTCCCGTTCCTGATCATCGGCCTCGTGCTCGCCCTAGGGACGATGTTGGGGCCGGCGATCGGCGACCGTCCAGCGGCGGAAACCGAGGCGGCCGCCGCCGACTACGAGGGCGCGGATCGTCGGCGCAACTGGGGCGTGGCCGGGGTGTCGGTCTATCTGGCCCTGGTCATCGCCGACTTCGCGTGGATGTGGCCCATCTTCACCGGGGGGCTCCTGACCTACACCGACTGGCACGCGCATATGTGGCTTCCCTCCTGGGTATGACGGCTGCGTAGCCGTTCCCGAACCCGAGGAGACCTTCATGAGTGTGTCGGCGAAGCTGCGCCGTGCTCCCCTGCGTGCTGTCACGGGCGCCTACATCCTCAACAGCGGGGTCGGGAAGTTCGGAGCGGACGACGACACGGCGAAGACCCTGCACGGATTCGCCTCCGGCACCTACCCCTTCCTGAGCAAGCTCCAGCCGAAGGTCTACGCCAAGGCCCTCGGCGTCGGTGAGATGGCAGTGGGCGGCGTGCTGCTGCTCCCGGTCTTCTCGCCGGTGGTGGCCGGCGCCGTGCTGGCCGGCTTCTCCGGCGCCCTGCTGAACGTCTACTGGAACACCCCCGGCATGCACGCCGAAGGCAACCCGCGACCCACCGTGGCCGGCAGCCCACTGGCCAAGGACGCCTGGATGTTCGGCATCGGGACCAGCCTGATCGTCGACGCCATGACCGAGCCGGGTCACGACAAGGTCGTCGAGCTCGAGGCCACCGTCTCGGAGAAGCGGGCCCAGAAGAGCCGCCGCGCGTCACGCAAGGCGGCCAAGGAGACGACGAAGGCCGCGGCCAAGGCGGCGGCGAAGAGCGCCCGCAAGAGCGCGGACAAGACCAAGAGCGACGACGCCGCCTACCTCAGGCACCTCCGCGAGACGGCGAGCGACCTGCAGGCCGAGGCGGCCAAGCGCGCGTCGAAGGCGGCCAAGAAGGCGCAGAAGCGTGCAGCCAAGGCCTCGGAGCAGGCGTCCAAGCGGCTCGCCGACGTGAAGTCCGACTACGTGGACGTCGCCGCCGAGAAGGCCAAGCAGGTCAAGCTCACCGCACAAGAGGCGGGCTCCAAGGCCCGCGAGCGAATCGCCGGCTGAGCGCGCACACACATCCGGCCCGGGAGTTCTCGCCCGGGCCGGACGTGTCTGCTTCAGCGCGTCAGCCGCCCTTGCCGTGCTCGGGCGCCACGTACTGTTTTGCGAGATCGCTCGCCTTCAGATCCTGGACGACCTTCAACCCGCCGGCCGCGGACTTGTCGGGCCGCGAAACCAGCGTTTCCCGGGTCGCCGGATCGCCTGGATGGCTGTAGTCGAGCGACGGGAGGATGCCGTTGGTGTCGATGCTCGTCGTCTGCCGGAACGCCTTCTGCACCCCGTCGCGCGTGAGGTCGCCGTTGTCGCAGGCCTTCTTCAGCACCGCGGTGTACGCCGCCGCCGCACCGTAGCCCCAGTCGACACCGCCGTTGGGGATCTCCTTCGGGTACTTCGCGCTGTAGGCGGTGCGAACCGCGGTCGCACCAGGGGTGGTTCCCGAGTACGGCTGCCAGGAGGCGGCGACGTAGAGCAAGCTCGTGAGCGCCGGACCGGCCGCAGTCGCGAGCAACTGCGGTGCGTACACCGGGTTGTTCCCGAGCAGAGGCACATTGAGCCCGGTCGAGGCGTCGACCGCAGCCGCCGACGCCGTCTGCGTCGGCGTCGCGGTCAGCATGATCGCCTTCACGCCCTGGTTCTTGAGCGCCGTCACCTGGCTGGTTAGGTCCGTGGCGGTTGCCGTGACCTTCTGACCCACGAGCTTGAGGCCGAGCTTCTTGGCCGCGAACTGACTGCCCAGGTACCCGTCGGCCCCGTACTCACCCTCGAGGTAGATGTGGCCGACCGTGTCGCCCTTCTTGATCTTCCCTTGGTCGACCAGGAACTGGATGCCGTTGATCAGCTCCACGTCGTAGGTCGTCCCGACGATCATGTTGTTCGGGTTGTCGAGGATGGTCGACGCCCACGACACCGGAACGGTGAACGCCTTGTCCGACTCGATGTTCTGCTTGAGCGCGGCATTGATCGGTGAGCCGAGCAGTTGTTCGAAGCCGAGCACGTTCGGCTGCATGTCCGCGTAGAGGCCCACAGCCTTCTGGACGTCGTACCCGTCGTCCTTGACGTTTAGTTTGATCTGCCGCTTGCACACTCCGCCCTTCTGGTTCAGCTGGGTGAAGTACAGCTGCGCGCCCTGGGTCACCGATTTGCCCAGAACGGCGAACACTCCAGACAGGTCGGTCAGCACACCGAGAGTGATGGTCGAGGCGGTGACACCGATGTCGGTCTTGACACTGTTCGCACTACCCGACTTGGCCCCGCTGTGCTTCTTCGACTTGGTACTGCAGGCCGACGCGAGGAGCATCGCTGCGATCGCAGCGCACGCGACAACGGTCCGCGTGGTGCGTCTACGCCCGTCGGCGGACGAGGCTGTCGCCCGCCTCCGCATGGTGGACTTGGTGGCGATCATTGATGCTCGGCCTCCTTGTTTCGTGTGACCGACGAGGTCGCTCCCGTCGGGCCGTGCTGCTGCCGGCTGTCTCCTTCCGGGGACGCCGGCCCCGTGACGGTGCTGCCCGGCGGTTCGCCGGACACTGAGGCGCGGGCGCGGGCGGCGCGACCGGACCGGCCGCTCAGCACGCCGGCGAGGCCGCCGGGCGCGACCAGGATCACCAGAACGATCGCCGCGCCGTAGGAGTAGTTGGCGAATTCCGCAGCGCCGACCCCGCTCTCACCGGGTTGGGCGAGGAAGGTCAGGCTGCTGGAGTAGTGGGTCAGGATCTGGGGTAGCGCCGTGACGAAAGCCGCCCCGACAACCGCGCCGCGGACGGAACCAAGGCCGCCGATCACGATCATCGCCAAATAGGTGATCGACAGGCTCAGGCTGAAGTAGTCGGGCACCGGGCGCTGGAAGGCAAGCGCCACCAGAACGCCGGCCAGCCCCGCGTACATCGAGGACATAACGAAGGCCGCGGCCTTGTACGCGCGAACGTTCACCCCCATCGTCGCGGCCGCGATCTCGCTGTCGCGGATGGTCTGCAGCGCGCGGCCAGGACGTCCCCGCAGGAGGTTGATGGCGAACAGGTAGCAGAGGATGAGCAGGCCGAGGCCGAGATACCAGAGCCGCTCACGCTGGCCGAAGTCGATGTTGAGCACGGTCAACGGTGGGTGCTCGTTGGTGAACGAGAAACCGAACAAGGAGAAGGGAGCGGTGTTGCGCCCGTAGAACCCCCCGGTGACGGACTGGGCGTTGAGCAGGATGTGCTGGCCGATGAAGACGAGCGACAGCGAGGCGACACCGAGGTAGATGCCGCGAAGCCGGCTCGCGATGGGGCTGAACAGCAGTCCGGCGAACCCGGCGAGCGCGACGGCGAGGACCGCGGCGAGCAGAGCCGGGAGCTCGAGGCCGCCCACTTCCACGCCGCCGCCGATCTGCGTCTTCGACCCCGAGAAATACGCGTAGCCATACGCGCCGACGGCCAGGAAGAAGGCGTGCGCCAGGGACAGCTGCCCAGTCGAACCGGTGAGCAGGTTGAGTCCGATCGCGCCGATGGCCGCGGCGAACACGAACAACCCCATCTGCAGCCAGAACGCCTCGACGTAGAACGGCACAGCGATGAGCAGGAAGACGATCACCAGGATCGCCACGCGCGGAAGATGCCGACGCGCCCCGGTCGCGGTCACACGTTCAAACACGCGCAACCTCCTTCGTTCCGAACAGCCCGCTCGGACGCCACAGCAGCACGATCAGCATCACGCCGTACGCAGCCACATCGCCGAGCGGGGAGCCGAGGAAGGACAGCTTGTCGTTGTAGCCGGCCGCCAGAGACTGAACGATCCCGATGAGGAGACCTCCGACGACCGCGCCCTCCGTGGAGTCGAGGCCACCAACCACCGCCGCCGGAAACGCGTTCAGCGCGGTGAGGTTCGAGGTGTTGTTCAGGCCCGGGCTCGGCGAGGTTCCGAGGAATACGCCCGCGACCGTGGCCAAGGCGCCGGCGACCAGCCAGGACACCGTCGAGACCCGCCCGCGACGGATGCCCATCAGCGCGGCCGCTTCGGGATCCTCAGCGGTCGCCCGGGTCGCGACGCCCCAAGTCGTGTACTTGAACGCGGTGAAGAACAGGGTGACCAGGACGACGGACACCACCATGGCGGCGATGCGCGCCTGGGGCACCGTGAACGGCCCGATGTCGATCTTCGAGTTGCCCCACGGGTCGTTGAAGGACAGCACCTGCTGGCCGATCCGTCGCGTCAGATCGGTGGCGAGGGCGATGTCGACACCGATGGTCAGGATCGCCAACGCGATGGGATCGGCGTGCCGGGCCCGGCGGATGAACAGGAACTCGATGAGCAGCGCGCACAGCGCGCCGGCCAACGTCCCGACGACGACAGCGAGCGTGAAACCGAGTCGTTCGTGCGTCCGCGCCACGATGTAGGCGCCGAACAACAACACCGAACCCTGGGCGAAGTTCACGACCTCGGTCGACTTGTAGATGACCACAAAACCCAGCGCGATCAATCCGTAGATGAACCCGAGCGAGATCCCGTTGATCAACAACTCGCCGAAGTAGGTCACCCCTGCTCCTCCTCGCTGGACGGGGCGGTGGCAGCGCCGGGCAATTCGAGGCGGAGGGCGAGCGCTTCGGCGTCTTCGCGCCCGGTGCCTAAGTAGGCCCGGATGACTGCGGGATCGCGCTGCACCTCGGCCGGCGCGCCCTCGGCGATCTTCCTGCCGAAGTCGAGCACGGTGATCCGGTCGGCGATGCCCATGATGAGGCCCATGTCGTGCTCGACGATGACGACGGAGATGTCCAGCGCGTCGCGCAGGTCGAGGATCCCTTCGGCCATTGTCCGGCTCTCCTCGGAGTTGAGGCCGGCCACCGGCTCGTCCAGGAGCAGGACGCGGGGTTCGAGGCAGAGTGCACGGGCGAGCTCGACGCGCTTCTGGTCTCCGTACGAAAGCAGCCCGGCCGGCACGCCGAGCAGTGGGCCGATGCCGACGATGTCGGCGATCTCCTCGACGCGGGCCTGGTGTCGGCGTCGTTCGCGCCCGGCCGACGGCAGATGCAGGCCGGTGCTGACGAACCCGGCTCGGCTGAGCAGATGCCGGGCCAGCATGAGGTTCTCGGCCACCGGTTGACCCGGCGAGAGCGCGATGTTCTGGAAGGTCCGCCCGAGGCCGAGCCGGGTGATCTGGTGCGGGCGGCGGCCGGTGAGCATCACGTCTCCGAGTCGAACCGTGCCGGAGGTTGCGCGATAGACGCCGGTAAGGACGTTGAAACACGTCGACTTTCCTGCGCCGTTCGGGCCGATCAAGGCGTGGATGCTGCCCGGAGCGACGGTGAACGAGACGGAGTCCAGGGCCGTGACGCCGGCGAAGCGCACGGTGACCGAGTCGACCACCAGCGGTGGTGGTCGGTCGGCCTCCGGCGCGGCGGCGGCGGTCATCAGCCGGCTCTCCGCGCCTGATCGGTCCAGCGGGCCAGGGCGGGTCGCCGGCGTTCGCCGCGTTGCCCGGCGAGGTCCGGAGCGCCGCCGCCGAGGTAGAGGCGCTGCACCTCATCGGTGCGGCGCAGTTCCTCGACCGTGCCGGCCAGCGAGACCCGGCCGAGTTCGAGTACGTAGGCGTAGCCGGCCAGCTCGAGCGCCATCTCCGCGTTCTGCTCGACGAGCAGGACCGACGTGCCCTGCTTGTTGATCTCGAGGATGACGTCAGCGATCTGCCCGACGACCTTCGGCGCGAGCCCGAGCGACGGCTCGTCGAGCAGCAGGAGGCGTGGCGAGGCCATGAGGGCGCGTCCGATGGCCAACATCTGCTGCTCGCCACCGGACAGCAGGCCGGCCTTCTGCCTTCGGCGCTCGGCGAGCACGGGGAAGAGCTCCAGCACCCGTTCCTTCGAACGGGCCCGCTCGGCCCGGTCGCGTTGACGGATGCCTCCGGCTCGCAGGTTCTCATCGACCGTCAGCCGACCGAAGATGCGTCGCCCCTCCGGCACCTGCACCACACCGGCGGTGACCAGCCGGCCCGGGTCCGCTCCGGTGAACGTCTTCCCGGCCAGCCGGACGGACCCGCCCTCGACGAAGGCCCGGCTCAATCGGTAGGTACCGGAGATGGTGCGCAGCAGCGTGCTCTTGCCGGCTCCGTTGTTGCCGAGCACGGCGACGATCGCACCCTCATCGACCCGCAGGGAGACCCCCCGCAGCGCCTGGACGGCTCGGCCGTAGCGAACGGCGAGATCGCGCACTTCCAGAAGCGGCGCGGCACCAGGCGATTCGACCTGCGGGGGTTCCGCGGTCATCGGCGATCCTCTCCAGCTGCGGCGGTCAGGCCTTCAATTCGGATCGTGCTGGGCTGTGCACCCTCCCGATACCCCCATTTGGAGAGCGAATGTGACACCGGTCACGAATCGACCCCTCACAAGAGGCGGGCCTCGCTCGCCTTCCCGATGGCCTCGACACGGTTGCGTGCACCCAGCTTGTTCATCGTGCTCTGCAGATAGGTCTTGACGGTGTTGCGTGTGAGGCCCAGTTCCTCGGCGATCTCCGGATTCGTCTGGCCTGCGGCGACGAGCCTGAGCACCTCGTACTCGCGCCGGGTCAGGCCGGTGCGGGACAGGGCATCGTGGCGCTGGTCGCCGGAATCTGCCTCGAGTCGGTGATCCATCACCGTCAGCCCCTGATGCGCGCGGCGGATCGCGCTGGCCAGGTCGGTCGTCGAGACGTCCTTGAGCAGACAACCGGCCACGCCCTCTTCGAGCGCGGCCGGCAGGGCAGCGTGATCGGGATATGCGGTGAACAGCAGCACGCGGCTCTGCGGGCGCATCGACCGCAGTCGCCGGATCACCTCGGTGGCCAGCATGTCCGGCAACCGCAGATCGAGCAGGACGACGTCCGGACTGAGCCGCTCGACGCTCTCCAGCCCCTCCCGGCCGTTGCGGGCCGAGCCGACCAACTCGATGTCGGGCACGCCCTTCAAGAGCAACGTGACGCCATGCGTCACCACCGGGTGATCGTCGACCACGAGGACGCGCACCAGGGATGCCACCGCGGCTGACGCGCTCACGGGCTGGGCACCCAGGCTCGAACAGTCAGGCCGCCGTCCTCGTTGCCGACGATCGACAGCGCGCCGCCGATCCGCGCAACGCGGTCGTAGGAGGCCTTGACACCCATGCCGCTCGACGAGGCGGCCGAGCCGGTGTGCCGCGCGCCCAGTTCGCTTGCCGATTCGGCGCCGGCCACAGCGGCGTCGGGCCAACCGAGTCCGTCGTCCGCGACGGCGACGGCCAGGCCGTCACCGGCGGTCACCAGGCTGACGACCACGGACGTTGCGTGCGCGTGCTTCTCGACGTTGACCAGCGCTTCGCGGACGACGGCGACGACCGTGCTGCAGCGGCTCGGGTCGAGAGCCGGGAGGTCGGTCAACGCGACGCAGCGGGCGACCACGCCGGTGCGCCGCGTGAACGCCTCGCAGTCGCCGCGCAGCGTGGCCGCCAGGGACTGGTCGGGCGTCACCTCGTCAAGCACGGCCAGGGACTGCCGGAACACCGCGGCAGTCTCGGCGACCCTCGCCTCGACCGCACGGAGCTTGGCCACGAGTTGCGGCGGAACGTCCGTATCGGCCTGCAGGTCGCGAACCTCGGCGCCGATGCCGAAAAGCAGTGCCCCCACCGAGTCGTGCAGCGCGATCGCAATGCGCTGGCGTTCGGCGGCGAGAGCGGCCGTTGTCTGTTCGCCGGCCTGCCGGGCCAGGTGCAATGCGCTGCCGACGGGCTCGGTCACCCGCTCGAGTTGCCTGATCACAACGTCACCGAGCGAGGCCGGGCCGCGCTGCGCTGCATAGGCGACGCCGACGATCTGCTCGCGATGGACGAGCGGGACGGCCATCATCGCGCCGATGCCCTCGGACCGGATGACGGCGTCGAACTCGTGAGTGATGTTGGCCGCGCTGCAGTAGTCGGGCACCCATACAGGGCGGGCCAGGGCGAAGGACTTCCCGCCGAGCCCGCACCCACGGGGCACCTCGAGGTTGCGCAAGGCCGCCCCCGTCGCGCCGGCCCAGCCGCGGATCACGAGCAGATCGGGGCACTCCAGGGCCGCCGCGTAGCCGAGGTCGAGGCCGGTGTTCTGGCGAATGCAGTGCGAGGTCTCCCGCAGCAGAGACGTCCGGTCGAGAAGGGCGACGATGTCGGCCCGTTCGTCGAGCAGGTGATCGAGCGTCTCGACGTGGGCCAACGCCTGATCGGTCCCGCTCTGCCCTGACGCCACGGCCCAACTGTGGCACAGGCCACACCGGCGAGCTACCGCCGAATGGAGAGTCGTACCTGTGCCGACAACCATGCGGCGGCAAGTGCGGTGAGGACGGTCAACCCGACCAGCGGGCGGCCGAGATCAGCGGTTCGCACGAACGCTGTCGTGAGCAACGGCGCGGCGAAGCCGACGTAGGCCCACGTGTAGAAGAGCCCGTTGCAGGCGCCCCGGGTTGCTGGCGTCGACAGGTCGTGGACGAGCGTCAGTCCGGCATTGAGACAAAGGCCGCCACCGGCCCCCAACAGCGCGCCGCCGACGAAGACGACCGGCGCCGACGCGTCCGCCGAAGCCAGTACGCCGAAGCCGTAGCCGGCGGCGCCGAGCCCGGCGCCGATGGCGCCGCGCAGCCGGCCGAAGCGGTGCGCGAACGGCTGGACGACCGCGCCCGCTCCGAGGGCTACGGCGGCCAGGACACCGGTGAACGCCACGACATGCCCGCGATGCGGGAGCAGCAGAGGCAGCACCGTCACGGCAACGGAGGGGAAGGCGTACACGCAGATGGCGGTCGGGATCAGGGTGCGCCGGAACAGGCGTCGGGCGGCCGGCCCGAGGTGTGGACGCGGAAGGAGGCCGGCTCCAGGAGATCGGGGCCGGTCGGCCGTCCAGGCGTCCTTCCGGCCGATCGCCGCGCTGAGCAGCAGAACCGCGGCGATGAGTACCGCGTGGACGACGAAGGGCAACGTCAGCGGCGCCGGGCCGTACTCGGCGAGCAGCCCGGCGGTAAGCGGACCGAGGCAGAACCCGGCGTTCAGCGCGAGCGACGCGCGGCGCGCTGCTGCCGGTGCTCGTGCCGGTCCCACGATGTCCTGCAGCCACGCGCTGCCGACGCTGAAGGCCGCGCCGGAGGCCAGGCCCTGCACGAAGCGGGCCACATACAGCAACGCGGTCGCGTGGGCCCCGGGCACGAAGAACAGCGAGGCCGCGCCGGTGAGCACAGTCGCCGGGACCAGGATGCGCAGGCGTCCGTAGCGGTCCGAGGCCGGGCCGCTCAGCAGCAACGACGGCGCCAGACCGAGGGCGTACACGCCGAAGATTGCGTTGACGTCGGTCGGCGTGAGGTGCAGCGCCTGGCGGTAGAGCGGCAGCAGCGGTGTGGCCACGTTTGTCCCGAACGCGGCGCCGAACAGCAACACGACCGCCGCCCACCACAGCGGTGCGGTCCGCGCCGGCGGCGCCGCCATGGCGCCAACTGGCTCGTGTGCGGGAGGCGTCATCGGCCTCCTCGTCGATCGTGTCGCCGCCAGCCAGGGTGTCAGTTGTCCGCCCGGTCCGGTACCCCCATCCGATCGGGTGTGGCGCCGTCCGCGCGATCTGGGTGTAATCAACCAGACCGCTTGAGCCTCGGGAGGCCGTCGTGTTCTATCCGCTGACCGTCCGGGACTTCCTCGACCGCGCCGAACAGGTCTACCCCGACCGGGTCGCCGTCGTCGACGAGCCGGATCAGCCCGCCCCCGGCCTCGGTCAACTCACCTACCGACAGTTCGCCGCCAACGCGCGCGCGCAAGCGGCCAAGCTCGACCAGCTCGGAGTGCCGGAGGGCGGCCGGGTCGCATTCGTGTCGCAGAACTCCGCTCGCCTGTTGGCGTCGTTCTTCGGTGTTTGCGGGTACGGGCGGGTGCTCGTGCCCATCAACTTCCGCCTCAGCCGCGCGGAGATCGAATACATCGTCGGGCACTCCGGTGCGCAGGTCGTCTATTGCGATCCCGAGCAGAAGGACGTGCTCGACAGGCTCGACGTCGAGCACAAGTTCCTGCTCGGCAATGACGACGACCTCTACCTGCCCGATGCCGAGCCGAAGGCCTGGGTGGCCCCGGATGAGAACGCCACGGCCACGATCAACTACACGTCTGGGACGACCGCCCGGCCCAAGGGCGTCCAACTCACGCACCGCAACAACTGGCTCAACGCCACCGTGTTCGGTCTGCACACGACGATCAGTGACCGCGACGTCTACTTGCACACGCTGCCGATGTTCCACGCCAACGGGTGGGGCATGCCGTTCGGCATGACCGGCGTCGGTGCGAAGCACGTCGTGTTGCGCAAGGTCGACGGCACAGAGATCCTCCGCCGGGTCCAGCGGCACGGGGTGACGGTCATGTGCGCGGCGCCGGCCGTCATCTCGGCCACGCTCGACGCTGCGGCCGGGTGGGACGGCGACATCCCCGGTCGCGACCGGGTCCGCATCATCGGGGCCGGCGCTCCCCCGCCGACCCGCACGATCGAGCGCGTCCTCGACGAGCTGGGCTGGGAGTTCATCCAGATCTACGGGCTGACCGAGACGTCTCCGCTCGTGACGATCAACCGGCAGCGCGCGGAGTGGGACGAGCTCTCGACGCACGAGCGGGCCCGCAACCTCGGCCGGGCCGGAGTGCCCGCCCTGGGCGTCCGGGTCGAGGTCGACGCCGACGGCGAGGTGCTGACCGCGTCCAACCACAACCTCGACGGCTACTGGCAGCAGCCCGACGCCACCGAAGAGGCACAGCGCGGCAACTGGTTCCACACCGGCGACGGCGGGCATCTCGACGAGGACGGCTACCTCGTCATCTCGGACCGGAAGAAGGACGTGATCATCTCCGGCGGCGAGAACGTGTCGTCGATCGAGGTCGAGGACGTGCTGATGTCCCACGACGCCGTGCGCGAGGTGGCGGTCATCGGGATCCCGGACGAGAAGTGGGGCGAGCTGGTCACCGCACTGGTGCTGACCGACGGCAGCGACGTCACGGCGGAGGACCTCATCGCCCACTGCCGTCAGCTTCTGGCCGGCTACAAGTGCCCGAAACGGGTCGAGTTCGTCGACCAGCTGCCGCGGACCGCCACGGGCAAGCTGCAGAAGTTCAAGCTGCGCGAGGAGTTCTGGGCCGGTTACGAGCGTCGCGTCAACTGAGCGGCCTCGGTCCGGTCGGGCCGGCTGACGCGGTCGGAGATCCAGTCGATGACCAGCGCTACGCTGAGGACGCAGGCCATTGCGACGCCCATCCCGCCGATCGTGTCGGTCGGGAAGTGGTAGTGCCCGCGAACCAACCCGATCGCCCCGATGGCGGCCCACAGGCCCAGCAGCGTCACCACGATCGCAGTGACCGCGCGGCTGAACGGTGCGCGCGACAGCACGAGCAGCAGCACGACGAGCAGGGACACCAGACCGGTCTCGTGGCCGCTCGGGTAAGCCGTCGCGGCGTCGGAGATGCTGCGATGCACGATCGGCTTGAGCACGAACTCGGTGACGATGATCGCCACGGTCGGAGCGACGGTGGCCACGGCGACGAGGGCCCAATTGCGGACGAGGGCAGCGAGGGCCGCCACGACGGCGAGGCCGCCCACCGAGAGGGCGGGGCTGCTGAGGTTGAGCAGGCGCGCCCCGGTGAGTTCGCTGATCTGGTTGAAGAGCGGCCGCGCGGCCCAGGTGTCGAAACCCGTCGGCGTCTGCCGGCCGTGCACGGCGGCGCCCACGACGGCGACCACCGCAATCGCGGCGACGATGACGCCGATGCAGGCGCGTCGCCACGACGGGGCGACGAGCGGCGGCGCGGGCATCGCCTGATCGTCCCAGACGGCGCTGTGCGACAAGCAGGAGTCCGGGCGCGACGACGGCCTGCGACAGATCTGGTCGGCGGCGTGACGTCTGTCGGCCACCCGGGTCGGTGCGCAACGAGCGGCGTCGAGCCCGCGCGTCCGCCACTGAATGGAGAAAACATGGGCCAGCCTGCGCAGCAGCAACCCGTCCCCGGCGACCAGGACGAGATGTCACCCAAGCCGGACTGCGGCGAAGAGACCTACCGCGGCACGGGCCGGTTGGCCGGGAAGTCGGCCGTGATCACCGGCGCCGACAGTGGCATCGGGCGGGCCGTCGCCATCGCCTACGCGCGTGAGGGCGCCGACGTCCTGATCGCCTACCTCGACGAGGACGACGACGCCAAGGAGACAGCGGGCTACGTCGAGGAGGCGGGACGCAAGGCGGTCCTCTTCCGCGGCGACGTATCCGACCCCGCGGTGTGCCGCGACATGATCAGCCGCGCCGTGGACGAGTTCGGCAAGATCGACGTCCTCGTCAACAACGCCGCGTTCCAGATGACCCACGAGTCCCTCGACGAGATCCCGGACGACGAGTGGGACTACACGTTCCGGACGAACATCGGGGCGATGTTTCACCTCTGCAAGGCGGCCGTGCCGCACATGCCGTCGGGCGGGTCGATCATCGGCAGCTCCTCGGTGAACTCCGACATGCCGTCGCCGACGCTCGCGCCGTACGCCGCCACCAAGGCGGCGATCGCCAACTTCTGCGCCAGCCTGGCCCAGATGTTGGGCGAGAAGGGCATCCGGGCCAACAGCGTGGCGCCCGGACCGGTGTGGACGCCGCTGATCCCGGCCACCATGCCGCCGGAGAAGGTGGCGGAGTTCGGCAAGGACGTGCCGCTCGGTCGGGCCGCGCAGCCGGTCGAACTCGCACCGGTTTACGTGTTGCTGGCCTCGGACGAGGGGAGCTACATCTCCGGCGCCCGCATCGCCGTGACGGGCGGCAATCCCATCCTCTGATTGCGACTTGTCCGCGCTTCGCCACGCCATGACGTGGGGAAGCGCGGACAACTTGTCTGGCGACCAGCATATTTACTCGTTGAGCGAGTATTCTTCCCGGTCATGACCTCGCTCCAGGCCCGGCACTGGCGGTCGGCCGCCGACGCCCTGGCACTGCTGCGCCAACAGGCTGTCGTCACGCGGCCACAACTGGGACGACGTCTCGGTCTCGAGAGCGGGCCGACGTCCGACCTGGTCAAGCGAGTGGCCCGCGCGGGCCTGATCTGCGAGCGGCCGGCACCGACCGGCGGCCGCGGACGGCCGACCACAACGGTCCATGCGCATCCCTCCGGCCCGCTCGCCCTCGTCGTCGACCTGCGGCACGGCGATTGGCGCCTCGGCACCTGCGCTCTCGACGGCGAGGTGAACGTCCTCGCCGTGGAATCGCACGACGGCACGCAACCTGGCGCGGTGGTCGCCCGGATCCGGTCCCGGCTGCGCAGCGCGGCCCGTCGCGTCGGTGACCGCCTCATCGGCGTCGGCGTGGCCGTACCCGGGCCCACGGTCGAGGACCGGTTCGCGAACGTGACGATGCTGGGCTGGCGCGATCTCGATCTCGGTCGCCTCTCGATCCCGGAGCTGCCGCTCGTCGTCGCCAATGACGCGACGATGGCGGCGGTCGCCGAAGCCAGGTTGCACACACCGCAACCGCGCAGCCTTCTGCATCTGGTTGTCGAGATCGGCATCGGCGGCGCGCTCGTCATCGACGGACGCCCGGTGGCCAGCGCCCGCGGGGTCCACGGCGAATTCGGTCACCTGCCGCTCGGGCCCTACGACGAGACCTGCCCGTGCGGAGCGCGCGGATGTTGGACGATCCCCTTCGATCCTCCGCACATCGCCCGGCGCACGGGCTTGCGCCTTCGGCCGGACCCGCGCACCCAGCTGCACCGCCTCTTCACCGACGAGTGCCCGTCCGAGGCCGCCCGCGGCGTCCGGCAGGAACTCGCCACGAGTCTGGGCCGCGGCACGGCCGGGCTGGTTAACGCGCTCGACCCGGACCTGGTCACGCTCGGCGGCCTGGCCTTCGAGCTACGGGCCGCTGTCCCGGACGGCTTCGACGACGCCGTCCGCTCCGGGCTCATGGACGTGCACCGGCACCCTGGGCCGCGCATCGTCGAGGCTCGCTCGGGCGACGACGCGCCGCTCGTCGGAGCCGGGCTGTCCGTCCTCGACCGGGTCGTGGACGCCGCCATGCTGGCCGAGTGGGCCGCGAAACGGGCAACGGCGTGACGGGCCGCGAGCCGGTCCGGGAGCGGGCGGAGCCGGCGTACCGCCGCGACGCCGCCACCTGGGTGGCGTTCGGTGCGCTGTTCGCCTTCGGCGTGCTGAACGCGATGCTCGGGCCGATCCTGCCGTACCTGCGACAGACCGAGGGGATCTCCTACGTCGTCGCCGCACTGCACCAGGCCGCGTTCGCGGTCGGCGGGATGACGGCCGGCGTGCTGGCCAGCCGGTCGTCGGCACCACGGCGTCCGACGATTGCGCTAGGTCTGACCGCCGCCGGCGCGGCCGGGGTTCTGCTCACCTACGGCCACTTTCTGCCGGTGACGCTCGGGGCCGCAATGCTGGTCAGCGCATTCGGCACGACGGCGCTCATCCGCGTGTGGGCGCTCTTGGCCGACCTGCACCACGTGCACCGCGCGATGGCGATGAGCGAGGGCGAGGTCGCGGTCAGCCTGGCCGGCATCGCGACACCGGCCGTCGTCGCTGCCTGCGCGGCCGCCGCGGTCGGATGGCGGTTCTCGTCCGTGATCGCGTTCGCCGGCGTGATCGCGGCCGTGGTCGCCGTCCTCGCCACTCAGATCCCGGAGGCCCGGCCGGCCTCGGACCGAACGGATGCCGCCGACGGACAGGCGGCTCCGCGCCGGACACTGGCGACGATCTTCGCGCTCGTCGGCCTGGAATTCACGCTCAGCTTCTGGGCGGCCACCTACCTGCACGACGACGTCGGCGTCGCGCGGGGCACCGCGGTGACGATGGTGAGCGTGCTGTACGCGGCCAACCTCGTCGGGCGCGTGGCGGCGAGCCGGCTGGCGCGGCTGCTCAGCGTCAGGGGCGAGTTGCGCCTCTTCCTGCTCATCGCCGCGCTCGGGTTGCCGGTGCTGCTCATCGCGTCCAGCGTCGCGATCGCGGCGGTGGGCCTCACCATCACGGGGATCGGCATCGGCGGCACGTTCCCGCTGGCGTCCGCGGTGCACGTCGCGGCGAGCAACCGTACGGCCGATCAAGCGCTGGGCCAGATCCTCACCATCGCCGGAGTGGGGCAGATCATCGGCCCGCTGGCCGCCGGAGCGTTGGCGCAAGCCGGCGGCCTGCGTCTGGGACTGCTGGTCCTGCCCGCGCTGACGTTGCTCGCGGCCGTGACCACCCGGCGTGGACGCGCACAACGTCGCGGGGCTGCGGCTCGAGGGTGAGCGGTCGTCGACGCCCTCCGCCGCCGCGAAAGTTGTCCGCGCTTCCCCACGCTATGGCGTGGTTTGGCACGGACAGGTCGGTTAGACCGCGCGGCGAGCCGGTGATGCCGGGACGGTGAGCGTCCCTCGTCGCTCAGGTCTGGCTGTGTCGGGCGTTGGCGCGGCGAACGGCCTCGTCGACCAGTTGCTGCGCGATCAGGGCCAGCTTCTTCTTCTCCGCCCGGCTGGCTTGGCGCAGCCGATCGAAGGCTTCCTGCTCGCTGCCCCCGGAGCGGCTTCTGACAATCCCGATCGCTTGATCGATCACGCTCCGGCTACCCAGCGCGGTCTGCAGATGTACGGCGTGGTCCTGGGCAGTACGCAGCCGGCCAGTGTTGTACACCGATATGGCGGCGGGCCCGGCGAACTGGTCGGCGAGAGTGACGGCGTGCTCGGTGAACGCGTCCCGCTCGTGGGCATAGATGTTGATCGCGCCGACGACGATGCCGCCCACCGTCAGGGGCACCGCAAGCGCCGAGTGCACCGAGAGGCGGGCCACGCGGCCGCCCAGACGCGGCCATCGAGCGTCGCTTCCCAGCGACCCGCTCGTCAAGCTCCGCGCCGTCCGCATCGCGGTCAGGCAGGGACCTTCCCCGCACACTTCGTACTGCAGATGTTCGATCTCCCCTACGAGATCGGAGGTGACCGACCAGGCCAGCCCGGCGGGCGCGCGTTCGCCCGACCGAACCAGCGTCACCCCCGCCCCGTCGGCGCCGGGGATGGCGACAAGAGCGAAAGCGGCGATCTGGACCAGCACATCTTCGATGTCGTCGACATCAGAGACCATCTGACTGAGCTCGGCCAGCGCCGTAGCGAGGTCGCGGTCGTCGGAATCAATCTGTACCTGGGGCAAGTCGGGGTCGCTCGCCGTGGCGCGTCCGGCCTGCCCGTCAAATGCGGTCATGATGCGCCCAGTATCGCAGCCGGCGGAAAGGTTGTCGCATATGAACACTGGCCGGCGCCCGCCGCGCCGGTTGCTCTCGACGGCAGGTCCGGAATGTGACAGGGTGGGGGTGCTGGACAACAGCCTCCCGAAGCGCCGCTCCCGTTCCACGCGCGAGCCACGCGGGCATCCGCCCCTCTTCGTCGGGAAACCCGGTGACCTGAGCCCTAGGGCAGGTAACCGTGACTCAAGCCCGACAATCGCCGCTGCTGTCCACCGCGCCTGCGGCCTGCGGCCGACAGCAACTCGACATTCTGGTCTCCGGCGCCACGCTGACGCTGTCCGGCGAACTCGACCTCAGCACCCAGAACCTGCTCGAGCAGACGGCCACCGAACTCACCGCCCGCTGCACCGGCGCGTCTCTGGCTGAGGTCGTCATCGAGGCCGCAGATCTCCGATTCATCGACGCCAGCGGCTTGTCCGCACTCCTTTCACTGAGCAACGCCCTCGCCGGAGTCGGCGTTCACATGCGGATCCACCACCCTTCTCACCAGCTACGCCGCCTCAGCGCCCTGTGCCAGCTCGACGCAACACTCGGCCTGAAGCCCGCGACCAGAAACGAAGGCGCACCGATGACCGCCCACCGATCCACTCCCGAGGCAGTAATCGCGACGTCCACGCGAGGGCAGATGAGCGCCGTCCCGGACCGCACCTCCGGCGACGCCGACCCGGTCCTCGGCCCTGAACGGGTCAGGCTGGTGGCCTCGGCGGAACCCGCCGCCGTGTTCGCCGGACTCGCCACCCAATGCGTCCCAGCTGTGTGCGACCGCGTTGTCATCGACCTCACCGACGGTCACTCCGAGTACCGCATCGCCTACCCACCCGACGGCCCCGCCGGAGCCGCCGCGGCCGTCGCCGCGGAACCGCCGGCCCGGCTGGCGTTCACGTGCGCCGGCGGCAACGAGGACGCCGAGGGCCGCAACGCTCGTGACGGCGCCGAACCGGCGCCGATCAACGGGGTCGCCACCTTCGCGTGGGATCACCGCGGTCCGACCACCGCGGACCACCTCCTCATCGGCGCCCTGATTGACCTGGCGGTGCGCACCGTGGCCTGGCAGCAGGCCGAAGTTCGGGCCGGCGCTGCAGCGGCGAAAGCCGATAACCTCGACGTCGCGCTACAGAGCAGCCGTCGCATCGGCGCGGCTATCGGCATTCTCATGACGGTGCACAAGATCGCCGATACACAGGCGTTCGACCTGCTGCGGATAGCCAGTCAACGCAGCCGCCGCAAATTGCGCGAGGTTGCCGACGAGGTGTGCCTGACCGGCTCGCTCGACCTTCCAACCCGCACCGGCACATCCCGGGCCCCCGCCCCCTAACCGACTCATCGGCCGCCCACGCCGCCCGTCGGCATGACATGCGAGCCGCCCGAAGAAGTCCCGCCGAGGACGGGGTCCACACACGACAGTTGCCGGACGGAAAGGACGCGGTCATGCCCGAACCGAAGCCTCTGCCAGTCGCCGACGAACTAGGGACCGTTTTCGCGCGCATGTCCGGGTTGCTTCTTTCGCAGGAGACCGTCGGCACAGCGTTGCGGCTCGTCACCTCGCTCGCCCGAGAGACGCTGCCCCACTCGATGGGCGCCGGCATCACTTTGGTCGACCCGGCCGGCCACAGGACGACCGCCGCCGGAACAGATCCGATCGTCAAGGAAGCCGATGCGCTTCAGTACGAACTCGACGAAGGCCCCTGCCTGACTGCCTGGCGAGAACAGTCGGTCGTGCGGGTGGACGACACCGCTACGGAGCAGCGGTGGCCGCACTGGACCGTCCAAGTCGTACCGCTGGGCATGCGGGCCGTCCTCAGCGCGCCGCTCGTCGCGGGGGAGAACCTGCTCGGCGCCATCAAGGTCTACAGCGACACCGCCGGTGCCTTCGACGCCCGCGACGAATTCGTGCTGTCGATGTTCGCCGCTCAGGCCGCCATCCTGGTCGCCAACATGCAGTCGATCGAGGCCGCCCGCAGCCTCAGCGACGACCTCAAATCCGCGCTGCGCGCCCGCGAGGTCATCGCCATGGCCAAGGGGGTTCTGATGAGCCGCGACGGCGCCGACGAAGGAACCGCCCTCACCACGCTCGCCCGCCTGGCCGCGCAACGCAACACCACCTTGCGCGACACGGCTGAGACAACCGTCCGGAGCGCTCTGCGTGAGCGGCGACCGCGGTGATGCCCGATGGCACCGCAGATCAGCCTGAGCCGGGCCGCGCCGGCACAAACCCGCGCGCTGCGCCCGCGGACGAGCCACGCAGGCAATCCGAACACCAGCTCGGCATGGTGCGCCAGGCACTCGTACAGGCCAATCTCACCCAGGACGAGCTGTGGCTGCGCTACTTCGCCCTCGGAGGGACGGCCGGCCAGCTGGAGCTGGAGGCCTACCTCGAGAACCTGATGCCCCTGGCCGCGATCGAGCGCGACATGCTGGCCATCGCACTCAACGAACGCTTGGACGAGATCAGCTGGCCGCACCGGGTCCCGTATGCCCACAGCGTCCATGAACCGTTACCGATCAGCGGCCCGTTCACCGCCGTCATAGAGCTGCTCGAAAGCGCCCGCAACTCTCCGTCGGAGAACCTGCCCGACCTGGCCGCGCGAGCTGGGCGCGCATTGGGCGTCGACATCACCATGTATCTGGCTGACGACGACCAACGCACCCTCATCTCGGTCACA
>NZ_JBHEMO010000019.1:0-61256 GCF_046262535.1 Jatrophihabitans sp. | reverse complement strand
CCTTCTGCGCCAAGGGTGTTCCGATCATTGTTGGTCCCTTCGTGATCATCCAGAGGATGAAGCGTGCTGGAGCGGCCGTTCCGGAGGCGGCGGCCGCGTCGGGTGGTTACGCCTGCTCGGCCTTCGCCGCGAGGCGCTGCGTCTCGCGCTCGGCCCGTGCGGCCTGCGCTTCGACGGACTCGGCCTGCTCGTTGAGCTGCTCGCTCTGCTGCTCGGCGCTGCGCTCCTGTGCGGCGGCCTGGGCCTTCTGGATGGCTGCGTCAGTGGTTGCGTCTTCGACTTCGGCGGCCGCGCGCCGCTCGGCGGCCTCTTCGCCGGCCCGAGCCCGGGCGTTGGCATCGATCTGCGCCTGTGCCTCTTCGCGCCGCTTGACCGCTTCGGCCTCGCGGACCGTCGCGCCCTCTGCGGCGGCGGCCTGGCGCTGTTCCTCGCGGGCCCGCTCGTTCTCGACCCGCAGCTTCTCGGCCGCCTCCTGAGCCGTCGCGTCTGCGATGGCCTCCTCGCTCATGGCCTCGCGCCGCGCGTGGGCCTCACTCTGCTGCAGCTGGCCCTCACGGGTCAGCGAGTCGTTGTTCAGAACGGCGCCGGCCACCTCTTTGGCCTTGCCGGCAACGGCAGCCGCAAGACCTTTGCGGGCCTCGCCGGCAGTGTCGTCGTGGTGGGTCATGTGTATTTCCTCCTGGTTTCGATCAGCCCGCGCGCGTCGCGCGCCGAGGCGTCTCGTAGGGCCTACCCAGTACGTCCAGGCGGGAACAGGTTGGACCCCCCTATATCGGCCGGGTCACACCTGTCCGCGGCACCGCTGCCCGTCGGCCGGTGTCCGCGGCGGTCAATGGAGGCGCCGCACGGCGTAGGCCGCAACCCCGTCCACCGCCGTGCTGGTGGCTACAAAATCGTGACCACGCATGCGGCACCACGCCTGGATGTCCGGACCGGCGGCGGGGTCATCGGCCTCGACCGTGATCGTGTCGCCCACGGCGGCGTCGCCGATGTGCCGGGCCAGGTCGAGGATCGGCAGCGGACACCGCCGTCCGCGGGCGTCGAGCGTCAGGGTCACAGCCTCACTCCGTTCGGCTCGCCGGAGGCGCCACGCCGTCGGTTCGCTCCGCAAGCGTCGCTCACAGCCCGTCGGCCCCGAGGTCGGTGCGGACGCCGGCCACGACCTCGGGCAGGACCGCGAGGAAGTCGTCCACCTCGGTCTCGGTGGTGTCGCGATGCAGCGACACGCGCACGTTGCCCGCGGTCAGCGCCCCCATCGCCACCAGCACGTGCGACGGCTCGAGGGTCGAGGCCGTGCACGACGATCCCGATGACACCGCGAAGCCGTGGCGATCGAGCGCGGACAGCAGCACCTCGCCGTCGACGTAGAGGCAGGAGAACGTGACGATGTGCGGCAGGCGGCCGGTGGGATCGCCGAGGACCTCGACGTCGCCGATGCGGGCGACCACCTCGGTCCGGATGCGCTCGACGAGCGTGCGATGGCGGCGGGCCACCGTCTCGCGCTCGGCCAGGACCGCCCGCAGCGACGCAGCGGCGGCCACCGCCGCCGGCAGGTCCGGCAGGCCGGGTATCCGACCCCCCTCCCGGTCGTCCTCCGGGTAGGGCGAGCGCCATCGGGTGCCGCTGCGGACGGCGACCACGCCCAGGGTCGGACCGCCCCAGGCGCGCGCGTCGGCAGCCAGCACGCTCCAGTCCGGCGGCAGCACGTCGTGCCCGACGGTCTGCGTCGCGTCGACCACGAGCGGTACCCCACCGAGCCGGGCGGCGACCTCGGCGACCGGCTGCCGCGTGCCGACCTCGTGATTCGCGGCCTGCAGGGCGGCCGCCGCCGTGTCCGCGCCGGTCGTGGCGAGGAAGGCGTCCACGTCGACCCGGCCCAGCCGGTCCACCGGCACCGAGCGCGATTCACCCCCCGCCCGCACCGCGTGCAGGACCGCGGAGTGCTCCACCGCGCTGTGCACCACCGCCCGTCCCCGACGGCGGTTGCCGGCGACGGTGCCCAGCACAGCGGCGTGCAGCGCCTGGGTCCCGTTGGCGGCGAAGCTGATCTCGTCCGGCCGGGCACCGATGCCTTCGGCCACCGCTTCGCGGGCGGCGTCGAGCAGCAGGCGGGCCTGGCGCCCCGACCGGTACAACCGGGCCGGGTCGGCCCAGCCGTCGTCCAGCGCAGCAGCCAGCGCCTCCCGCGCCACGGGGTGCAGCGGGGCCCCCGCCGCCGCGTCCAGGAATGCCGGCACGGCACGACCGTAGCGCCCGATCCGGGCACCGCGTCGACGCGCGGAGGGCCCCACCCGCCCCGGTTCCTGCGGCAGAGGTCCAGTAGGCTCCGAAACGATTCCGAAAGCGTCGAGAGGCGGTTCGCACGTGCGTCGTAGACGGTGGGCCCGCGGGGGCCGAGCAGCCGTTCTGCTCGGTTCGCTGACCGTGCTCCTGACCGGCTGCTCGGCCGCTGACTGGGAGCGCAATCTCCGCTTCGGCTGGCCCACGGGCGTCACCAAAGAGGGCACCCAGATGCGGGTGCTCTGGACCTGGGCCGGCGTCACGGCGCTGATCCTGGGCGTCATCGTGTGGGGCCTGATCTTCTGGTGCTGCATCCGCTACCGCAAGCGTGACGAGGACTACCTGCCGAGGCAGACGAAGTACAACTTCGCCGTCGAGGCGATCTGTTTCATCTTCCCGTTCCTGGTGATCGCCGGGCTCTTCTACCGCACCGTGATCGTCGAGAACAACGTCAACAACCTCACCAAGCACCCCGACGTCAAGGTGCAGGTGGACGCCTTCAAGTGGAACTGGCAGTTCGAGTACCAGGGCTACACCGACCCGGGGGGCACCGTCCACAAGACCGTCTATCCGGGTGAGAAGGCGCTGGCCGACGCGACCGGCAACGACCTGATCCCGAACAAGGAGCGCAACCGCAAGCCGGCCCGCACCTGCGACGAGGCGTCGAGCAACGAGTCGTACAACTGCGGGGCCAGTGGCGGTCAGGACGCGGCCGCCGGCCCGTTGTATCTCTCGACGGTGGGCTCGCAGCAGGAGATCCCGGTTCTGGTGATCCCGGTGAACCGCCGCGTGCGTTTCGTCGAGCACTCCGAGGACGTCGTCCACTCGTTCTGGGTCATCGACTTCCTGTTCAAGCGCGACGTCATTCCGTACGGAACGACCTCCACCGCCCGCGACAACCAGTTCGAGATCACCGCCTTCAAGAAGGGCAGCTTCGTCGGCCGGTGCGCCGAGCTGTGCGGCACGTACCACTCGCAGATGAACTTCGAGGTGCGTGTGGTGTCCGAATCCACGTTCGAGAACTACCTGAACGCACTGCAGCGCATCGGCTCCAGCGACCCCGCCCGGCAGGCCAAGGCCCTCGCCGCCGCCGGCTTGAAGCCTTACGCCACGTCGACCTACCCGCTGACCACCGCGCGCAACCAGCGCAAGGCAGCCGAACCGCCGAGGTCATGACATGAAGGTCGAAGCGCGACTGTTTCTCGGAGTTGCCCTTTTCTGCTGGCTCACCGCCACCGGATACGGCATCTGGAGCCACCTCACGCAGCACCACGTCGAGGTCATCGGCGTCGCGGCCCTGATCCTGTCCGGCGGACTGCTGGGCATCCCGGGCGGCTTCTTCTGGTTCGTCTCCCGGCGCATCGACCCGCGCCCGGAGGACCGCAGCGACGCCGAGATCGCCGAAGCGGCCGGGGATCTCGGGTTCTTCAGCCCCGGCAGCTACTGGCCGGTGACCCTCGCCGGTGCGGCCGCCGTCTGCGGCATGGGGCTCGCCTTCGCCCAGGTATGGCTGCTCATCGTGGGACTGCTCTTCCTGATGTTCGCCGTCGGCGGCCTGCTGTTCGAGTACTACGTCGGAGGACGTCGCACGCTCGGCTGATCGGCCTGCTCCGTCGCCCGTCCGGTCCCTTGAGCCGGGCGGGCTTCGTCGTCCTTCGACCCGGCCCGCTTCACACACAGTTGACGGTGGGTTACGCTGCCCCGACACCAATGGGACGCAATACCACTCGAGGGACCGATGTTGCAGATGACACGCCGACTTCATCGCAGTGGAATGGTGCTGGTTCTGGCGCTGGTGGCCATGGGCGCGGCGGCGGCGATCCAGTCCCCGGCGTCGGCCGCCGCACCCGGTCCGCACGACCCCTTCGGCTCGGCGTCGGCCGGCACGGTGGTGGCCGGCGGCGTCCGCTTCACCGGCTGGGCGGTCGATCCGGACGCGCGGACGAGCGATGTGCGCATCTCGATCATCCAGGACGGTCGCTACCGCACCGCGTCGGCCGTGACCTCGGTCGCCAACGCGGCCGTCACCACGACCTACAGCGCCGGTCCGACGCCCGGGTTCGTCATCGTCGCCCCGCTGCCGACCGGGTCCCACACGCTGTGCGTGGTGGCGGAGACCATCGGTGCCGGCCTGCAGACCCTGCTGAGGTGCGTGCCCACACCGCTGGGGACCGTCCTCACGCCGGCGCAGGTGGCGGCGCACAACCCGACCGGCGCGGTCGCCGGCGCTGCGGCGAACGCGACGATGTTCGAGATCCACGGGTGGGCCACCGATCCCGACTACGTCGCCCGCCGCGTCCTCGTCGTGCTCTACATCGACGGCAACCCGGCGGCCACCGTAGCCACCCAGACCTACGTGGCTCCGCGGCCGACCGGCGCCGGGCCGTACTCCGCCTTCGACATCAGCGTGCCGGTCGCACCGGGCATGCACCTCGGCTGCTTGTGGGCGGTGAACGTCGGCATCGGGACCAACCGGTATCTGGGCTGCCGCGCGCGTGACACCCGCGGGCCGGCCGGCACCGCCACGCCGGTGACCGTGCCGACGCTCAACACCAATGTCATGGCCGAGGCCAAGACGCACATCGGCCAGGCCTACGTGTGGGGCGCGGCCGGCCCGACCACCTTCGACTGCTCAGGTCTGGTCAAGTACAGCTACGGCAAGTTCGGCTACTCGACGCCACGGGTGTCCGAGGCCCAGGCGGTCAGCGCGCGGCTCATCCCCGCCTCCCGGGCCGTGCCCGGCGACCTCGTCTTCACCCACGACACCGAGGGCGACGTGTACCACGTCGGCCTTTACGTCAGCCCCGGCAAGGCGCTCGCCGCGATCGACCCGGCCGAAGGTGTCAACTACCAGACGATCTGGGACCCGAACATGACGACGTACGGGTCATTCACCCACACGTGACCGGCCGGCGGCGTCGCCGCGGCGACGCTCAGTCGGTCAGCTGACGGGGCGAGTCCAGGCCGCCGACGGACTCGTCGCGTTCGGCCTGCTCGAGCTCGTCCAGAGCGGCCTGGATCTCCGGCTTCTCCTTCACCGGGTACAGGAAGCCGCGGATGTGCTTGAGCGGGGACGCCGCGCCGAGCTGGTTCATCCGCTTGGGAACGGCAATGCCGGTGTAGCTCAGCGTGCCGTGGCCGTGCTCGTCCACCAGCCCGAGCGGTTGGTGGACCTCGATGAACTCGCCGGTCGGCAGCATCCGGACCACACCGGTTTCCACGCCGTGCTCCAGCACTTCGCGGTCGTGGCGCTGCAGCCCCAGACAGATGCGGTACGCCACGGCATAGGCGATCGGCGGGAGGACGAGCAGCGCGATCCGGCCGCCCCACGTCATGGCGTTCAGCGAGATGTCGAACGCCTTGGCGATGATGTCGTTGCCACCGGACAGGAAGAGCACCACGTAGAACGTGATCGCCATCGCGCCCAGGGCCGTACGGACCGGGACGTCACGCGGCCGCTGCAGCAGATGGTGCTTGGCAGTGTCCTTCGTCATCTTCGCTTCGATGAACGGATAAGCACCGGCGAGGGTGAACAGGATGCCGGGCAGCACCACGGTGGGCCAGAACAAGGGCGGCACCGTGTGGTGCCACAGTCTTATCTCCCACGACGGGAACAGACGGGTGGACCCGTCGAGGAACATCATGTACCAGTCGGGCTGCGATCCGGACGACACGGCGGCCGGCTGGTAGGGGCCGAACAGCCAGACCGGGTTGATCTGGGCCAGCCCACCCAGCGCGGCGCAGACGCCGAACACGATGAAGAAGAACCCGCCGGCCTTGGCCGCGTAGAGCGGGTACACCCGCTCGCCGCTGACCGTGTCCTCGGTGCGCCCGTGGCCAGGGAACTGGGTGTGCTTCTGGCGCACGACCAGGGCCAGGTGCGCGCCGATGAGGGCGGCCAGGATCGCCGGTATGAGCAGGACGTGGGCGATGTAGAACCGGCCGATGATGACGTCGCCGGGGAAGCTGCCGCCGAAGATGAGGAACGACACCCAGGTGCCGATCACCGGTATCGACAGCATGATCGCGTCGGCGATGCGCAGGCCCGTTCCGGACAGCAGGTCGTCGGGCAGCGAGTAGCCCGCAAAACCCTCGATGATGCCGAGGGCGATCAGGCTGAGACCGATGAGCCAGTTGAGCTCACGCGGCTTGCGGAACGCTCCGGTGAAGAACACCCGGAACATGTGGATCAGCATCGCGGCGAGGAAGAGCAGGGCCGCCCAGTGGTGGATCTGGCGGATGACCAGGCCGCCGCGGACATCGAAGGAAATGTTCAGAGTCGACTCGTACGCCCGCGACATCGGCACGCCCTGCATCGGCACGTACCGCCCGTGGTACACGGTCTCGGCCATCGACGGGTCGAAGAAGAAGGTGAGGTACGTGCCGGTCAGCAGCAGGACGATGAAGGAGTAGAGGGCGATCTCGCCCATCATGAAAGACCAGTGGTCCGGGAAGACCTTGTGCAGCTGCTTGCGAATCGGCCCCGCGAGCATCAGCCGGTCGTCGAGAAACTTGCCGGCCTTGCCCTGCGGCGTGCGTGGGACGTCGGACCTGCGGGTCTGCGTACTCGTCATGGTCGCTCCCAGAAACCGGGGCCGATCGGTTCTTTGTAGTCGGACAGCGCGACGAAGTACTGTCGCCCGTCCTTCCCCGTCTCCACAGTAATCGGCAGTTTGGGCAGGCTGCGAGTGGCCGGGCCGAATACCGGCTTGGCATCTTCGAGCACTTGGAATTGCGACTGGTGGCACGGGCACAGCAGGCGGCCGGTTTGCTGCTCGTACAGCGAGGCCGGGCAGCCGGCGTGCGTGCAGATCTTGGAGAACGCGATGTACTCAGGATTGTGCGCCGGCCAGCCGAACGTCCCCTGGCCCTTGCGCGGTTTCACCGTCTGCCCGGGCTTGAGGCGGATCAGCAGGGTGGGGGAGGACGCGTCGTTCACGCCGTTGTAGCCGTTGACCTCGTCGCGCACTCCGGGGAACACCGTGGCAAGGCCGCCGGGCTCGAGGTCGTCGGGGCTGACCCGGCGCCAGTCGGAGTACACGATCGGCACCCGGCCGCCGGACTCCGGGAACATCTTCGGGTTGGGCTTGAAGAGGGTGTGGAACAGCTTGTCGCCCGGCTTCTTGATCATCCCGCCGACGAGGGCCACCAGCGGGACGGTCGCCATGGCTCCGCCGGCCAGCAGCAGCGAGCGCATGAGCAGCCCGCGTCGGGGCAGTCCGGTGTCCTCGAGGCCGACGATCAGCGCCGCCTCGGTCAGCAGCTTGTCCTCTTCGCTGGACGGGACGTCGTGGCGATCCTGGATCGCCTCTTCCTCGGGCATCAGCCACTTCGACCAGAGCACCATCCCGATGCCGAGGAAGATCAGCATGATGGCCAGCAGTCCGCCGAGCGCCGGTGTGTAGTACTTGAAGTTCTGTGCCGTTCCGGGCAGATGCCATCTGAACGGGACGGCGATGAAGGCGACGATGAAACCGAGCCCGGCGAGCGCGGAGACGATGAACGCCATGGCGACGCCGCGTTCGGCCCGCTTCTCGGCCTTGGTGCCGCGGATCGGGAAGCGGTCGCGACGGTGGACGATGCGCACACCGTCGACCTCGGCGCCGGCGATCATCGCCTCTTCCGGCGTCATCCTGCGGATCTCTTCCTCCGACGGCATTGTGCCGCCGTGACTGCCGTCGGTCATCGCTCTTTCACTCCGATCCACAGGATCGCGATCATGACCGCGCCCACGCCGCCGACCCAGATGACGATCGCTTCCGACACCGGACCGATGCGGTCGATGCCGTGACCGCCCGGGTCCTTCGACGCCTTCAACGTCTGGATGTAGCCGATGATCGCCCGCTTCTCCGCCGGGGTGATCTGGTTGTCGCTGAACACCGGCATGCTCTCCGGGCCGGACAGCAAGGCCGCGTAGATCTGCTTGTCGGTCGCCTCGTACAGCGACGGCGCCTGCTTGCCACCGGACAGCGGCGCGCCTTTGAATGTGGTGCCGTGGCACGAAGCGCAGTTGATCCGGAAGATCTGACCGCCCAGGGCGATCGTGCCCGGGGCGCCCCTGAGGTTGCCCTGCGGTAGGACCGGGCCGCCGCCGACCGACTGCACGTAGGCCGCGAGCTGCCGGGTCTGCTCCTCGTTGAACTTGGCGACCTTGCGCTCTTCGGTCGTGCCCTGGCGAGCGGCCGGCATACGGCCGGTGGAGACCTGGAAGTACACCGCCGCGTTGCCCACGCCGATGAGCGCCGGCCCCTGGCCCTTGATGCCCTCGAGATTGCGGCCGTGGCAGGTGATGCAGCTGACCTGGTACAGCTGACGCCCCGCCGCGATGTCCTTGGCGCTGGTTCCGGTGTCGTTCGCGCCCGAGCTGCTGGCGAAGGCGGCGTAGGCGCCCCCCATCGAGGCCAGCGCGCCGAGCAGGACGGCGGTGGCACCCAGGCGGCGACGGAATCCCGGCCCCCGCTTGGTCGACCGCTTCTCAGCGCGCGGGCGCGCGTCATCGGCAGAGGCACCCGTGACCGAGACGGCGGGCTCGAAACCGAGCTCGCTGTCGAAGTCGTTCTCCTCGCTCAAGGGGTTCCCTTCACGATCGGCGGCCGGCGGACTTCGAATGGCGCGGTCATCTGATGAGGTAGATCACGGCGAACAACCCGATCCACACGACGTCCACGAAGTGCCAGTAGTACGACACGACGATCGCGGCGGTGGCCTGGGCCGGCGTGAACTTCCCGAGCGCGGTCCGGATGAGGAAGAAGATGAAGGCGATCAGGCCGCCGATGACATGCAGCCCGTGGAAGCCGGTGGTCAGGTAGAAGACCGACCCGTAACCCGTGGCCGAGATCGTGTTGCCGTCGTGGACCTGCATGCGGTACTCGTTGGCCTGCCCGAGCACAAAGATCAGGCCCATGAAGAACGTCAGCACGAACCAGCGGCGCAGCGCGAAGACGTCGCCCTTCTCCGCCGCGAAGACGCCGAGCTGGCAGGTGACGCTGGACAGCACGAGGATGATCGTGAACGGCAGGGCGTAGCCGACGCTGAGCTTGATGGACTCCCCGTGGGGCAGCGTCATCGGCCAGTCACCGGGGTGAACCGACCGGACAGTGAAGTACATGGCGAACAGCCCGGCGAAGAACATGAGCTCGCTGGACAGCCACACGATGGTCCCGACACTGACGATGTTCGGACGCGTCAGGGAGTGAATCCGGCTCGAGTCGAAGCCTGGCGCTGTGGCGGTCGAGGTCACCCTCGCATTATGGCCTGCGACGACCGGGGTTCAGCGTCCGGGGTGGGGAGTGTCGGGCTCCTTCAACGGACGCCGGAGCGAACCGGTTCCGGGCCCCGATACGATCGCCCGGTGAGCAGTGTGCCGGAGCGAGTGACCGTCCTCGTCTACAGCAATTCGGCCGACGTACGGGCCCAGGTCCGCACGGCCGTCGGGCGTCGTCCCGCCCCCGACACCGGCCGGATCGACTGGATCGAATGCATGTCCAACGCCGACCTGCAGCGTGAGCTCGACGAGGGCGGCGTCGACGTCGCGATCCTCGACGGTGAGGCGCAGCCTACCGGCGGCATGGGGCTGGCCCGCCAGTTCAAGTACGAGCTCGACGACTGCCCACCGATCATCGTCCTGATCGCCCGCCGGCAGGACGGTTGGCTGGCCAGTTGGTCCCTCGCGGACGCGGTGATCAACACCCCGATCGAGCCGGTCGAGAGTGCCGCGGTGGTGGCCGAACAGCTGCGCCGCCGGCACAGCGGCATTCCCGTCGTCCGCTAGCCCATGACGACCGCCGCCGGAAACACCTGGCCGGCCGTGCTCACCGCGCTCATGTCCGGTGCCGAGCTCGGCGCCGACGACACGGCGTGGGCCATGGACGAGGTGATGTCGGGCAACGCGACGTCGGCCCAATTGGCCGCGTTCGCCGTGCTGCTGCGGGCCAAGGGCGAGACGCCACAGGAGCTCGCCGGCCTGGTGCGGACGATGCTCGACCGCGCCGCGCCGCTGACGGTCGAGGGCCGCGCCGTTGACGTCGTCGGCACCGGAGCGGATCGGGCGCACACGGTCAACATCTCGACGATGGCCGCGCTGGTGGTGGCGGGCTCGGGGCGGCGGGTCGTCAAGCACGGGAACCGCGCCGCATCGTCGGCCTGCGGCGCCGCCGATGTCCTGGAGGAGCTCGGCGTCGCGATCGACCTGCCGTCCGCCGGCGTCGTCCGCACGGTGAACGAAGTCGGCATCGGCTTCTGTTTCGCCCCGGTGTTCCACCCGGGCATGCGGCATGCCGGACCGACCCGCGGCGAGCTGGCCGTGCCCACCGTCTTCAACTTCCTGGGGCCGCTGACCAACCCGGCCCGCGTGACGGCCGCCGCCATCGGCTGCGCGGACCTGCGCATGGCACCGGTGATGGCAGCCGTCCTGGCTGACCGCGGGGACACTGCGCTGGTCTTTCGCGGCGACGACGGGCTCGACGAGCTGACCACGACGACGACCTCGAGTGCCTGGGTCGCGGCCGACGGGGTCGTGACGCCGGCGACGATCGACCCGGCCGCGCTGGGTATCACGCCGGTGTCCCCGGGGGCACTGCGCGGTGGCGACCGCGTGTTCAACGCGGCCGTGGTGCGTGATGTGCTGGGCGGCGGGGCGCCGGGAATCCGGGACGTCGTGCTGTTGAACGCCGCCGCCGCCATCGCGGCCTACGACGGGTTGACGGCGGAGCGGCTGCACGACGCCCTCGCGCGCGGACTGCGAGTGGCGACCGAGGCGATTGACTCCGGTGCCGCCGCGGCGCTGCTGGACCGGTGGGTCGCGTCCAGCCGGGCTGCTCGCACCAGCGCCTGACGCACCTTCGGCGACGCGGATACTGGACGGGTGACGCCGTCCCGCCTGCCTCGACTCGCGGTCGCGGCCTGGGCGGCCGCGGCAGTCGGCTTCGTCGGGCTCGGATTCGCGGTCGCGCATTACTTGCGCACCGGGACCGGCATGCACATGCACACCGCCGACGCGCTGACCCGCGCCGGTTCCCAGAACCCGTTGCGCCCGCTGTTCGGGTCGGCGCTTTTCACTGCCTGGCATCTGGACGCGGTCGCGGTGGCCGTGCTCGTCCTCGCAGCCGCCACCTATCTGACCGGGGCGGCGCTCGTTCCGGTGCGGACGCCGGGCACCCGCTGGCCCGCGCGCCGGACGGGCGCCTTCCTCGGCGGCCTCGCGGTCTGCGCGTTTGCCACGAACGGCAGCATCGCGGTCTACGACCAGGTCCTGTTCACCGCGCACATGGCCGGCCACCTGGCGCTGGTGATGGTCGCGCCGGCGCTGCTGGTCGCCGGCCATCCGTTGACGCTGGCTTTGTCGGCCGCGCCACCGGGCCGGCGCGAGCGGCTGGAGCGCGTCTTCCGCGGCCCGGGGATCGCGTTCGTCACCGCGCCGCCGGTTGCCCTGGCCACCTATGCGCTCGTCATCGTGGGCAGCCACCTCACTGGCGTCATGGACACGATCATGCGCAACACGTGGGCCGGGCAGGTCGAGCACCTGGTGTACCTGGTCGCTGGCTGCCAGTTCTTCGTCCTGGTCGTCGGGCGCGAGCCCATCCGGTGGCGGCTCGCCTCACCGGCGCGGTGGCTGTTGCTAGCGATCGGCATGGCGGTCGACACCTTCACCGGCATCGTCCTCATGCAGGGGACGCACGCGGTGCATCTGGAGCCGTCGGCGCTCGACGTCGATGCGCTGTCCGACACCCGAACCGGCGGCGCCATCATGTGGTTCGGCGGCGACGCGATCATGGCGGCGATCATGATCGGTCTGGTGCTGCGCTGGCTGCAGGCGGTCGACCGCGCGCCGGCCGAGAAGGGCTGGTTGGAGCAGGCCCGCGGGACGACCTTCGCCGCCAACACCGGTAGCGCCACCGCGGACACCGTCGACGACGAGGACGACGCCGCGCGGCAGGCGTACAACGACTGGCTGGCCAAGCTCAACCAGCCGTAATCACCGCGTCCCGCCCTTGATCAACAGACCGCTTTCGTCGATATTCGACCCGATCCCTCTGTTGATCAACGGCAAGATAGGGGCGGCCTACTCGACGCCGATGGAGAACGTGCTCTCGAGGTCGTGGCGGGAGTAGGCGCGGAACGCGATGTGGGTGTCGGTGTGCAGCACGCCCGGGATCTTGGACAGCCGGCCGGCGATGACGTCGGCGATCGCCTCGAACTCCCGGACCCGGACGACGGCGATGAGGTCGACGTCGCCGGCCACGGAGTAGACCTCGCTGACGCCGTCGAGTCCGGCGATCGACTCGGCGACCTCGGGAATCTTGTCCGACTCCGTCGCGATCATCACGATGGCGGTGATCATGGACGAACCTCGGCGTTCATGCCCTCACTCCGTTCGGGCCGGCCGAGCCGCGATACCCCCATCGCTGCGCAAGCGTCGCTCATGCCGTCAGCTTAGGGCGGGCCGGGCGGCTGACGACAGGGAGGCGGCGCCGGTCGGCGAACGGGTCGGCGCCCTCGCGCGAACCGGCGAGATAGCTGCGCAACCCGCCGGCGCCGAACGCCGGCATGGTCCAGGCGTCGCTGGCATCGGCCAGCCGGGTCCCCGGTTCCTCGAGCCAGCGCAGGATGCACTCCGTCTCCTCGGCGAGGGGAGCCGTGCTCTCGTCGACGACGTCGGCGGTGGCCCGCAGCGCGTCGATGACCGGCCAGGGCGGCACTCCGCGAGCAGCATGCCCCGCGGCGGCCAACCGTCCGGACCGGATGACCGACAGCTCCCACCCGCCGTCCCCGTCGGGACGGGCCGCCACCAGTTCGGCGACCGACTGCAAGGAGGACAGCCGCTGCATGCGGGCGCAGGCCCGAACGACGGTGGCGATGCGATCACGGACCACACCGGCCTGCTCGTAGCGCTGGCTCTCGGCCAGTGTGGCCAATTTGCGCTCGAGCGGTTCGACGAGCGGGCGCACGTCGCCGATCCACGCGGACGCGACCAGCCCCACCAGAGCCGCGTACTGCTGCGGGCTCGTCCCGCCCTCGCACGGCGCCTGACACCGCCCGATGCCGGCCAGCACGCACGCGGCCCGCACGAACCGGCGTAGCGACAGGCGGTCGCTGCACTGGCGCAGCGGCACCGCGTCGTGGATCGCGTCGCGCACCGCCTCGGCCTGCCGCTGCGAGCGCAGTGGGCCGAGATAGGACCCACCGTCGTCGCGCCGCACCCGCACGACGGACAGCCGCGGGTAGGGCTCGACGGTCAGCTTGAGCCACACCGAGCGTTCCGGGAACTTCGACCGACGGTTGTAGCGCGGCTTGTGCGCGGCGATGAGCCGCAGTTCCCGGACCTGCGCCTCGAGGGCGTGCGCGCACGGGATGGGATCGACCCGCTCGGCCAGCCCGATCATCTCGCCCATGCGACTGCGGGTCTCGCTGGCCACGAAGTACTGCCGGACCCGGGCGCGCAGGTTGCGGCTGGTGCCCACGTAGAGCGGGCGGCCCTGCGCGTCGCGGAAGATGTAGACGCCCGGCCCGGCCGGCAGCCCGTCAGCGAGACGGCGCTTGCGGCGCTGCGCTTCGCTGACCTGGGCGGTGAAGGCCTTCAACTCCGGCAGCGAGTGGACGCCGAGGTTGCCCAACCGGCCGATCAGGCCGTGCAGGACGTCGACGGTCGCGCGGGCGTCATCCAGAGCGCGATGGGTGGGCATCGTCTGCGCGTGGAAGAACGGCGCGAGGGTCGCGAGCTTGCAGTTGGGCACCTCGTCACGGGTGAGGACCCGACGGGCCAGCACAGCGGTGTCGACAACGGCGAACGCGGGCCACGGGAGGGCGAGCTGCGCGCACGCCGACTTGAGGAAGCCGACGTCGAACGGCGCGTTGTGCGCCACCAGGACGCTGCCGTGCGCGAACTCGAGGAACGCCGGAACCGTGGCGCCGATGCCCGGTGAGCCGCACACCATCGAGTCGGTGATGCCGGTGAGGACGCTGACGAACGGGTCGATGGGCCGGCCGGGATCGACAAGGGTCTGGAACTCCCCGAGGACCTCGCCGCCGCGTACCTTCACGGCCCCGATCTCGGTGATCGCGTCGCCGTTCGCGGCACCGCCTGTGGTCTCCAGGTCGACGATGACGAAAGTGGTCGTGCGCAACGGTTCGCTGAGCTCATCGAGGCTGAGCTGCTCCGCTGACGATCGCATGCCTCGGAAGCTAGGCCGGGGGTCCGACGAAACCGCGCAGACGCGCCCACGTGCCGGACGTACCCTCGCGCACATGGCGGCTGCGGACGAGGGTGTCGTGCTCGTCGAGCCTGCGCGCGCCCAGGTGATCGGGCTCGCCGCCGACATCCTCGGCCGGCTTCCGGCCGACGAGGTGCCGAGCGCGCTGCGGGCCATCGCGCGCTTCGCTCCCGCGAAGCGACAACGGCTGGGGGGCGTGGCGCTGGCCGCCGCGCTCGACAGCGACGAATCCTTCCGCGAGAAGGTGGCCGACGCGATCGCGAAGGCCTCGCCCGAGTTGACCGCCGCCGTCCGCGAAGGCACCTCGACCGCGGCAGCCGATCCCATCGACGTCGCGGTGATCGCCTACCTGACCCGTCCCCAGGGATGGCGCGACGTCCTCACCGCCGCCAACAGCCGATGGACGGCCGAGCGCGGCGTCACGGCCGCCCGTACCGGCGAGGTCGAGCGGCTGCGTGGCGAGCTGGCCGAGTTGCGCACGCAGGTCCGTGGCGAGCCGGCCCGGGTGCGAGAGGCGCTCGCCGCGGCCGGCGCCGCGGCCGAGGCCGAGCTGGTCGCCCTCAGGCGCTCGCTGCGCGACCGCACCCGCGAGCTACGGGCGGCCGAACGTGACCGCGACGCGGCCCGCGAGAGTGAGGCCGAGCTGCGCAACCGGGTCGATGCGCTGGCGGGCGCGCACGACGCTGAGCTGCGCCGTCATCGGGCGAGGCACGCCGAGGCCGAGCGCGCCGCCGAGGCGGCCCGCCGCGACCTGCGCACCGAGCGCGACATCGATGACGCGCGGCTTTGGTTGTTGATCGACACTCTCGTGCAGGCTGCCACCGGCGTCCGCCGGGAGCTCTCGCTGTCGCCGCCGGCCGTGCGCCCCGCCGACACGGTTGAGTCGGCGGGGGAGACGACCGGGCGGCGCGCCGCGGACGATCCCGCTGCGCTCGACCGGTTGCTGGCCCTGCCCAACGTCCACCTCGTCATCGACGGTTACAACGTCACCAAGACCGGTTACGGCGAGCTCTCGCTCGCCGAGCAGCGCACCCGGCTGGTGGGGGCGCTGGCTCCACTGGTGGCTCAATCCGGCGCCGAGGTCACCGTGGCCTTCGACGGCGGAGCCAAGCCACCGGTGCAGCCGCCCACCCCGCGAGGGGTCCGGGTGCTGTTCAGTGCCGGCGACGAGATCGCCGACGACCTGATTCGCCGTCTCGTGGCGGCCGAGCCGACCGGACGGCCGGTCGTCGTGGTGACGAGCGACCGGCAGGTGATCCTCGACACGGCCCGCGACGGTGCGTGGTCCGTGCCGTCGGCCGTGCTCCTGGCCCGGTTGGGCTGACCGCCTGACCGCCTGACCGGCTGACCGCCTGACCGCCTGACCGGCTGAGCGCCTGACCGGCAGCCGGGCCAAAACTGTCGGAGGGCCTTCCTACCGTCTCGACCTGCCGGACTACCGGCCCCGGATCGAGGAGGAAGTGCCGATGCTCATCGACTGTGACACCTGCATCGCCCGCGACCACGCGTGCGGCGATTGCGTCATCACGGTGCTCTTGGACCTGAAGCCCGCCGCTCCCGAGCCGCTGGAGCTCGACGCGGCCGAGGAGGCCGCGATCGGCAGCCTCGCCGACGCCGGATTGGTGCCACCCCTGCGGCTTGTGCCCGATTCGTCACGAGTCATCAGGGATATCGCGTGACGAAACGCGGCAAGTTGTACCCAGGTCGGGGGGTCGCGTTGCACAGCTTCGGCTCGGGGTCGTAATCTTTCCGAGATCTTTCGGTTCCTGGGTGGCCAACACGGCCATCGCCGGAGGATTCCGCCGAATCGCACGTACATCGTGGTGGGCGCCTGCGCGTCTTTCACGGTGGCGAACCGGGGACCCACGTGTTCCCTCGGGGTGAATCGGAGTGGTCGTAGTGGTGCGCCGTCGCTGGATCAGCGTCGGTCACGGCAGCGGCCGGTCCGTAGGGCTACTTCCGGCCCGAACCCGTCAGCTAACTCGGTAGGCGGTCGAGGAAGAAGGAGATCCGCCAGCTGTGGCGATCCGTTTCGCGCGTCGTGTTCGTCCCCTGATCGTCCTGGCCGTACTCGGTGCGGCCGTCTCCGTGGCCCCGACCCTGGCCTCGGCGAGCCCGCACGCCGACCCGTCGGTGACCACGGTCCAGAAGCAGCTCGGCACCCTGGCGCTGAAGAACACCCAACTGGTGGAGAAGTACAACCAGGCCCAGGTGGGCGTGCAGAAGCAGGAGAAGGCGCTCAAAGCCGCCCAGGCCGGCGCCGCCAAGGCGAGCGCGACCTACCGGCAGGCGCACGCACTGTTCGCCCGGATCGTCCAGGCGCAGTACGAGACCGACTCGCTCGGCGCCACGGGCGCACTGCTCAGCAGCGACAGTGACACCAATTACCTCGACCGGCTCGAGGCGCTCGGCATGATGTCGACGCACACGGCCGAGGTCGTCGCGCAGGTGTCCGACGCCCGCGACGCGGCGGTTCAGGCCGCAGCGAAGGCGCGGAGTCTGCTGTCGACGGCGACGAGCCAACGCGACGCCCTCGCCGCGCAGCGCAAGACCGTCTCAGCCCAGATCACGAAGTACCAGCGCCTGCTCGCCTCGCTGACCTCGGCGCAGCAGTACGCCTACCAGCGGGCGTCGAACCCGTCGGTCGCGGCCACGAGCGTGGCCAAGATGAAGCTGACCCCAGCCGGGTCGGGGGCGGCCCAGCGCGCCGTTCAGTTCGCGCTGGCCCAGGTCGGCAAGCCCTACGTGTTCGGCGCGGCCGGCCCGGGCGCCTACGACTGCTCGGGGCTGACGATGCAGGCCTGGCGCGCCGGCGGCGTCAACCTGCCGCACTCGGCCGCCGATCAGTACAACTACGGCCACCACGTGTCCCGCGACCAGCTGGCGCCCGGCGATCTGGTCTTCTTCTACCAGCCGATCGGGCACGTCACGATCTACATCGGTGACGGCCTGATGGTGTCGGCCCCCACCGAGGGCGAGAACGTCTCCGTCGTGCCGCTCAGCGCGTTCAATGGCGACTACACAGGAGCCACGCGGCTCACCTGAGCCGGGATCCTGGCACGCTGGTCCTCATGACCGTGCGGCGTCCGGTCGCCGGTCGGCGGCCGTCCTTACGCGCTGCCGTGCTCGCGTCGGCAATGGTGGCCGGGCTGGGCACAGCCGGCTGCTCGTCGTCCTCGTCGGGTGGGCCGCCGTCGCTGGCGGAGATCGCGACCGTCCTGGCCCAGCACGGCAAAGCGGTGCTCGCTCATGATCGCACGGCGTTCCTTGCCGGCCTCGGGACCGGCGCGAAGGCGGCCGAGTTCCGCGGCCGGCAGGAGGACGCGTTCGACAACCTGCGCCGCCTGCCGCTGGCCGCGTGGTCGTACGGCGGGGTGTCGAGGACCGATGACCGCGAAGTGGAGACGGCCGCGACCAAGCGGTACGGCACCCGGGCGGTCGTCGTGCGGACGTCGCTCAGCTATGCCTTGCGCGGCGTCGACCGCACGCCGACCAGTCATGACCTCTGGTGGACGTTCATCCGGCAGCACGGCCGCGTGGTCGCGGTGGCCGACAACGGGTTGGCCGAGGCCGGCGGAGTGAGTTGGCAGGGGCCGTGGGACTTCGGCCCGCTCGACGTCGAGCGCACCGCCCACAGCCTGGTGCTCGGCCACACCGACACGGTCGCCGCCGGCACGCTGCGGGCCATCGGGGCGGCCGTCGAGTCCGCCGTACCCGCCGTCTCGGCCGTCTGGGGAACGGCCTGGGCGCGCACCGTCGCGGTCGTCGTCCCGTCCACGCCGGCCGAGCTCGCCGCCCAGGTCGGACAAACCTCGGCGATCACCACCGCGGTCGCCGCCGTGGCGATCTCCGACGGGGACGCCACCTTGGGAGACGCCCCGGCCGGCCAGCGACTGATCGTCAACTCCGCGGCGTTCAGCCGGCTCAGCTCGGTCGGCCGGCAGATCGTCGTCCGGCACGAGATCACCCACATCGCCGACGCCCAGGCGACCACCGAGGCCAGCCCGCGATGGCTGGTCGAGGGTTTCGCCGACTACGTGGGCAACCTCGGCAGCGGCCAGTCACCACGAACCGCTGCGGCCGAGTTGGGCCGCGACGTGCGAGCCGGAAAGCTACCCACGACGTTGCCGAAGGACGCGGCGTTCGAGACCAACGGCGCCGCTGCGCAGGCGTACGAGGGGGCGTGGCTGGCCTGCCGGCTGATCGCCGCGCGCTCCGGGCAACCAGCGCTCGTGCGGTTCTACAAGCTGGTGGGTGCGTCGCCGGGCAACGCCGACGCGGCCGTCGCCGCGGCGCTGGAGGGCGTGCTGCACGAGACCACCGCGGCGTTCACCGCGCAGTGGCGCGCCTACGTCCGCTCCGAGCTGCGCCGATGAGCGCGGCCGGGCGCACGCTGCTCGTCACCAATGACTTCCCACCGCGCCAGGGCGGCATCCAGTCCTTCCTGCACGAACTCGCCATCCGCCGGCCACCGGGTTCCCTGGTGGTCTACGCCTCCGATCACGCTGGGTCGGCGGCGTTCGACGCCGAGCAGCCGTTTCCCGTGCTGCGGCACCCGACGGGACTGCTGCTGCCGACGCCGGCGGCACGGCGCCGGGCCGTCACGGCGCTGCGCGACTTCGGCTGCAGCCGGGTCTGGTTCGGCGCGGCCGCCCCGCTCGGACTGCTCGCGCCGGCCCTGCGCGAGGCCGGGGCCACCCGGATCGTGGCCACGACTCACGGGCACGAAGCCGGGTGGGCGATGCTGCCCGGTGCCCGGCAGGCGCTACGGCGCATCAGCGCCGGCTGCGACGTCGTCACCTATCTCGGCGAGTACTTCCGGCAACGCCTGGCCGGCTCGCTGGGCCGCTGCGCCGAACTCGTGCAGCTCACCCCCGGTGTCGACATCGACGTGTTCCACCCGGGCGTCGACGGCACTGCGGTTCGGGCGCGCCACGGACTGACCGGCCGGCGGGTGATCGTCTGCGTGTCGCGGCTCGTCCCGCGCAAGGGGCAGGACACGCTGATCCACGCGCTGCCGGCCGTGCGCCGGCAGCTGCCCGACGCGATGCTGCTGCTCGTCGGCGGCGGGACCTATCGCGACGAGCTCGAGACGCTGGCCGGGTCGCTTGGCGTCGCCGATGCGGTGACCTTCGCCGGCGGCATCGCGCACGACGAGTTGCCGGCGCACTACGCGGCGGGCGACGTCTTCGCCATGCCATGCCGTACCCGGCGTGGCGGTCTGGACGTCGAGGGCCTCGGCATCGTCTACCTCGAGGCGTCGGCGTCGGGGCTGCCCGTTCTCGTCGGCGACTCCGGCGGCGCGCCCGACGCCGTTCGCGACGGCGAGACCGGCTATTTCGTCGACGGACGCGACGTGCCCGCGGTGGCCGCGCGGCTCACCGAGCTGCTGCTCGACGCAGGTCTGCGCAACCGGCTGGGCACCGCCGGACGGGCCTGGATGCAGCGCGATTGGCGCTGGGAGGTGCTCGCCGAGCGGTTGGGTGGACTGCTCGACGGCTGACCGGTCGCGCGGGTCACTGCGTCGAATCAGTCCGACTTGGCGCCGCTGTAGAGCGCCTCGATCTGGTCGGCCGCCTCCTTGTGCACCACGTTGCGCTTGAGCTTCAGCGACGGCGTCATCTGCCCGCCCGCCTCCGTCCAGTCCTCGGCCAGGATGGCGAATTTGCGGATGGATTCCGCCTTGCTCACCGCCTTGTTCGCATCGTCGATCGCCGTCTGCACCTCGGTGCGCAGCTCCGGGTCCTCGACGAGGTCGTCGAGGCGCGTGTCGGCCGGACGGCCGGTCTTCTCCAGCCAGGTGGGCAGGGATTCGGCATCGATGGTCACCAGCGCGGCCACGAACGGCTTCTGATCCCCGACGACGAGCGCCTGGCTGACCAGCCAGTGCGCGCGCACCCGGTCCTCGAGCACCGCCGGAGCCACGTTCTTGCCGCCGGCAGTGACGATGAGTTCCTTCTTGCGGCCGGTGATCCGGACGAACACGTCGTCGTCGATCTCGCCGATGTCCCCGGTGTGGAACCAGCCGTCCTTCTCGAGCGCCTCGGCCGTGGCCTCGGCGTTCTTCCAGTAACCGCGGAAGATGTGCGGCGCCTTGAACAGCAGCTCGCCGTCGTCGGCCACCCGGACCGTGGTACCTCCGATCGGCCGGCCGACCGTGCCGACCCGGATTGCGTTCGGCCGGTTAACGGCGACGCCGGCGGTCGTTTCGGTCAGGCCGTAGCCCTCGTAGATCGTGACGCCGGTGCCGCGGAAGAAGTGACCGAGGCGAGCGCCGAGCGGTGCGCCGCCGGAGACCGCCGCGACGCACTTCCCGCCGAGTGCCGCCCGCAGCCGGGTGTAGACGAGCTTGTCGAAGACCAGGTGCTGAAGCTTCAGCAGCAACGGCGCCGGCCCCTTCTCGGTGGCCTGCGAGTAGGCGATCGCCACGGCTTCGGCGCGGTCGAAGATGCGGCCCTTGCCGCTGCCGTGCGCGTTCTGCTTGGCGGTGTTGTAGACCTTCTCGAAAACGCGGGGCACCGCGAGCACGAATGTGGGCCGGAATCCGGCGAGGTCGCTCATCAGGTTCTTGACGTCGGCGGTGTGCCCGAGGGTGCAGCCGGCAGCGAGGGCGCCGATCTCGATGGCCCGGCCGAAGACGTGGGCGATCGGCAGGAACAACAGCGTGGACGTGTTGGCGTTGAAGAAGTCCTCGAGCAGGTCGAGCAACTCGACAGCCTCGGTGACGAAGCACCGATGGGTCAGCTCGCAGCCCTTCGGCCGGCCTGTGGTCCCCGACGTGTAGATGATGGACGCGAGGTCGTCGAGGCTGACCGCGTTGCGGCGGGCGGTCACGTCAGCGGGTGCGACGTCCTTGCCGCGGGCGACCAGCTCGGCGACGGCGTCCTCCTCGAACTGCCAGACGTGCACGAGGTCGGGCAGCTCCGCGCGGACCGACTCGACGATGCTGGCGTGCTCCGGTGTCTCGACGAAGATGCCGCGGGCGCCGGAGTCGGACAGGATCCATTGGACCTGCTCCGCGCTCGACGTCTCGTAGATCGGCACCACCACCGCGCCGACGGTGAACAGCGCGAAGTCCGCGACCGTCCACTCGTAGCGCGTCTTGCTCATCACGGCGACGCGGTCGCCTGGGACGATGCCGGCCACGATCAGACCCTGTCCGACCGCGGTGACCTCGTCGGCGAACTGCGCGGCCGTGACGTCGTGCCACTGCGCGCCCTCGCGGCGGCGCAGCGCGACGTGGTCGGGCCGCTCGGCGGCGTTGTCGAAGACGAAGTCGGCGGTGTTGATCTGGGTCAGCGTAGTGATCTTGCTCGCGACATGCAGTTCCTGCACTGTGCGGGGTCCCTTCTCGGCAGACCGGTCCTGCGAGGCTCGCCAACCATTGTTGCCGATGTCCGGTGACGGTATCCGGCGCCCCCGAGACGGGCGAGCGGGAGCGGGGCCGCCGTGCGATGCTGGCGGCCCACCGAGCGAACCGCGAGCTGAGGAAGGGTCGATCGTGCCTGTCATCGACGTGGTCGATTCGACCTGGTTCGCGGCGCGTCCGACGGTGGTCGCCGCCATAGTCGCCGAGCCCGGCAACTGGCGGCGGTGGTGGCCCGACCTCGCGCTCGAGGTCGACGAATGGCGCGGTGACAAGGGCATGCGCTGGTCGGTGCCATCGGCCGCCGGTCCGGCGAGCGGCCTGAGCGGGTCGGCCGAGGTGTGGCTCGAGCCGATGTTCGACGGCGTGGTCGCGCACTTCTTCCTGCGGCTCGATCCGGCTCCGGGTGGCCGGCTGTCGCGACGCCGGCGCAGACGCGTCACCGACCATTACCGGCTGCGGACCAAGCACGCGTTCTGGCCCCTCGCCGACCAGCTCGATCCGAGCCGAATGGCGCGGCACACCTCCACTTCGCACGCCGCGACCCGCTGACGACCGACAGGTAGCCTCAATTCCCATGCCCGAGGAGTCGACGCAGTCGATAGTCATCGACGCCGACCCGGCGCAGATCATGGCCGTCATCGCCGATTTCGAGAACTATCCGGTGTGGACAGGGTCGGTCAAGAAGGCCCAGGTCCTCGAGGTCGGCCCCGACGGTCGCGGGCGCCGCGTCGCGTTCAGCCTCGACGCCGGAATCATCCGCGATCAGTACGAGCTGGCCTACATATGGACGGGAAACGAGAAGGTCGAGTGGAGTCTCACCGCGGGCCAGATGATGCGCGCCCAGCACGGTTCCTACACCCTGCGCCCGAGCGACACCGGCGGCACGGATGTCACCTACTCCCTCGCCGTGGACCTCGTCATTCCGATGCTCGGCCTGCTCAAGCGCAAAGCTGAACGTGTCGTCATGGACACCGCCCTCAAAGAACTCAAGCGCCGCGTCGAGAGCTTGCGGGTCTGACCGCGATGCGCATCATCCTGTTCACCGGCAAGGGGGGCGTCGGCAAGACGACGACCGCGTCGGCGACCGCGCTGCGGTTGGCCGATCGCGGCCTGAAGACGCTGCTGCTCTCGACCGACATCGCCCACTCGCTCGCCGACGCGCTCGCGGTCGAGCTCAGCGACGAGCCGGTCGAAGTCGCGCCGAGTCTCTGGGCCGTACAGATCGACACCCAGGGACGTTTCGAAGCCGCGTGGCGTGATGTGCAGGCCTTCCTGGTCGACATGCTGGCCCGCGGTGGAGTCGACGCGATCACCGCCGACGAGCTGACGGTGCTGCCCGGGGTCGACGAGGTCCTCGCGCTGCTCGCGGTCCGCGAGCTGGCCCTCACCGGGAACTGGGACGCCCTGGTCGTCGACTGCGCGCCCACGGCGGAGACGCTGCGGCTTCTCGCGCTGCCCGAGGCCCTCACCTGGTACCTCGAGCGGGTGTTCCCGGTTCATCGCCGGATCGCCAAGAGCATGCGCCCGATCGCGGCCCTCCTCGGGCGCGGCGAGGCGCTGCCGCCGGACACGCTCTTCGAGGCCCTGCTGCGTCTGAACGACGAGCTGGCCTCGGTCCGGCAGCTGCTCGGTGACCCCGCGGTGACGTCGGTCCGGCTCGTGCTCACGCCCGAGTCGGTGGTCGCGGCCGAGGCGCGGCGAACCTTCACCGCCTTGGCGCTGTACGGGTACTGCGTCGACCTCGTGATCGCCAACCGGGTCTTCCCGGCCGGGGACGACGACTGGCGACGCGGGTGGGCCGAGGCCCAGCAGCGTCAGCTCGTCGGCATCCGCGAGTCGTTCGCCGGCCTGCCCGTCCGCGAGCTCGCCTACCGGGCCGCCGAGCCGGTCGGGGCGGCGGCGCTGCGTGAGGTCGCCGACGCGCTCTACGGCGCGCTGCCCGGCGACGACCCGGCGCCGCGTTCGCCGGTGTCCGAGCTGCTGAGGGTCGAGCAGGTGGGTGAGGCGTTCGTGCTGCACATGGCCCTTCCGCTGGCCCAGCGCGCTGCGGTCGACGCGGTCCGGGCCGGGGACGACCTGGTGGTCACGGTCGGGCCCAACCGACGGGTGCTGACCTTGCCGAGCGTCCTGCGGCGCTGCACGGTCTCGGGCGCGGAGTTCGACGGCCGCGAGCTGCGGGTGCGCTTCCAGCCGGACCCGGCACTCTGGCCGGCCCCGCTCCGGCCGGCGAACCGGCCCCGGCCGAAGCCGGGCCGGCGCACGGCATCGGGAGAGGGGCGCAGCGGTGGCTGACGGCGACGAGCTGAACTCCGAGGCGGCCAAGCTCGTGTCCGCGGTGCAGGACTGGGCCCGCAACGCCTTCGCCGCTGCTCCGGCCGAGCGCCATTCGCCGGCGAGCGAGTGCGTGGCGTGGTGCCCGATCTGCCAGTTCGCCGGCATCCTGCGTGGCGAACATCCGGAGGTGACCGAGCGCCTCGCGGAGGCCGGTGCGGCGCTGGCCGGCGCGATGAAGGCGCTCAGCGACGCGGCGCTGGCCCGGGCGCAGGCCGAGCGGCCCGACGGCGCCCGCAACGGGCGGCCCCGTCCGGCGCCGCGGGTCCAACACATCCGCATCGACGAAGCCGACGAGTCCTGAACCGATGGCCCTGGCGATCGGCGTCGACATCGGCGGCACCAAGGTTGCGGCCGGCGTGGTCGACGACGCCGGGCGGGTGCTGGACCGCGAACGGCGCGACACCCCAGGACACGACGTCACCGAGACCGAATCGATCATCGTCGACGTCGTCCGCACGCTGGCCGACCGCTCCGACGTCGACGTCGTCGGCATCGGCGCCGCGGGCTGGATCGCCAACGATCACGCCACTGTCCTGTTCTCGCCGCATCTGGCGTGGCGCAACGAGCCGCTTCGGGACTCGCTCGCCGAACGGATCAAGCTGCCGCTGATCGTCGAGAACGACGCCAACGCGGCGGCGTGGGCGGAGTACCGCTTCGGAGCGGCCCGCGGTCAGAAGGTGGTCGTCTGCGTCACGCTCGGGACAGGCATCGGTGGCGGGCTGGTGATCGACGGATCGGTGTACCGCGGGGCGTACGGGCTGGCCTGCGAGTACGGCCACATGACGATCGTTCCGGACGGGCGGCGCTGCGCCTGCGGCAACCTCGGCTGCCTGGAGATGTACGCCTCCGGCCGGGCGCTCGCCCGCGACGCCCGCGAGCTGGCCGCCGAATCGCCGGCGGCCGCGGCCCAGATGCTCGAGCTGGCCGGCTCAGTCGAGGGGCTGACGGGGCCCGTGGTCACTGCCGCAGCCGCCGGCGGCGACCCCGCGGCGCAGTCGATCTGCACGACGATGGGCCGCTGGCTCGGCCGCGGGCTGGCCAACCTGGCCGCGGTGATCGACCCGTCCATGTTCGTCCTCGGCGGCGGGGTGTCCGAGGCCGGCGACATCCTGCTGCGACCGGCCCGCGAGGAGTTCGCCCACTCCCTGACCGGGCGCGGTTTCCGGCCCGTGGCGGCCGTCGAGCTGGTCCAGCTCGGCCCTGACGCCGGGCTCATCGGGGCGGCCGACCTCGCCCGCCGTTACGCCTGAGGTCTGCGGCAGGATCGTTGCGTGCCCACCCCGCTGCGCCTGCTGTCGGTCGCTGCCCAGCACTTCGGGCGCGACCGCGCTGCCCTCGCCCGCGCGATCGCGGCGGCCGAGGTCGACGTCGCCTGTGTGCACGGCGGTCCGCATCTGCTGCGCTGGCGTTCGATCTCGGCGGCGATCGGCCGGCAAGCCGGCCTCGTGGTCGTCACCGGCGGCCGGTTGGCCGGCGCCAACCTGATGCTGTCCACGCTCGGGATCGACGTCAGCGCCGTCCAGGACGTCGCCTTTCCGGCCGGCTCGGTGCTGACTCCGGCCGGTGCGGCTCTGGCCGCGCTGCGGCTGCGTGGCGCCGACTTCGTGTTGGCCTCGGCCACCCTCGTCGGCAACGCCGCCGATCGCCTCGCCCAGGCCCGGCAGCTCCAGGCCGCGATAGAGGGCGTGGTCCCCGCGGCGCCGCCGGCAATCCTCAGCACGGTGGGATCGGATCGCCCGGGGACACCCGCCTGGCAGGCATTGGTCGAATACCGTGTCGGCGTCGCCGAGCGGATCTTCGTCGACGGCCGGGTGGACGCCGTGGGCACCACTGCGCTGACGGGCTCGGGCCTCGTCCTCGAATTGGAACTGCCCGACGGGGGCTAGCGGGTGCCGCTAGATCGCGCTGCCGTCGTCGTCCTCGTCGCGCCGGTACTCGCGCACCCGGCTGAACAGGATCAGTCCGGCGAGCAGCAGCCCGGTCAGTCCCAGGATGAAGCTGAAGTTGCTGGCCAACCCGAACTGGCCGCCGAGCCCGAGCACGATTATCGAGATCACCAGCACCGACATCGCGATGATCGTCGGCGCAGCCAGCCGGGGGAGCGGGGGCGGCGGGGGCGGCACGTAGTGGTCCTCGTCGAGCCACACCTCGTCGCGAGCGGGCGGCTTGCGCAGTCGCGCGCGCCAGTCGGCGTCCTCACGGGTGAGGTCGCGTTCCGCCTCGCGCACGGCGGCGACGGTGTCGACGTGCCAGTCGGCGACGAGCGCTTGGAAGGTCGAATCGGTGTCGACGCCGGCCAGCGGGTCGTTCGGCGGCGGCAGTTCGGGCTGCTCGCCGCCGAGGGCCCGCACGGCGGCGACGACGATCGTGCGGGCGTCGACCCGTTCGTCGGACGCGACGAACAGGCGGCGCTGCTCGCTCTCGGCGACGGCGGTCGGGCCGAGGTAGGCGGCGATGCGGGCACGGCCGAGGGCGGTCAGCAGGTGACGTCCGACCTCTGGGTCGACGTCGGTGAGCGGGACGTAGGTCGGGGCGCGCAGGCCGTTGTCCAACCGGCCCGGCTCCGGGCCGCCGGGCTCCGACGCGTCGCGCGGCCTCACGGCGCTGCGCCGCCCAGTGGCGTGGCGCCGGTCAGCGACTCGATGAAGTCCACGCTGCCGGCGAAGATCTTCGGCGCGTCGTTGTCCATGGTCGCGACGTGGTAGCTGTCCTCGAGCAGGACCTCGCGCACGGTCGTGTTGACCGCGCCGGCCTTCAGCAGTTCGGCCGACAGGTCGTCGACGACGTGATCCTCGACCGAACGGAACATCAGGATCGGCGCCCGCACCGCTCCCAGGTCGGCGAGGGTCACCTTCCACAGCTTCTGCAGCGACGCGAAGGCGACGATCGGCGTGCGGTCGCCGGCCGGCTCGACCGAGCCGGGCTTCTTGATGTCCCCGCCGATGGACGGACGCGACCGCACCGCCCACCCGATGTAGGGCGCGAGCTTGGCGTCGCGCCGGCGGGTGCCGTAGGCCGGATTGACCAGGACGAGACCGGCGACGCCATCGGGATGTTCCTCGGCGAGCCGCGTCACGAGGGTGCCGCCCATCGACAGGCCGACCGCGAACACCTTCTCGCACCGGGCGCTCAGCTCCCGGTAGCTCGCCTCGACGGTCTCGTACCACTGCGGCCAGCGGGTGCGGTTGGTGTCCTGCCAGGTTCCACCGTGCCCGGGCAGCAGGGGCAGGCGGACCGTGTAGCCGGCGGCGGCGAGGTGCTCGGCCCAGGGGCGCATGCTGCCCGGCATGCCGGTGAACCCGTGACTGACCACGACGCCCACCGGGCCGCCGTCAGCCGAGAAGGGCTCGGCATCTGCCACCATCGGGACCTCCACCAAGCTCGTTGCTGCGTCCCCATCATGCCTGCCGGACGCGCCGATCGGCGACCCGGGCACGCCGGACCCGGCGCGTTCCCGGCCGTGGTGGTGGGCGCCGAGCCGCCGGACTAGGGTTTGGCGCGGGGAAGCGTTGTCGATCGACGCTGCAGACTGACACGGAGCGGGAGACGGCGTGGGGTACTGGCTCGCCAAGTTCGTGTTCCTCGGGCCGCTGCTCAGGATGCTCTGGCGACCGTGGGTCCAGGGGGCCGAGAACATCCCGTCCGACCGTCCGGCGATCATCGCCAGCAACCATCTGTCGTTCTGCGACTCCTTCTTCATGCCGATCGTCATCCGGCGCAAGGTCACCTTCCTGGCCAAGGCGGAGTACTTCACCACGCCGGGCATCAAGGGCCGCCTGACCCGTAGCTTCATGACCGCGGTCGGCATGGTCCCGGTCGATCGCGGCGACTCCGACGCCGCCCGGGCCGCGCTGACCACCGGCGTCCGCGTGCTCGCGGAAGGGACGCTGCTCGGGATCTATCCCGAGGGGACCCGCTCGCCGGACGGCCGGCTCTACCGCGGCAAGACCGGCGTCGCCCGCCTCGCGCTGGAATCCGGCGCTCTCGTCATCCCCTGCGCGATGGTCAACACCGAGATCATCCAGCCGGCCGGCCGGCTGTTCCCCAAGCTGCGGCCGCGGCCCGGTGTCATGTTCGGCAAGCCGCTCGACTTCTCCCGCTACGAGGGAATGTCCGGTGACCGCTTCGTCGAGCGGTCGATGACCGACGAGATCATGTACGAGCTCATGCAGCTGTCCGGGCAGGAGTACGTCGACCAGTACGCCGCGAAGGTCAAGGCCGCCGAGGGCAAGGACGTCGGGTTCGGCAGCCGGGAGCGCGACGCCGTCCGCGAGATCGGGAACCGGGTGCCCGGAACCCGAGCCTCCTGATCGGCGTGCGCTTCTTCTACGACTGCGAATTCATCGAGGACGGCCGCACGATCGAGCTGGTGTCGATCGGTGTGGTGGACGAGACCGGCCGGGAGTTCTATGCCGTCTCGACCGAGTTCGACCCGACCCGGGCCATCGACTGGGTCCGCCGCAACGTTCTCGACAAGCTGCCGGCACCGGCCGACCGTGCGTGGCGGTCATTGGAGCAGATCCGTGCCGATCTGCTGTCGTTCCTGACCGAGCCGGGGGAGCCGATCGAGCTGTGGGCGTGGATGTCGGCCTACGACCACGTCGCGCTCTGCCAGCTGTGGGGCGACATGCGGGCTTTGCCGCGGGTGATTCCCCGCTTCACGCACGAGCTGCGGCAGCGCTGGGAGGACGCCGGGTCGCCACCGCTTCCTGCCGCGCCGCGCGACCAGCACGACGCGTTGGCCGACGCGCGGCACAACCTTGCCCGGTGGCAGGCCCTGACCACGACTGGAGCGGCTGACGGGTGGGGGACGTCGCCCGGCCCGGGGCGACACGCGGCCGGCTGAGACTCGACGTCCTCGCGAGCTGGGTCAATAAAGCGAGTTGGGTCCATAAACCTGTCCCAGCGCCTTTGCTCTGCCGGCTGCCTGTCGGCCGAAGGCGGCCGACAGGTAGGCGGGACTGCCGGCGCGCCCGCGGCCCGAAGTCCGGCCGGCAATATGTTCGATCGAGCCTCGTTCGGTCATGTCCTAGATTCGAGCCCATGCGCATCGGAGTGCTCACCGGCGGTGGCGACTGCCCCGGGCTCAACGCCGTCATCCGCGCCGTCGTCCGAAAGGGCGCCGGCATCTACGGCCACGAATTCGTCGGATTCCGCGACGGCTGGCGCGGCCCCCTCGAGAACACGACGATGCCGCTCGGCATCTCCGACGTGCGCGGCATCCTGCCTCGGGGCGGGACCATTCTCGGCTCCTCGCGGACGAACCCGTTCAAGGTCGACGGCGGGGTCGACCGGATCACCGAGAACCTGCACAGCCTCGGTGTCGACGCGCTGATCGCGATCGGCGGCGAGGACACGCTGGGTGTGGCGACCAAGTTGGCCGAGCGCGGCGTCCACGTCGTCGGCGTGCCGAAGACGATCGACAACGACCTCAACGCCACCGACTACACGTTCGGCTTCGACACCGCCGTCAACATCGCCATGGAGGCGATCGACCGGTTGCACACGACGGCCGAGTCGCACCACCGCGCGCTCATCGTCGAGGTGATGGGGCGCCACGCCGGCTGGATCGCGCTGCACGCCGGCATGGCCGGCGGCGCCAACGTCATCCTCATCCCCGAGTTCCCGTTCTCGGTCGAACGGGTCTGCGCCTACGTCGAGAGCCGCTTCCAGGCCCACTACGCGCCGATCATCGTCGTGGCTGAGGGCGCCACGCCCGACGGCGGCGAGAACGCGATCATCGAGAAGGGGCTGGACGCCTTCGGGCACGCCCGCCTCGGCGGCATAGGTGAATGGCTCGCCGGTGAGATCGAGAAGCGGACGGGCAAGGAAGCGCGCACCACCGTCCTCGGGCACATCCAGCGGGGCGGCACGCCGACCGCCTTCGACCGGATGCTCGCGACCCGGTTCGGGCTGCAGGCGATCGACGCGGCGAGCGAGAGCGACTGGGGCAAGATGGTCGCCCTGCGCGGCACCGACATCGTCCGCGTCCCGCTGGCCGACGCAACGACCGAGCTGAAGCTGGTCCGCCCCGAGCTCTACGCCGAGGCCGAGGTCTTCTTCGGCTGATCTGCAGCGCGACCGCATTAGGCTGGCTGCGGTGAGAACCCGTCGTGTCGCGTGCCTCTTCGCGCTGCTGCTCGCGACCGGCTGCACCTCGTCGCACGCCCACCGGCCGACCGCGGCGTCCCAGCCCACGACGGGTGGGTCGGGAACCGCCGCAACCACCCGCGCATCGGATCCGGCGTCGGCCTCCACGCCGCCGCGACCGCTGCCCAGCGGTAGCGCGTCCCGCAGGCCGGTGTCGACCGCCATCGGCGACCCGGTGACCGCCGATCTGTGCGCCGCGGTCGGACTTGATCCCCTGCGGACGGTCGGCACGGGGCTGACGCCCACGTTCGACGGGCGGCAGGACCCGCCCGGCTGCGCGATCACCCTCACGGACAAGGACGACAAGCCCGCGGTCACCTTCAGCGTCTTCGCGACCGGCGCGGAGGTGCGGCTGGCCACTGGGCGCACGACCCGCACGGAGTCCGGTCAGACTGTCTACGTCTATCCGTTCGACGGGGGTGCGGGCCGATGCGAGCGCGAGATCGCCGCCGACGGCGTGCGGATCGTCGTCGACAGCCTGGCGGCGGCCGGCGGCAAGGTCGACCGGGCGACCGCCTGCGGCGGTACGGACGCCATGACCGCGCGCCTGGCCGAGGCCGTCGCCGACGATGCCGTTCCGCGCCTCCAGTTGGCCGCCCCCACGATCAGCGACCTCAACGTCTGCACCATCGTCCGCCGGGCCGGCATTCTCGCGATGTCGAGCTTCGCCAATGGGAAGGTGCGCAGCATGAGCTTCGGCGCCGGCTGTGAAGTGCGGCCGGCCGACGCATTCCTCTTCGTCAACTTCGTCATCGACGCCGTCCGCCGCCCGGCGGGCGGCACGAGCACGACCGTCGGCACCCACGCCATCTACGCCGGATCGACCACTCCCGACCTTTGCGCGTACTTCTCGACACAGGGACGGACGTCGGACGGCCAGTACGAGCAGCTCGCCGTGACCGCGACCTGGACGGGAGCCGGCGCCGCGCCGGCGAAGTTGTGCGTGGACGCGAAGCTCGCGCTGGGCCGCTATCTGGATGCTGCCGGGCTGCGTTGACTGCGGCCGACCGCCGCCGCGGCACCACCGCGGCACCACCGCGGCACCCTCCGCAGTGCCACCCCGGTCACAAACCGGTTGGCGGCTGCCTACCCTTGTGACGTGACGTTCACGCTGCCCGGCGCTCCCGACTCCGTCGACCCGCCGGACCTCGACGCTTGGCGGTCGTTGCCCGCGGCGCAGCAGCCGGAGTGGCCCGACGAGGTGGCGCTTCGTGAGGCCGCCCTGACGCTGGCCGGGATGCCGCCGCTGGTCGTCGCTTCCGAGGTCGATCAGTTGCGTGACCGGCTCGGTGCCGTGGCTCGCGGCGAGGCCTTCCTGCTGCAGGGCGGCGACTGCGCCGAGACGTTCGCCACCAGTTCCCAGGCCGACATCGCGGCCAAGGTGCGGGTGCTGCTGCAGATGGCCGTCGTGCTCACCTACGGGGCGTCCGTGCCGGTGGTGAAGTTGGGCCGGATCGCCGGGCAGTACGCGAAGCCGCGCTCGTCCAACATCGACGCCACCGGCCAGGTGTCCTACCGCGGAGACATGGTCAACGAGCTCATCGGCGACCGCACGCCCGACCCCCGCCGCATCCTGCGGGCGTACTCGACCGCGGCCTCGACGTTGAACCTGCTGCGCGCCTACGCCGGCGGCGGCCTGGCCTCGCTCGACCGCGTGCACGCGTGGAACGCCGCCTTCGCCCTCAGCACCGACACGGGGATCCGCTACGAGAAGCTCGCGTCCGAGATCGATCGGGCCGTCCGCTTCATGCGGGCCTGCGGCGTCCACGACGCGGCTCTCGAGAGCGTCGAGCTGTACGCCTCTCACGAGGCACTGATCCTCGAGTACGAACGCGCGCTGACCCGGGTGGAGGACGGCCGCGCGTACGACCTGTCCGGTCACTTCGTGTGGGTCGGGGAGCGGACCCGACAAATGGACGGGGCGCACCTCGATTTCGTCTCCCGCATCGCCAACCCGATCGGGGTGAAGCTCGGCCCCACCACAACGCCGGAGTTCGCCGCCGAGCTCGTCGAGCGCCTCGACCCGGCCAACGAGCCCGGCCGCCTCACCCTCATCAGCCGCATGTCGAATGCCCGCGTCCGCGACGTCTTGCCGGCGATCGTCGAGAAGGTGAGTTCCACCGGGCATCTCGTGGTGTGGCAGTGCGACCCCATGCACGGCAACACTGAGGAGACGGCCGACGGTGTGAAGACCCGCCACCTCGACCGGATCATCGACGAGGTCGACGGCTTCTTCGACGTGCACTCCGAGCTCGGCACCCATCCGGGTGGTCTGCACGTCGAGCTGACCGGTGACGACGTGACCGAGTGCATCGGCGGCACCGCCGAGCTGACCGCGGCCGACCTGGGCCGGCGCTACGAGACGGCCTGCGATCCGCGGCTGAACATCGAGCAGTCGCTCGAGCTGGCGTTCCGTGTCGCCGAGCGTCTCGTGGCCGACCGGCGCCGGCGCGACGCGCAGGCGCGGACGTGACCCCGGTCGACCTGCGCTCGGACACCGTCACCCGCCCGACGCCAGGCATGCGGTCGGCGATGGCCGAGGCGGTCGTGGGCGACGACGTCTACGGCGAGGATCCGACGACGATCGAGCTCGAACGCCGGGTCGCCGCGCTGCTCGGCTACGAGGCCGGGCTGTTCGTGCCATCGGGCTCGCTGGGCAACCAGCTCGGGCTACGTCTGCTCGTCCGGCCCGGGCAAGAGCTCGTCTGCGACTCCCTGGCCCACGTGGCCCGAGCCGAGCTCGGCGCCGCGGCGGTGTTCTCGGGGATCACCTTCCGCACCTGGCGCGCGACTCGCGGACTGCTCGACGTGGAGGACGTCCGGGCGCTGATCTCGCCGGACGCGGGCCCCTACCTCGTGTCCACAGCTGCCGTCGAGGTCGAGAACACGCACAACTTCGGCGGCGGGACTGTGCAGCCGGCCAAGCAGGTGGCCGAAGTGCAGGAGCTCGCCCGGTCGTGCGGCCTCGGCCTGCATCTCGACGGCGCGCGTCTCTGGAACGCCCAGGTGGCCACTGGCACGCCGTTGGCCGAGTTGGCCGCCGGTTTCGACACCGTCTCGGTCTGCCTGTCGAAAGGTCTCGGCGCCCCGATCGGTTCCGTCCTGGTGGCCACCGCGGAGCGGATCGCGGAAGCCCGGGTCTGGCGCAAGCGGTACGGGGCCGGCATGCGGCAGGTCGGCATCCTGGCCGCGGCCGGTTTGTACGCCATCGAGAGGCACATCGACCGGCTGGCCGAGGATCACGTCCGCGCGCGCCGGCTGGCCGAGGCCTTGGGGGCCGACCCGTCGGCGGTCGAGACGAACATCGTCGTGCTGGACGTCTCGGACGCAGCCGCCGTCGCTGGTGCCGCCGCGCAGCACGGGGTGCTCACCTCGGCCCTCGGCCCACGGTTCCTGCGCCTCGTGACGCATTTGGACGTCGACGACGACGGCATCGATCGGGCGATCGAGGTGCTGAAACCGCTCGTTACGGCGCGTTGACCCGGGGTATCTGCCCAATACCGGCCGGGGCCGGGCAGACTGCCCGTCATGAGTTACCCCAACCCGCCCGGCGAACAGCCGGCGTACCAGCCCGCACCTGGCTACGGACCCCCGCCGTCCGGCCCCACCCGGCTACGCGGCCGGACGCCACTCCGCCTCGGCTGGATCTTCCTGGCCCTCGCCATCGTGCTGTTCGTGGTGGGTGGTGTCACCGGAAAGAAGTCCCTCAGCAAGGTCAACAACTTCCAACGTGTGACGATTCTGACGTCGCCGCCGACGTCCGAGGCGCAGCTGCGCACCATCACGTTCACCAAGGCGGGCGGTTACCTCGCCTACTACGAGGCATCCGACGTCAGCAGCAGCATCACCAAGATCCCCGAGCCGGTCGTCCGGATGCTCTCGCCCAGCGGCAAGGAGCTGGACCTGAAGACGCCCTACGGCAATCGGTCGGACAACAAGATCAAGCGACTGACCTACGACTACAAGGGTCACAAGGGCGTCGCGGTATGGCAGTTCCACATCAGCGAGACGGGCAAGTACAAGGTGTTCGCCGGCTATACGGCCGCGCCGCCCGGGGCGAAAATGGCGTTCGGCACCTCGATCGCCAAGAGCACGGTCATCGCCGGGCTGCTGATCGTCCTCGGCGTGCTGTTCTTGATTGCCGCAATCGTCTTGCTGATCGTCGGCTTCGTGAAGCGCAGTCGGCACAAGAAGGAGCTCGCATCCGGCGGCTACGGATCACCGGCATTCGGCGGACCGCCGCCCGCTGGCCAGTGGCAGCAACCGGGCGGCTTCCCGCCCCCGCAGCAGGGCGGCTTCCCGCCCCACCAGCAGGGTGGCTACCAGCCGCCCCCGCCGCCGCCGCAGCAGTAACCCGGACGGCGGGTCAGCCGGCGAGGTGGGCGGCCGACGTCCGGCCCAGCAGCGGCGGGATCGTCGTCACCGCCTGGGCCAGCTCGGCCAGGTTGTCGCCGAACAGCGCCTGTGCACCGTCGCAGAGCGCCGTCTCGGGGTGCGGATGGACGTCGACCATCACGCCATCGGCGCCCGCGGCGATACCGGCGCGGGCCAGCGGCACCACGAGGTCGCGCCGCCCCGCCGCGTGCGACGGGTCGACGATCACCGGCAGGTGTGACAGCCGCTGCACCATCGCGACCGCGGACACGTCGAGCATGTTGCGGATCGACGGCTCGAAGGACCGCACCCCTCGCTCGCACAGCACGATGTCGAGGTTTCCCCGCTGCGCGATGTACTCCGCCGCCATCAGCCACTCCTCGTAGGTGGCGGTGAGGCCCCGCTTGAGCATGACGGGCTTGCCGGATACGCCGACGGCCTGAAGCAGCCCGAAGTTCTGCATGTTGCGCGTGCCGATCTGCAGCATGTCGGCGTGCTCGGCGACGACGTCCACATCGGAGGCATCGGTCACCTCGGTGACGACGGGCAGGCCGACCTCGTCGCGTACCTGCGCCAGGATCCGCAGACCGTCGACGCCGAGACCCTGGAAGGCGTACGGCGAGGTCCGCGGCTTGTACGCGCCACCGCGCAGCAACGTGGCGCCGGCGCCTTTGGCCATCCGCGCGGACTCCAGCGTCTGCTCGGGCGTCTCGACCGCACACGGGCCGGCGATGAACGTGAACGTGTCGGGGCCGATGGGAACGCCGCCGACTCGGATCGTCGTGCGTTTGGCGTGGTTCTGCGCCGACACGAGCTTGTACGGCGCGGTGATCCGCATCGTCTCGACGACGCCGGGAAGCCCGCCGACGTCCAGGGTCTCCAGAACGTCCTCGGTGCCGACGACGCCGATGATGGTGCGCATCACGCCGCGACTGACGAAGGCCTGCCCGTTGTGCGCCTCGATGTGCTTCACGATGTTCGCGACGTCGGCGTCCGCGGCGCCGGGCGCCATCACGATGACCATTCGGTCAGCCTATCCAGCGGCGGCCGGAGTCCCCTGGGCCGCGGGGCCCGGCCAGCTGCCCCCATCTTCCGCCGGCGCCGACGTCGGCGCCTCAGCTGATCGCGTAGACCGTCACCGTTGTACCGACGTGCACGGGTACGCCGGATGTCGGGCTGATCGCCAGCACGGTGGTCGGAGTGCCTCCGCCGAATGTCCTCACGTCGGGCACCAGGCCGACGTCGGTGAGCGCCCGCTTCGCCGTTTCCACGGGCGTACCGACCGGGATGTTGGGCACGTTCACCATCTCCGGGCCCTTGGACACCGTCACCGTGATGGTGCTGAACTTGCGGGCCTTGTCGGCCGGGGCGATCCGGATCACCGTGTCCTTCGGAACGGTGTCGTTGAACTCGGTGGTCTCGCGCACCTTGAAGTTCGCGGCCCTGAGTACTTTGCGCGCGTCGGCGAACGGCGTCTGCGGCGCGATGTTGGGCACGTCGACGATCGGCGGCCCCAGCGACACGATGATCGTGATCTTCTGGTCGGCCCTGACCTTGGTGCCGGCCGGGGGCGAGGTCCCGATGACCTTGGTGAGCGGTACCCGGTCGTTGTAGCGCTGCTCAGGTTGGGTGGCCACCTTCAGCGGCCCCAGATCGGTGAGGGCACCGACGGCGTCGTCGAACGTCTTGCCGGAGACATCAGGTAGCTGGTACAGCTTCGGGCCGGCCGACAGGATGATCGTGACGCCGGTGCCGCGGACCGCCCGTGTCCTGGCGCCCGGATCGGTTCGCAGCACGCGGCCCTTCGGGACGGTCGCGTCGAACTCGGGACCGGGCTGGACGGTCACGTCGTAGCCGGCGTGGCGCAGCTCGGCCACCGCGGCGGCCTTCTCCATGCCCCGCAGGGTCGGGATGTGCGAGTACCGCCCGGCCGCGAACCACCAGCCTCCGTAGCCGGCCGCCGCGCCGATGAGGAGCAGGATCAGGACGATGATCAGAGCTCGGCGCCGCCGCCGGGTCTTCTCCGGCACGTCGCGGCGTTGCTTGGGCGGCCGGATCACCACCGGCGGCGGCGGCCCGCTGTTGTCGCGCGTCGGCCCGGCGCCGCCACTGCCCGGCTCGGGGCGGCGCGGCACCACGGTCGTGTCGTGGTCGCCGTTCTGCGACCTGATCATTTCGGTGGTGTCGCCGTCGGGAGTGCGGTAACGCGCGTCCGGACGCACCGACCGGCCGCGGGGGCGCGCCCGAGGCGGAACCGGTGTGACCGGCAGGGCGAGGGCGGCCCGCAGATCGGCGATCTCGCCGAGGAACGCGCCGGCGTCGGCCGGGCGCCCGGTCGGATCGCTGTCGGTCGCGGCGATGACGAGTTCGTCGATCTCGTCGGGGATGCCCTTCACGCGCGAGGACGGGGCGGGTACCCGGCTGTGCACGTGCTGGTAGGCGACGTTCATCGCCGACTCGCCCTTGTACGGCGGCGTACCGGTGAGCAGCTCGAACATCACCACGCCGGCGGCGTAGACGTCCGAGCGCGGGTCGGAGCTGCCCCGGCTGATTTGCTCCGGTGCGCAGTACGCGACCGTGCCCATCATGAGCCCGGTGCGGGTGGCGGCGGCATCGGACTCGACCGCCCGGGCCAGGCCGAAGTCGGCGACCTTCACCACTCCGTCGTCTGACAGCAGGATGTTCTCGGGCTTGACGTCGCGGTGGACGAGGCCGGCGCGATGGGCCGCGGACAGCGCGCTCAGCACCGGCTCCATGATCGACACCGCTTCCGCAGGCGACAGCTTCCCGCGCTCGCGCAGCAGTTCGCGCAGCGTCCGCCCCTCGACGAGCTCCATAACCAGGAACACGTGGTGACCGTCGGGGCCGACTTCATGTCCCTGGTCGTAGACGGAGACCGCGTTCAGATGGGTGAGGCGGGCCGCCGCTCGCGCCTCACGGGCGAACCGGTCGCTGAACGCGGGATCGGCCGAGAGCGCCGACGACATGACCTTGACGGCGACGAGGCGGTCCAGCCGCTCGTCGACGGCCGCGTACACAGTGGACATACCGCCACGTGCGATACGTTCCAAGATCCGATAGCGGCCCTCGAGCGAGCGGCCGACCAAGGTGTCGGTTGCCGCCGTCTGCACGCGGCGATTCTACGGGCGTCGCGCCGCTTACCGGTCGGGGCGCACCGGGCCGGGGCCCCCGTTCCCGTGGTCGGGGCCCCGTAATCTCTCAGGCGTGACCGGCGCCGAGCACCAATCGCTGGGCCGGGTGGAACTGCTCGCCGACGCCGATCGACCAGGGGGGTGGCTGCTCACCATCGACCGGATCCGGCAGTCCTACGTCGATCTCGACGACCCGACCTACCTCGACTTCGAATACGTCCAGGCGCTGGCCGACGTGCTCGACGCGCTGCCCGCCGGGCCCCTCGCCGTCACCCACGTCGGCGGTGGCGCCTGCACATTGGCCCGCTACGTGGCGGCGACGCGGCCCCGGTCGTCGCAGATCGTCTTCGAACCCGACACCGCGCTGACCGCCCTGGTCCGCGCGCGGCTGCCGATGCCGCGCGGGAGCCGGATCCGCATCCGCCCGCTCGACGGCCGCACCGGTGTGACCGGCCTGGCCGACGCGAGTGCCGACGTCCTGGTCCTCGATGCCTTCCACGGTGGGCGGGTGCCCGGGGAGCTCACCACGGTCGAGTTCCTGACCGACGTCGCCCGGGTACTGCGCGCGGACGGGATCTTCCTGGCCAACATCGCCGACGGGCCACCCGTCACCTATACCCGCCGGCTGCTGGCGACCGTCCGGGCCGTGCTGCCCCACACGCTGGTGATCGCCGAGCCGGCCGTGCGCAAGGGCCGCCGGTACGGCAACGTCGTCGTCGCGGCCTCGCGCACCGCACTGCCGGTCGCCGAGGTCCAGCGGGCCTCGGCCCGCGCGGCCTTCCCGCGCACCGTCACCACCGGTCTGGCCGGCGGCGCCAAGCCGCTGACCGACGGCGATCAGATGCGCTCGCCGCAGCCGCCGGACGCGATGTGGCGGATCGGTACAGCGGAGGACGACCGGATGCAGGATGATGCGCTGGAATGATGGTCGAGTGCCACACGACGAGCTGACCCATACTCAGCGCGAGCGCGCCGAATCGTTCGGCGCCGTGGCCGCGGACTACGACCGGTACCGGCCGGGCTATCCGACCGAACTGATCGACGATCTCGTCGCGCTGCGGCCCAGCGCGGTGCTCGACATCGGCTGCGGCACCGGCAAGGCGTCGCGGCTGCTCGCCGAGCGGGGCCTGCGCGTCCTCGGCGTCGAGATCGACCCGCACATGGCCGCGGTGGCCCGCTCGCACGGCACCGAGGTCGAAGTCGCCGGCTTCGAGCAGTGGGACGACCGGGGGCGCACCTTCGACCTCATCACCTGCGCGCAGGCTTGGCACTGGGTCGATCCCGCGCTCGGCGCGCCGAAGATCCTCGGGCTGCTCAACCCGGGCGGGACCGCCGCCCTGTTCTGGAACTTCGCCGACTTCGATCCGAAGACGCAGGCCGTCGTCGACGACGTATATCGACGGTTCGCGCCGGAACTTGCCGACCCACCCAGCGCGGGCGACGACCGGACTCACCTGACGACGCTGGAGGCCACTGGCGTGTTCTCGTCGATCACGACACACACCTATGAATGGCAGCGGACGGACTCGGCTGAGCAGTGGGTGGGCAACATCGGCACGCAGAGCAATCACCTGCTCCTGGGTGCCGAGCGGCTGCGCGAGCTGCAGAGGGCGCTGCTCGCCGCCCTCGACGCGGCCGGCGGCGAGGTGCACCACACCGGCGGCACCTACACCATCTGGGCTCGGCCCTGAGCGAGATGGCAGGCTGGTCGCCATGGAGTTGCTGACGTTGCCCGCCGCCGCCGAGGCGCTCGGGTTACCGGTCACCCGCGTCCATCAGTACGTGCGTGACGGCCACCTGCTCGCCGTGCGCAACGAGGCCGGCGTCCGCTGCGTGCCCGCGCTGCTCATCCAGGACGGCGCTGTGGTCAAGTCGCTGCCGTCGGTGATCACCCAGCTGCGCGATGCCGGCTTCGAGGACGATGAGATCGTCGAGTGGCTCTTCCGCGAGGACGAGTCGCTGCCCGGCTCGGCCATCGAAGCGCTGCGGGCCAACCGCGGGTCCGAGGTCAAGCGCCGCGCTCAGGTCGCCGGATACTGACGGCCGGCGTGCGCGCTGTCTATGTGCTGATCCTGGCCGCCTGCCTGGCGGGGACGCTGCCGCTCGAGTTCGTGCTGCGCACCCGGGTCTACGCGCGGTGGCCCCGGCTGCTCGCCGCGCTCTTGCCCGTGCTGGTCGTCTTCAGCATGTGGGACCTCGCCGCGATCCGGGCCCGCTGGTGGCACTACGACCCGCACTACCTCGTCGGCGTGACGCTGCCGGGCCGGCTGCCGCTCGAAGAGTTGCTCTTCTTCCTTGTCATTCCCACCTGCGCGGTCCTCACGCTCGAGGCGGTCCGCGCTCGGCGGCCGGAGTGGCTGATCGGCGATGAAGCATGAATTACACGATGGCCGCGGTGCTGGGCGCTGTCGGTGCGGTCGTGCTCGACCTCCTCGTCCTACGGACGGGGCTCGTGCGGCGCAAGGCCTTCTGGACTGCGTACGCGATCGTGCTCGTATTCCAGCTGGCCGTGAACGGACTGCTGACCGGTCTGCGCATCGTGCGCTACGACGGCTCAGAGATCCTCGGTCTGCGCATCGCGTACGCACCGGTCGAGGATCTGCTGTTCGGGTTCGCGATGGTGACGATGACGCTCAGCCTGTGGGTCGCGGCGGGGCGGCGCGCCGCGCGGACAGCGCGCCGCGCAGACCGCTGATGCCCACCGCCGCGCGGCGGGCCACGCTCACCTGGACCCGCCCGCTGAAGACGTCGTAGTCGGCCCGCTCGATCTCGTCGAGGATGTCGGCGTACAACGTCGTTGCGGTGCGCAGGCAGTCACGCGAGCTCGCCTCGACCAGGTCGATACCCGGCGCGGCACTGGCATACAGCCCCCGCGCCCGCTCGATCTCCCACGCGAGCAGGTTGCGGATCGACTCGTCCACTTGCCCACGGGCCAGTCGGTCGCGGTCGACGCCGAACCGGCGCAGCGATTCCTCGGGCAGGTAGACCCGGCCCCGGCGCAGATCCTCGGCCACGTCGCGCAGGAAGTTCGTCAATTGGAAGGCCGTGCCGAGGTCGATGGCGTGCGACTCGAGCACGTCCCACCTGGTGCCCGGATCGGCCCGGCCGAGGATCGGAAGCATCTCGAGGCCGATCACCGCGGCCGACCCCCACATGTACCGGGTGAGGTCCTCGAACGTCTCGTACGCGGTGACGTCGAGATCCATCCGCATCGATTCGAGGAAGTCGGCGAAGTAGGACGTCGGGATCTGCCACCGCTGCACCGTGTCGATGACGGCCCGGCTGACGGGGTCGCTGGTCGAGCCCCACTCGAGGTCGGCGAGGAAGTCCGCGCTCCACTCCTCGAGCCGCTCGGCGCGCTGGCCGCGGCTGAGCCGCGTCGTCATGTCGTCGACCAGGTCGTCGACGTGCCGCGCGAAGCCGTACAGCGCGTGGACGAAGGGCCGCTTGCGGGGCGGCAGCAACAGCGTTGCCAGGTAGTACGTCCGGCCGTGGTGGGCGTTGATCGCCCGGCAGCGCGCGTACCCGGCCCGCAGGGCTGGGCCCTCGATCCCGGCTGCGTCCAGTTCGGTCCGGGCGCTCACGTCGAGCTCATCGGGGCCCGGTGACCCGATCGGCGGCCAGTCGGCCCGAGACGAGGACCATCGGAACCCCGACGCCGGGCTGGGCGTTCGATCCGCAGAACACCAGGTTGCCGATGCGGCGGTCAAGGGGGGGGGAGCGGAACGGGCCCGTCTGGCCGAAGGTGTGCGCCGCGGCGAACGGCGCGCCCGCGGCCATGCCCTGGGCCTGCCAGTCGGCCGGCGTCACGAGGTGCTCGACCTCGATGCCGGTTGTACACGCCGAGTAGCCGCGTTTGTCGAGCGTCTCGAGGATGTGCTCGTGATAGCGCGTGCGCTCGGAGACCCAGTCCACCCGTCCGGTGACGTTCGGGGCCGGGAAGAGCGTGTAGTAGGTGTGCCGGCCGTCGGGGGCGAGTGACGGGTCGGTGCGCGTCGGCGTCGTGAGCAGGAAGGACGGATCGCTCATCACCTGCCCGTCGTCGATGATCTCGCCGAACGTGGTGTCCCACGACGAGCCGAAGTCGATCGAGTGATGCGCGAGGCCGTCCACTGACGTCGACGATCCGGCATGCAGCACGACCGCCGAGGGTGAGTACCGCAGCCGCGACAGCCGTCGGGGCGTGTACTGCGGCGGCAGGAGTTCGGCGTAGGCCGTCGGCAGATCGGCATTGACCACGACGACGTCGGCCGGGATCCGCTCACCGTCGGTCGTGACGACGCCGCGGGCCCGGCCGCCCTGCACGTCGATGGCGGCCACGGTGGTGCTGTAGCGGAAGTCTACGCCGTGCTTCGCCGCCGCGCCGGCCAGCGCGCGCGGTACGGCGTGCATCCCGCCCTCGGGGAAGTACACCCCTTCGACGCAGTCCATGTACGTGATCACCGCGTAGATCGCCAGCGCCCGCGCCGGCGCCAATCCGGCGTACATCGCCTGGAAGGAGAACAGCCGGCGCAACCGCTCGTCGGCGACGTAGCCGGCCAGCTTCGGCGCGAGCCGGCGGAACGCCCCCATGGCCGCGAGCCGGGCGAGGGGCAGGCCGGCCAGCTGGAGCGGCGAGTCGAGGTTGCGCTCGATGAAGTGCGGCATCTCGACGCGGTAGAGGGTGCGCAGGAACGCGACGTAGCGCAACCACCCGGCCGCGTCCTTCGCGCTGCAGGTTCGCGCGATCTCGTCGGCCATGTCGTCCACGTCGGCGCGAACCTCGATCGTCGAGCCGTCGGCGAAGCGGGCGCGGTAGGCGGGGTCGAGTCGGTGCAGCGTCAGCCAGTCGGACAGGTTCTCGCCCACGGCCTCGAGCGGACGCGCGACGAGTTCAGGCATCGTCAGCACGGTGGGGCCGGTGTCGAAGCGGTAACCGCGATCGTCGAGAAGCCCGCAGCGACCACCCGGGACGTCGGCGCGCTCGAGGATCGTCACCCGGCGACCGGCGCCGGCGAGATGCAGCGCCGCCGACAAGCCACCGAGGCCCGCGCCCACGATCACCACGTGTTCGGTGGGGCCGTCGACGGTACGCATGGTTCGGACGCTACTTTGCCGCGCTCAACCCGGTCGCCGAGGCTCGGCCTGAAGTGACGCCGGTCAGACCCGGCGCGAGCCGCCCACGGATCCGCTTCTGCAGTCAGGCGTGCCGTTCGGTCGCCGCGCGGGCGAGAGCGTCGAGCGCCGCGCGGGCGTCCTCGCCGATCGCCGGGGTGGACAGGGCCGTCCGGGCCGCGTCGGTCCGCGCGCTGATCCGGTGCTCGACCTGGACGAGGGCGCCGGTCGCGACGATGACGCCTCGCAGCCGCTCGACCTGGTCGTCGTCGAGGTCGCGATCGCCGAGGCTGTCGCGCAGCAGCTGCGACTGCTCCGCGTCGGCAGCCGCCATCGCCAGCGCGGTGAGCAGGGTGTGCTTGCCCTCGCGAAGGTCGTCGCCGGCCGGTTTGCCGGTGACCGAAGGATCGCCGAAGACGCCGAGGACGTCGTCGCGGAGCTGGAAGGCCTCGCCGAGCGCCAGCCCGTAGGCGGTGAGCGCGGCGAACACCTCCGGGGGGGCCCCCGCAGCGGCGGCGCCGAGATGGAGCGGGCCCTCGACGGTGTACTTGCTGGTCTTGAACTCGATCACCCGCAGCGCTTCGTCGGCCGAGAAGGCCCCGCGCGCTTGGACGAGCACGTCGAGGTACTGACCGGCCATCACGAGCTGACGCATCTCGTCGTAGACGACGCGTGCGTGTGCGGCCACCTCGGGCGCGAGTCCGACCGAGGCGAACATCGCGTCGGCCCACGACAGCAGCAGATCGCCGAGCAGGATCGCCGCGGCGGTGCCGAATGCCTCGGGTCTGCCCGTCCACCCGGAATCCCGGTGCATGCGGGCGAACGCGGTGTGGGCCGCCGGGCGGCCACGACGGGTGTCGGAGGAGTCCATCACGTCGTCGTGCACCAGCGCGCACGCGTGCAGCAGCTCCAGGCTCGCCGCCGCTGTGACGAGGGCGCTGTCGTCATCGGTGCTGTCGCGGACGGTGCGCCATCCCCAGTAGGCGAAGCTGGGCCGCAGTCGCTTGCCACCGTCGAGGACCATGCTGCGGGCGGCATCGGACACGGGCAGGAGGTCGGAACCGAGGGCGGCGAACGCTGCAGCGCGGCCGTCCAGGAAGGCGGCCAGTTCGGTGTCGACCCGCTCGATCAGCGATCCGCCCCGCGCCGTCACCGAGCGGACATTACGCTGGTCGAATGGCGCGAATGGTGCGGGACTACTTGGCCGAGGACGGCCCGACCTTCTCCTTCGAGTTCTTCCCGCCCAAGTCGTTGGACGAGGACCGGCTGTTGTGGAAGACCATCCGCGAGCTCGAGCCCCTGAACCCGTCCTTCGTGTCGGTGACCTACGGCGCGGGTGGTTCGACGCGGGCCCGCACGATCGAGATCACCGAGCAGATCGCATCTGACACCACGCTGCTCCCGGTCGCCCACCTCACCGCGGTGGGCCACTCGGTCGCCGAGCTGCGCTCGATCGCCGGCGGGCTGGCCGCGGCCGGCGTCACGAACGTCCTCGCGTTGCGGGGCGACCCGCCGGGCGATCCCGAGGGCGAGTGGGTGCAGCATCCCGAGGGCGTCGCCTACGCGTCCGACCTTGTCCGGCTGATGCGCGCACACGGTGACTTCTGCGTGGGCGTCGCGGCGTTCCCGAACGGCCACCCGCGGTCGGTGACGCTCGAGGACGACACCGCCCAGCTGGTGGAGAAGTTCCGGTCCGGCGCCGAGTACGCGATCACCAACATGTTCTTCATCGCCGAGGACTACCTCCGGCTGCGCGACCGCGTGACGGCCGCGGGCTGCGACGCGCCGATCATCGCCGGCCTGATGCCCGTGACCAACATCGGCATGATCCGGCGATCGGAGCAGCTGACCGGAGCACCGTTCCCGGCCAAGCTCGGCGCCCGCTTCGCCGCGGTGGCGCACGACCCGAAGTCGGTACGGGCCATGGGCATCTACGAGACGTCGAAGTTGGCCGAGCGGCTGCTCGAAGAGGGCGTGCCCGGCGTGCACTTCTACACGCTGAACCGCTCGAAGGCGACGCGCGAGGTTTGGGCGAACCTGGCGCTGGGCGCGCGTCTCTGAGCTCGCCGGCGCAGCGCTGGTCGGCGCTGCATCACGGGATCGACCCGGAGGCAGTCCCGTTGCTGGCGCCGTGGCTACGGGTGATGTGGTGGCTGGCCCGGCCGTTGCGCCGACTGCCGCCCACGGCGATCACCGTCCTCGGGGTCGTGTTCGCCGCGGACGCGGTGCTGCTGGCCGGGTCGTGGCCGGCACTCGCCGCCGTCGTCGTGATCGTCGCCGTGCTGTGTGACGGTCTGGACGGAGCGGTCGCCCTCGTCGCTGACCGGGCCACCGGTTTCGGGGCCCGCGCCGATGCGGTGGCCGACCGGGTCTCCGACGTCGCGTTCGCGGCGGCGCTGTGGCGCTGTGGCGTGCCACTCGCGTTCGCGGCAGTGTGCGGCGCCCTCGCGCTCATGGTCGACGGCGTCCGGCGGCTGCGCCGGGTGCCGTCGCGGGTCACGGTGGGCGAGCGCCCGACCTGGGCGATCTGCGCCGTGCTCGCGTGCGGCAGCGCGGCCGTGACCTCGGCACACTGGCCGCTGCTCGTGTGCGCCTCGGTGTGGGCCGCAGCCGGGGTCGTCGCGGTGATCCAGGTGGCGCGACCCTCAGACCGGTCGGCCCTTCCACCTCAGCGTCCCGGCCCGGCGGCCGAGTAGCGATCGCACCGTCAGATGGCCGAGGACCAGCACCGAGACCGGATGCGCGCATGCGTCGGGCAGAGCGCGCCCGCCGGTGCGGCGTGCCGTCACCACCCTCGATGCCACGCCGGCCAGGTACCCGACCGTGCCGGTCCGGGAACCGCGCAGCGCGGCCACGGCCGGCACCATGTAGGCGACGCCCAGCAGCGTCAGCGCCGCTCCCGCACCGGCCGGCGAACCGAACGCGGCCCATAGCGACTTCCGGTAGCCGTCGCGCAGCGCAGGCCAACCGTCATACATCCGGCACGTCGCCAGGTCGGTTCCGTCGATGACGCCGCCGCGGCCTCCGGCGGCCTTCACTGCGCGCACCAGCGCCAGGTCGTCCAGCACCTGATCGCGGATCGCGGTGTGGCCGCCGGCCTGCTCGAGTGCGGTTCGGCGCACGACGAGGAACTGCCCGCAGGCCGCGGTGAGCGAGGGACGGGGTGAGCGCTCGGCCGGGCGGAGAGGCAGCGTCGTGAGCCACGACCATTGCAGCAGCGGCTGGATCAGCCGCTCGGCCACCGTGCCGGCGAGCTGTCGCGGGAACGGGCAGACGACGTCGAGGCCGGCCTCGTCCAGGACCGCGACCGCGGCAGCGACCGCGCGGGGTGCCAACCGGACATCGGCATCGACGAACACCAGCACGTCGGCGTCGGTCGCGGCCGCGAGCTGGGCGCACGCCCAGGGCTTGCCGAGCCAGCCCGAAGGTGGGGGAGTCCCGTCGAGCACCCGGGCACCGGCGGCCCGGGCCGCCGTCGCCGTACCGTCGGTCGACTCGTCGTCGAGGACGAGCACCGCGCCCTGGCCGTCCACCGACCGCACACAGTCGCCGATCCGGTCCACCTCGTTCCGGGCCGGGACGAGAACCGCCACCGTCATCTGCGGGTCGGGCGGACGCGCGGGCGGGCGGCGCAACAAGCGGGCGTTACTCACCGCATGCGCCAGGCCGACGACAGCCAGCCCGGATCCGAGCCGCACGAGCCGCCCGCTCATCGCCGGCACCGGATCGCGAGCGGCACGGCGACGGCGCCCATGCCCAACGCTCCCCAGCCTGCGGCTGCCGGGCGGTCGAGGAAGAGGCCGAGGGCCACGATCCAGCCCACGTAGAGCCAGAGGTACAGGGCGATCGGCACGGCGTCGGCCCCGTCGCCGATAACGGCCTGCACCGCGATCGAGAGGACGAGCGCTACGGCCAGCCAACCGGCGAAGTTGGTGAGCGGGACGTCGGCGACACCGGGCAGATGGGGGTTCGGAGATCGCCACGTCCACGCACCGGCCGCCACGAGTTGCGGATCCAGGAAGAGATCGGTCGACGCGAGGGCCCAGGCGCCGACGAGGACGCGGGCCGGCCGGCCGTGGACCAGCCGGCGGGCGACGACGGCTGCGGGCCAGGCCAGCATCGTCCAGGCGAGTCCGATCAGCAGGGGCGTGCCGAACAGCGTCGGTCCCAGTGAGTCGGCGTACTTGTAGTGCCCGAAGGGCACGCCGGTGTGCACGCCCAGTACCTCCACCGCGAACCCGGGGACGACGGTCAGCAGCAGCACCGCGGCCGCGGTCATCGGGCCGCGGGTCAGTGCCGCGTGGGCGACGCAGGCCGCCGCGAGGACGAGGACGATCGCCACGATCAGGTGATCGCGCACCTCGCCGTGCACCAGCGGATAGGCGATCTGCAGCCCGACCACCGCACCGGCCAACAGGGCGGGGACAGGGAAGGAGCGCGAGGTCAGCGCCTCATCGACCATCGCGCAGCGGGAGTCGCGCGCCCAGTACGGCGAAGGGTCGGGAGTCACCCGGGAACAGGTAGTTCCGGGCCAGGTCGACGAATCCGGTGTCGCGGTAGAGCCGGAACGCGCGGGTGTCGCTGTCCGGCGTCGACAGCAGCATCGCGGTGTGCGGCAGGCCCGAGGCCAGCGTGGACAGCAACTGACGACCGACGCCGAGGCCCTGGTACTCCGGGAGCACATGCAGTTCGGACAGCTCGAAGGCGTTGACCAGCCATTCGCGACCCGCGACGTCGTCGAGGGCCCGGCGGACGAGGTCGTGCCACCACTGGCCGGGCTTGGTCGTGTACCCGTAACCGAAGCCGACGAGGGTGTCGTCGTCGAGGACGGCCGCTCGGCAGGCGAAGCCGCTGAGGGATACGTGTTTGCGAGCGCTGACGGCGCGCTGGACGCCGGTGTGGTCGGGGTAGCGCATGGCCCGGACGTAGATCCGCATGGCCTCGTCGACCCGAGCGCCGAACTGGCCCCCGGTCCACTCCTCGATGCGGGCGCCGGTCATCGGCGGGCGCTCAGCGGATCGCATCCCTCGATCGTGCCCCACCGACCCGGCGTCACGCGACCTCAGCGGGTTCGCCCCCGGTCAAGCGCAGCAGTTCGGCGAACGTCGTCGGGAAGACCGCGTGCGCGATTCCGCCGGCCGCCCAGACCTGCGGATACCGGGCCAGGTCGGTGTCGACCAGCGTCCGCAGCGGCGTCGGGTGGGCCACTGGAGCCACGCCGCCGATGCGCTGCCCGGTGTGTCGGTAGACGAAGTCGGGGTCGGCCCGCTTGAGCTTGGCGGTGCCGACGAACGCGGCGACCTTGCCGGTGTCGACGCGGTGCGCGCCGCTGGTCAGCACGAGGAGCGGTTCGTCGTCTGCGGTGGCGAAGATCAACGAGTTGGCGATCGCGCCGACGTCGACGCCCACGAGGGCTGCGGCCGCAGCGGCGGTCGGCGCCGGTTGGTCGAGGATCCGGACGCGGCCGGCGACCCCGGCCTGTTCGAGCACAGCGTTTACGGCAGCACAGTTGGGATGCACGCAAGGCAAGGTAGCGGGCCTCGGTAGGTTCGCGCGGTGTCGCCCCGTCGAGAGCTCGCCGCCGGTTTGCTGCTCGGGACTGCGCTCGACGCGCTGGTCCCGGATCCGCGCCGGGGTCATCCGGTTGCCGCCTTCGGAACCGCCGCCGGTGCGCTCGAGCGGCGCATGTGGGCCGACCGTCGGCCCCGCGGCGGTCTGTTCGCCGCCATCTGCGTCGGTGGGGCCGCCCTGGCCGGTCGCGCGGTCGCGCGCCGCTCCGGACGCTGGTGCGTCGTCGCCAACGCAGCCGGTACCTGGGTGGTCCTCGGCTCACGCTCGTTGCGGACCGAGGGGCGGGCCGTCCACGACTTGCTGGCCGCCGACGACCTGGCCGGCGCCCGCCGGCGGGTGACCCACCTCGTCGGGCGCGACCCGTCCGCCCTCGACGCCGGGGGCGTCGCCCGCGCCGCTCTCGAATCGGTCGCCGAGAACACCTGCGATGCGATCGTCGCACCGCTGTTCTGGGGGGCGGTCGCGGGGTTGCCCGGACTACTGGCCTACCGCGCGGTGAACACCCTCGACGCGATGGTCGGCTACCGCTCGCCGCGGTACGCGAAGTTCGGGTGGGCCTCGGCCCGGCTGGACGACCTGGCCAACATCGTCCCCGCTCGGGTGACCGCAGGCCTCGTCGCGATCACCGCACCCGTCGTGGGCGGCAGCGGCCGCGCGGCCCTGCAAACGGCGATGGCCGATGGGCGCAACCACCCGAGCCCGAATTCCGGCTACAGCGAGGCGGCGTTCGCCGGTGCGCTCGGACTGCGGCTCGGCGGCACCAACGCCTACGCCGGGCGGGTGGAGCACCGGCCACGCATCGGCAGCGGACGGCCGCCGACGTCGGACGACCTGCGCCGCGCCGGGCGGTTGTGCGCGGCGGTGACCGCAGCCGCCGCCGTCCTTGCCGCCCTGCTCGCCGTCACCGGGAGACGCCGGTGAAGGGGGCGCTGCTCGTTGCCGGGACGACATCGGATGCCGGTAAGAGCGTCCTGACGGCGGCCATCTGCCGATGGCTGGCCCGCCAGGGCGTTCGGGTCGCGCCCTTCAAGGCGCAGAACATGGCCCTCAACTCGGCGGTCACGCGGGACGGAGCCGAGATCGGCCGGGCCCAGGCGATGCAGGCCCAGGCGTGCGGCATCGAAGCCGAGGCCGCCATGAACCCGGTGTTGTTGAAGCCCGGTAGTGACACCCGCGCGCAGGTCGTCGTTCTCGGGCACCCGATCGGTGACGTCGGAGCGCTCGACTACGGCGACCTCAAGCCACGACTGGAGCGCGTCGTGCGCGATTCGCTGGCCGACCTACGCACCCGGTACGACGTGGTCGTCTGCGAAGGTGCCGGCAGCCCGGCCGAGATCAATCTGCGCGACCGGGACCTGGCCAACATGGGACTGGCCCGGATGGCCGACCTGCCGGTCGTCGTCGTCGGCGACATCGACCGCGGCGGACTGCTCGCCGCCATGTTCGGCACGCTCGCGGTGCTGTCGCCCGAGGATCAGCGGCTCGTCGCCGGCTTCGTCGTCAACAAGTTCCGCGGGGACGCGCGCCTGCTCGCGCCCGGGTTGGACATGCTGCGCGAGCTGACCGGCCGGCCCACGCTGGGCGTGTTGCCCTGGCGCAGCGATCTGTGGCTCGACGCCGAGGATTCCCTCGACCTCGCCTCGCGGCCACGGACGGTGCTGCCGCCGGTCGGGGGAGAGACTCTGCGCGTCGCGGTCGTGCGGCTGCCACGCATGTCCAACGTCACCGACTTCGATCCGCTCGCCGCCGAGCCCGGCGTCGACGTCCGGCTGGTCACGGCGCCGGGCGAGCTGGCCGACGCCGACCTGGTGATCCTGCCGGGTACCCGAGCGACGGTCGACGACCTGGGCTGGCTGCGTGCGACGGGCATCGCGGCCGCGATCACCGAACGGGCGCACGCGGAGCGACCGGTCCTGGGCATCTGCGGTGGCTTCCAGATGCTCGGGCGGGTGATCGTGGACGAGGTCGAGAGCCGACGCGGACGCGTCGAGGGGCTCGGCCTGCTGCCGGCCGACGCCGAGTTCGGGGCGGACAAGGTGCTCGGGCTCCAGGCCGGCACGGCGCTCGGCGCGCCGATCGAGGGGTATCTCATCCATCACGGCCGGGTGCGGGTCGACGGTGGGACGCCCTTCCTGGACGGCTGCGAAGTCGGCGCGGTGCGGGGCGCCACGTGGCACGGGATGTTCGACGCCGACGGCTTCCGCCGGGCTTTTCTCGCCGACCTCGCCGGCCGGACCGGACGTCGCTTCGTCGGCGCGCACGACGTGTCGTTCGCCGACGTTCGGCGCCGGCGTTTCGACGTGCTCGCCGACCTCGTCCAGCAGCATCTCGACACGGCGGCCCTGACCGCGCTGATCGAGCACGGTGCACCGCCCGGCCTGCCCGTTCTGACGTCCGTCCTGGCCCCGTAACGGCGGCGAGTCGCCGCGTGTCGCGCCGCACAGTGGCCCCGGTCAGCCGGCGGCCGATGCACGCGTTCCTGCTACGGTTACAGCGTTCCGGGCACTCCCGGAATGGTGCAGGTTCAGCGAAGACCGGTGAGATTCCGGCGCTGTCCCGCAACGGTACTGCTCCCGCAACGGGGGCGAGCCCGGACGCCTGTCCTGCGCCGACGTGACCTGTCCTCGGAGGAAGGGCGGTTCGTTCGACCTCGCCCTCATCCGGCTGGTGTCGCAGCGAGCGCACTTCGTCCTCCGGGAATCACTGGAGGATGCAAGATGCTCAACCACTCAACGCGGGCTGCAACGGCCCTCATCGCCCTCGCGGCGACGGCGGCGCTGGCCGCCGGGTGTTCCAGTTCCGGCTCGGCCAAGTCGGCGAAGACAAGCGGCGCGAAGACCTCGGCCGCGTCGACGGCCGCAGCGGCCCAGTTCCCGGTCACGATCCAGACCGCAGCCGGCGCGGTGACCATCGCCAAGAAGCCCACCGCGATCGTCTCGATGTCGCCGACAGCCACCGAGATGCTCTTCGCGATCGGGGCCGGCAGCCAGGTCAAGGCCGTCGACAAGAACTCCGACTACCCGACCACCGCGCCGCACACCAACCTCGACTCGTACCAGCTCAACGCCGAAGCGGTGGCGAACTACCGGCCCGACCTGGTGGTGGTGTCCGGCCTGCCGCCCAAGCAGGCCGCACAGCTTCGCGCGCTGCACATGACGGTCCTCGACGAGCCGGCCGCCACTGACCTGCAGGGGACGTATGCGCAGCTCGCCCAGCTCGGCGAGGCCACCGGCCATGCCGACGGCGCGGCGACCGAGGCCACCAAGATGAAGGCCGACATCGCGTCCATCGTGAAGGACACCCCGAAGCCGGCGGCCGGCACGAAGTACTACTACGAGCTCGACCAGACCTACTACTCGGTCACGTCGGCGACCTTCATCGGCAAGACGCTCGGGCTCTTCGGGTTGACGAGCATCGCTGATGCCGCGAAGGGGGCCGCGGCCAGCGGCGGCTACCCGCAGCTCACGAGCGAGTTCATCGTCAAGGCGAATCCGGCCTACGTGTTCCTGGCCGACACCAAATGCTGCAAGCAGACGCCGGCAACGGTGGCGAAGCGGCCCGGCTGGTCGGCACTCCATGCCGTCACCGGCCAACGGATGATCGCGCTGGACGACGACATCGCCTCACGCTGGGGTCCGCGGATCGTGGACCTGCTGCGCACCGTCGGTCAGGCGATCAAGCAGCACCCGGCGGCGTGAGGGCGGAATGACGACCGAGCAGGACGCGTCGGGGCGCGCCGACCGGGCCGCAACCGCGGCCCGGCCGGTGCGCCGCTCGCATCCGGCGCGGATCCCGCTCGCCGTCTCCTTGCTCGTCCTGCTCGGCGCCATGCTCCTCGCGACCGCCATCGGCCCGGTCGCCATCAACCCGGGCGACGTCGTCACCACCCTGCTGACGCACGTGCCGCTGCTCCACCTCCACAGCTCGGCCGCGCCGGTGTATCAGGACATCGTCTGGCAGATCCGCTTGCCTCGGGTGATCCTGGCCGCCCTGGTCGGCGCCATGCTGGCCGCCGGCGGCACGTCCTACCAAGGCGTGTTGCGCAACTCGCTCGCCGATCCCTACCTGCTCGGCGTCGCGGCCGGCGCCGGACTCGGCGCCACCGCGGTCATCGTGGCCGGGAAGTCCGGCTCGCTCATGCTTCCGGCCGCTGCGTTCGCCGGAGCAGTGTTCGCGGTGGTGCTGACCTACGTCGTGGCCGAGGTCGGCGGCAACCGCGCGAGCGGGTACGCGATCATCCTCGCCGGCGTGGCCGTCGCCGCGATGCTCACCGCGGTGCAGACGTATCTGCAGCAGCAACACACTGAGGAGATCCGCCAGATCTACAACTGGCTGCTCGGCAGCTTCTCGGTGGCGTCGTGGGCCGACGTCCGCCTCATCCTGCCGTACCTCGTGGTCAGCGGCGCCGTGCTGCTCGCGCACCGCCGCATCCTGGACGTGCTGCGGGTCGGCGGTGAGGAGGCCGGCGCCTTGGGCATCCACCCGGAACGGACCCGGCTGCTCATCGTCGGCGCGGCGACCCTCGGTACCGCAGCGGCGGTGTCGGTCAGCGGGCTGATCGGGTTCGTCGGGATCGTGGTCCCGCATGCCGTGCGGCTCATGACCAATGCCAGCTACCGCGTGGTGCTGCCAGTGGCGATGATCTGCGGCGCGTCGTTCATGGTGTTGGCCGACCTGCTCGCCCGGACGATCGAGGCACCCACGGAGCTGCCGATCGGCGTGGTGACCGCCGCGGTGGGGGCGCCGTTCTTCCTCTTCGTGCTCCGGTCCCGCCGGACGAGACAAGGCGTGCTGTGACAACGCCGCCGATGTTGCACCTCGATCGCGTCGGGGTCCGTTACGACGGCAAGGACGCGGTCCGCGACGTCAGCGCATCACTCGACGCGGCCGAGTGGGTGGGGCTCATCGGCGCGAACGGCGCCGGCAAGTCCAGCCTGCTGCGCGCGGTGGCACAGATCGTTCGGCACACCGGCGACCTGCGGGTGGCTGGGGAGTCGACAGCGCACCTGACTCGCCGGCGACGGGCGCAACTGGTCGCCTACGTTCCGCAACAACCCGAGCTGCCGGCCGGAATGTCGGTCCTGGACTACGCCCTGCTCGGCCGGACCCCGCACATCAGCTACTTCGGGGTCGAGTCCGACGCCGACCGCCGGCACTGCCTCGAGCTTCTCGACCAGCTCGGCCTCGGCGGTCTGGCCGACCGGGTCCTCTCGACCCTGTCCGGTGGCGAGCTGCAACGCGTCGTGCTGGCCCGCGCGCTCGCCCAGGACGCGCCGGTGCTGCTGCTCGACGAACCGACCAGTGCATTGGACCTCGGCCGCCGCGTCGATGCGCTCGAACTGGTCGACGAACTGCGGCGCCAGCGGGGACTCACCGTGCTCAGCGCCATGCACGACCTGACCCTGGCGGCCCAGTTCGCCGACCGCCTGATCCTCATGTCGGACGGCCGGGTCATCGCGTCGGGCACGCCCGAGCAGGTGCTGGACGAGCGAGTCCTGTCCGAGTGTTTCGGCGGCCGGGTGCGGGTGATCGTCAACGACGACGGTGGCCTGCTCGTGGTGCCGCAACGCTCGTCGGCCCGCAGCAAACCGGCCCGCGCGGTCTCGACATGAACCCGACCCTGCGTCATCGCGTCGAGAACGGGTCGTCGCTGCCGATGCTGGTGTGGCCGTACAGCCAGGCCCGCACGGCCGCGTCGACGGCCTCGGTCGGCGGCGGCGTCGGCCTGCGCCACTGGGTCATCAACGCGCAGGTCCCGCTCGACTACGGCCGACGCGACCAGGAGGAGCACGGCGCCGAACTCGCCCGCTCGGCGGGGCTCAACGGCACCGGCGTCGTGATGTTCACCGCCGCCTACGTCGAGCGCCATCGCCACGCCGAGGACGGTGGCGTCGCGGTCGACGCCACCGTGGGCCTGTCACATCCGACCTGGGCCGCCGCGCCTGACGACGCCGTGATCGCGACCTCACCGGGCACCATCAACATCGTCGCGGCGCTGCCCGTGCGCCTGGCCGAGGCGGCCCTCTTGAACGCGCTCGTCACCGCCACCGAGGCCAAGAGTCAGGCGTTGCTAGAGGCCGGGATTCCGGGAACCGGGACGGCGTCGGATGCGGTCACGGTGCTCTGCCCGACGCAGGGTCCGCCGGAGCCGTTCGCCGGCCCGCGCTCGGTGTGGGGCGCCCGGCTGGCCCGCGCGGTGCACGAGGCGGTCCTCGCCGGAAGTGCGCGGCGGTGAACATCGGCACCTCCGGGCGCTCGACCACCGACCTGCGCCACCACGGCGACCTCGATGCGGTGCCGGGGCTCGTCGACCTCGCCGTGAACGTGCGTCCGGGCACACCGCCGCAGTGGCTGCGAGAGCGGCTGGCCGCCGTCGACCTGGCCCGGTACCCGGACCAGACCGCCGCGATCGCCGCGGTGGCCGCCCGCCACGGCCGATCACCGGACGAAGTGCTGATCACCGCCGGAGCCGCTGAGGCGTTCGTGCTCATCGCCCGCGCGCTCGTGACCCGGTCCGCCGTCGTCGTGCATCCGCAGTTCACCGAGCCCGAATTCGCGCTGCGCGCGGCCGGGTCCGACGTCGACCGGGTCCTGCTCGAGCCGCCGTTCCTGCTCGGCCCGGCCGCTGTCCGCGCGGACGCCGACCTGGTGGTGCTCGGCAACCCGACCAATCCGACCTCGGTGCTGCACCCGGCCGACACGATCCGGGCGCTACTGCGGCCGGGCCGGGTCGTGGTGGTCGACGAGGCCTTCGCCGACTGTGTGCCGGGCGAACCCGAATCCCTGGCCGGCGAGCCGGGCCTGGTCGTCGTCCGCAGCCTGACCAAGACCTGGGGGCTGGCCGGACTGCGGGTCGGCTACGTGCTGGCCGATCCGCCCCTCATCGAGCAGTTGCGCGCGGTCCAACCGCACTGGCCGGTCAGCTCGCCCGCGCTGGCGGCGTGTGTCGCCTGTACCGAGCCGGCTGCCGTGGCGCAGGCCCGCGCGTGGGCCGAGACGCTCGGTCCATGCCGCGAGCACCTGGCCGCGGCGTTGGCCGCATTGCCTGGCGTGGACGTCGTCCCCGACGCACGCGCGTCGTTCCTGCTCGTCCGTACGGATCGTTCACGGATCTGGAAAACGCTGCGGGACAAGGGATTCGCCGTGCGCCGGGGCGATAGCTTTCCCGGCCTCGACCCGACCTGGTTCCGCGTCGCCGTCCGCGACGCCGGCACGTCGGCCGCTTTCGTCCACGCCCTACAGGAGGTATTGCGATGACCGATGCGCTGTTGGCGGCGACGATCGCCGAGATCCGCGGACCGAACGCGCGCGCGGTGGACGACGCGCGGGAGCGGCAGGGCCGGCTGACCAAGCCGCCCGGCTCGCTCGGCGTCCTCGAAGACGTGTCGGTCCAATTGGCCGGGCTGGCCGGGCAGTGTCCGCCGCCGCTGCCCGAGCCCGCCGTGGTGGCGGTCTTCGCCGGCGACCACGGCGTCCACGCACAGGGTGTGACCCCCTGGCCCCAAGAGGTCACGGTGCAGATGGTGGCCAACTTCGTCGCCGGCGGGGCGGTGATCAACGCGTTGGCGGCGCAGACCGGCGCGCAGGTGGTCGTCGTCGACATCGGCGTGGCGGCCGAACTCGAACCGGTCGACGGCCTGCTCTTGCGCCGCGTGCGGGCCGGCACCCGCGACATGACGCAGGAGCCGGCGATGACGCGCGACGAGGCGGTGCGGGCCCTCGAAGTCGGCATCACGGTCGCGCGCGACCTCGTGGCCGGCGGCAACCGCTGCCTGTTGACCGGCGACATGGGCATCGCCAACACCACCGCATCTGCGGCGCTGATCGCCGCGTTCACCGGCGCGTACCCCTCAGCCGTCACCGGCAGGGGGACCGGCATCGACGACGAGACACTGGCCCGCAAGGTGGACGTCGTGCAGCGGGCGCTCGCACTGCACTCGCCCGACGCCGCCGACCCGATCGGCGTGCTGGCGGCGGTCGGCGGTCTCGAGCACGCCGCTCTCGCCGGATTCATCCTCGGCGGAGCCGCGTCGCGCACACCGGTCGTGCTCGACGGGGTGATCGCGTGCTCGGCCGCGCTCGTCGCGCGGGCGCTGGCGCCGGACAGCACCTCGGCGATGTTCGCGGGGCATCGTTCGGCAGAGCCAGGCGCCTCGATCGCGCTGGACGCGCTCGGGCTCACGCCGCTCGTGGATCTCGACCTGCGCCTCGGGGAGGGGTCCGGCGCCGTGCTCGCGCTGCCGCTCGTGCAGAGCGCGGGCCGGGTGCTGCGCGATGTCGCGACTTTCGACTCCGCCGGCGTCACCGAGAAATGAGGCAGCGGGTGCTCGTCCTGGGCGGCAGCCGGTCGGGCAAGTCGCACTTCGCCGAGTCGCTGTTCGCCGACGCGGCCCAGGCCGACTACCTCGCGACCGCGCCGCCGCACCCCGCCGACGCCGAGTGGGTGGAGCGGGTGCGCGTGCACCGCGAGCGCCGCGGCGACCGATGGCGCACCCTGGAGACCGGCGACGCCGCCTCGGTGCTCGAGTCGGACGGGCCGGCCGTCCTCGTCGAGAGCGTCACGGCCTGGCTCGCTCGGGCGATGGACGAATGCGGTTGCTGGACGGCCGACGAGAAGCCGGGCGAGCTCGACTCGCGGGTCGCGCGACTGGACGCCGCGTGGTCAGCCACGTCCCGCTTCGCCGTCGCCGTCAGTGACGAGGTTGGCTTGGGCATCGTTCCCGACACCGCGTCGGGCCGGCGGTTCCGGGACACGCTCGGCCTGCTCAACCAGCGATTGGCCGCGATCGCCGACGAAGTACATCTCGTCGTCGCCGGCGTGCCGCTGCAACTGCGATGAGCGGGTTGACGGGCGCCCTGGGACTGTTCACCGTCGTGCCGGTCCGGGCTGCGCCCGAGCTGCGGCGCAGCGACGCCGTCGCTGCGCTGCGCTGGTTCCCGCTCGTCGGCGCGGCCGTCGGCGCGGCGGCGGCGCTGCCTGCGGTCGCGGTATTGCACTGGGCGCCCCGAGCGACGTCCGTCGGTGCCGTCGCCGCCATCGCGCTGCTCGCGCTCCTCACCCGCGGACTGCATCTCGACGGTCTGGCCGACACGGCGGACGGGTTGGGCGCGCGAGCGCCCGCGACCGAGGCCCTGGAGATCATGCGCCGCTCCGACATCGGGCCGTTCGGGGTTCTGGCGGTCGTCTTCGCGGTACTGATCGACGTGTCGGCGCTGACCTCGTTGCATGGGGGGGTGTGGCGCCCGGCCGCGGCGCTGGCAGTGGCCGCAGCGACCGGCCGGGTGGCCGTCGTGCTTGCCGCACACCGCCGCGTCCCCGCAGCGCGCACGTCGGGCTTCGGCGCCCACGTGGCCGGCTCCATGTCGCCGGTGACACTGATCCTCTCGACCGCAGCGGTGCTCGGGGCCGGCGCCCTTCTCGCCTGGTCGGTCGACGCGAGCGTCGTCGGATGGCCGGTGGCCCAGGCGGTTGCGCTGGCCGTGACGACCGGATTCCGGCTCCACACGACCCGTCGCCTCGGCGGCGTAACCGGTGACGTCTTCGGCGCCCTCGTCGAGATCGGCACCGCGCTGACGTTGGCCGGTCTCGCAGTGACCTGATCGCCCCCAACCGCTGGGGAACGCTGTCCCGCATGGGTGACCGTGGCCGACAGATCATTGCGACCGGGCGGGTTCAGGCCCTACTGATCGCGCGGATCGCCCTCGGCTGCTGCCTCGGCCTCGTCGCGGACCTCATGGGCGATCTGAACCTGGGCCTCGCCCTCCTCGGTCAGGTCCTTGTCGCGGGCCAGGCGCCCGACGATTTCCTTGGCCTCGCCCACGACGACGTTCTCCCACGTTGCCGGGGATTCCGCCGGCCGCTCATCACCGTCTGCCATGCCGCCGAGGCTAACGGATGGAGCCTGCGACGCAGCGCGACAACGTCATGCCGTTGGGGGGATTCGTTGCCCGTCGCCGTCTAGAACGGTGGCGGGTCGTCGGCCTGGTCGGGGGTGTCGTAGTGGCCTGGTGGTGCGCGGTAGGTGTGGCCGGTGGGGCTGGTCCAGGTCACGCCGCCACCTCATCGCCGCCCGGCACCACCGCCCAGTCCGCAGGCACCGCCTCGAACGCGACATCGTCAGCGACCAGCGGACCGTCCGGCGGCACCCAGCCGTCCTCGATCAACGCCTCGCTCATGCATTCGATAATAGGAACAGGGTCTGACAGTTTTGGTGGCGTGGCGACAGACCGTCGAGCGTGTTCGACTTCGCGCGCCCCTACGCAACACCGCGTCGGGCTGGGCTGTCAGATGGACATGCGAATCGGCCGTTCCGTCATCGCGTGCGCGCTTCTCGCGGGAACGGCGATGGCCGCCGGATGCGCGGAGGGCCGATCGGCACCTCACGCGATCCCGAGCCGATCCGGTTCGGCACCGCACGCGCTGGTCTCGCGGGTTGGTCCACACACGGCGCTGCCGTCGCCCGCTCCAATGAGGATGATCGTCTGGCGCGGACCGGTCGAGGAGCTGTTCGTCCACCCGCTGGTGATCGACCCACGCCTGGCGTTCACGGCCGACACTCTCGGCCTCGGGTTCGGCAACAACTTCGTCACCGCCCTCGAGTTCCGCCGCATTCTCGACGACCTGTGGCGCAAGGGCTGGACACTCGTCGACGTCCATCGCGCCGCCTCCGGCCGCGTTCTCGTACCGGCCGGACGCAAGCCACTGGTCTTGTCCGAGGACGACGTCAACTACTACGCCTACTTCCGCGGGCGTGGTCTCGCGACCCGTCTCCTGCTCGCCGGCGATCGCGTCCTGGCCCAGTTGCCGGACGGGCGGCTCACCGATCAGGACGTCGTCCCGCTCGTCGAGGAGGAGATCCAGCGGCACCCGCAGTTCTCAGCAGACGGAGCGCGGGGCGTGCTCGCGGTCACCGGCTACGAGGGTCTGTTCGGCGAACACGAACCGAGCCGTCCCGCAGCCGAGGCGCGGCTCTCCGCGCTCGCCGATTGGCTGAAGACGCATGGCTGGACGATCGCCAGCCACAGCTGGGGGCACATCGACTTCAGCACCAGCTCCGCGTCGAGCATCGCGTGGGACACCCGGCAGTGGGCGAAGGAAGCCGTCCCGGTACTCGGGCACACCGACGTACTGATCTACCCGTTCGGGGCAGTGCCGACGGACCCGGTTATCCGGCAACTCGCGCGGGCCGGCTTCAGGATCCAGCTCGACATCGACATCCGAGCGCGGCTCGATCACCGCGACGGCGCGGTCCTGATGAGCCGACGGCACGTCGACGGGTATGCGTTCGAAGTGCCCGATCGGCAACGGCCGTTCTACGACGTCGCGACGGTGCGCGACGCGCGCCGACCACCGAACAACTGAGCGGGGCCGCCGAGCCGCTTCACCGCCGGACTTCGGAGCCGCCCTCCCCGTTCTGCAGCCGCGGGTCGAGTTCGGCGGCGCGCTGCTGGAGCGTCTGGGCCTTCTCGCCGTGTTCGTTCGCCACATCGAACTTCTGGCGGGCCTGCTGCTCGGCCTCGGCGACCCGCAGGTCCGCCTCGGCGCGCTCGCGCTGCGCGGCCGCGGCCTGCTCGGCGGCTGCTGCTCGTTCCGCCTCGGCTCGTGCCGCGTGCTGCTGGGATTCGAGCAGGTGATCGTGGGCCTCCACCTGACGACGTTCGACCGCCGCCTGCTTGCGCTCGGCCGAGCGGCGCCGCATCTTCGGAACGAGTACGGCGGCGAGAACGATCAGTACGACGGCGACGACGACAAGAACGATGACGAGAGTCTTCATGGCAACCTCCGCTCAGTCGTGGTGCGCATGCCGCAGAACTACGCCGACGTCGAGCGCTCGGGCCGGCACCGAACGGACCACACCACGGAGGGCAGCTGCCCTCACAGAACCTTTACCCGCACGAGCGCGGGCGGAAACGGCGAGGTCAGCCGGCAACCAGTCCGTCGGTTGTCGGGTCCGGACGGCCGCCGAAATGCCGCTGCAGCACCTGCGCGAACACCGCTTCGTCCGGCGCCGCCCGGAGGAACAGCGTCATCGACGACTGCAGCTTCTGCGCGTCGATGCTGCCGAAGATCGCCTCAGCGCCGGGGGGAGCCGCCGCCACGACGGTCGCGCATTCCCGCAGCCGCGGCCCGAGCAGCGGATGCCGCAGATAGGCCCGGGCCTCGTCGAGGGAACTGATCGCGTACCGGCGCGACGTGGCGCTGCGCCCGAGTCCGGCGACTTGCGGAAAGACGAACCACATCCAGTGGCTGGTCTTGCGGCCCTGGCGGAGCTCAGCGAGGGCGCGGTCGTAGGTGCCGGCGGCGTCCTGGGCCGCGACGAAGCGGCTCAGGTCGAACGGGTCGGCGGTCACGGCCCCGCCCACGTTTCGCCGGCCATCGCCGCAGCGAACTCGCTGCGGCCGGCAATGCCGAGCTTGCGGTAGGCGGCCCCCAGTTGGTTGTCCACCGTCCTCGAGGAGACGAACAGGGCCTCCGCGATCTCCCGCGTGGACATGCCTCCGGCCGCCAGTCGGGCGACGTGGGCCTCGCCGGGCGTCAAGGAATCGACGCCGCCCGTTGCGCGGCGTCGCGGCTTCGCGCCGGCGAGCCGCAGCTCGTCCTCGGCCCGGTCGGCGAGGCGCTGCGCGCCGCACCGTTCGGCCAGTGAGAGACCGATCCGCAACGGCTCCCGGGCCACCGCGCGCTGCCCGGACCGGCGCAGTGCCGCACCGAGATCCGTCTGG
>NZ_JBHEMO010000018.1:0-78461 GCF_046262535.1 Jatrophihabitans sp. | reverse complement strand
CGGCCCTCGACGAGACGTTCGGACGCGATAAGTCGTTCGAGCTGGGCGACTTCTGGCGCGCTCAGCTGGCCGACTTCGACGAACGCCGGTTCGTCACTGAGGCGACCGTCCGGCTCTCACCAGCGCTCCGTGCCCGGCTGGACGATCTCGGGGACCGGGCGCTGTCCCAGGCCGCGGCGGCCGGCACCCCGGATGCCGACGGATGGACCGTCGGGCAGCTGCCAATCGAGTCGCCGGGCAACGCCGCCGCCTACCTCATCCGGTACGGCGCCGACGTCGAGGTGCTCGCCCCGGCCGAGCTGCGAGCCGAGTTGGTCGCGCTGGCCCAGGCCGTGGTGCAGCGCTACTGCGGCGGGTAGTTCTGGGTCGGCGGGTAGGGCGGCTGCTGCGGGTACTGCCCGGACGGCTGCTGCTGGGGGTAGCCCTGCTGGGGCGGGAGCCCGCCTTGCTGGGGGTAGCCCTGCGGTGCCTGCCCGTAGGCCGGCCGGGTGCGCCGATCGCCGTCCTCTTCGATCAGCCGGTTCAGCCGCTGCTGCATCTGGTCGGAGTTCGGCACGTTCGTGAGTTGTTCCTGGCCCTGCTCGCCGGCCGACTCGATGGTCAGCGTCCCGGCGCCGACCAGCCGGTCCCACAGCGACTGGCTGAAGCCGACGTCGTTGATCCGCTGCAACGCGATGTCGCGGCCGGTGCGGGTGAACACGCCACGGCGGATGAGGACGCGGTGCGAGGTGAAGACGTAGTGCGTGGTGCGCCAGCGGATCCACGGCGCGAAGGTCAGCCAGCACAGCAGCAGGACCCCGACGACCACGATGATGCCCACCACGATGTCGCGGCCCGTCCCGCTGTCCATGTTGTTGTAGACCTCGGCCAGCCCGAACCCGCCGGCCGCACACAGCACGATGAACCACAGCGTCGCCGGGACGAGCGTGATCCAGTGCGGATGCAGGTGCTCGACGACCTTCTCGTCATTGGCGAGGATCTTCTCGGGATAAGCCACGACAGCCTCCTGGGTCAGTGTCGGCAGGCTATCGGTTGTAGGGCCTCTCGTCAGGCAGTTGGCCTCACGCGGATCGGACGTGTTCGACGTCCCCGGCGCTCACCGCGCGCTCCCCGGCGGGCGTCCGCACGACCAACCGGCCGAGATCGTCGACGTCGGTCGCTTGGCCGATCAGGACGGTGTCGTCACTGAGGGTGACGCGGACCGCGCGGCCGAGCGTGGCGCAGACCACGCGGTAGGCCTCCGGCAGCCCGGCGGCCGCAGCGTCGCCGCCGCAGTCGCCCCACTGCGCGTAGCGGGCGTCAAGGCGGTTGAGGATCGCGATCAGCAGTGCGGTGCGGTCCACGTCGGCCGCGCCGGCGAGCAGCACCGAGGTCGCGGTGTCGACCGGCAGCTCGTCCTCGGCCGTGTCCACGTTCAGGCCGATGCCGATCACCACTGCCGTGCCGGCAGTCTGGGCCAGGATCCCGGCCAGCTTGCGCCCGTCGCCGGCCAACAGGTCGTTGGGCCACTTGAGCGCGGTGTCGATGCCCGTCACGGAATCGACGGCCTCGCGCATCGCGACGCCGGCGAGCAGCGGCAGCCAGCCCCACGACGGCACCGGCACCGGCGGACGCAGGAGGACAGAGAAGGTCAGGCCGGCTCGCGGCGGCGACGTCCACGAGCGATCGAACCGGCCGCGGCCGGCGACCTGGTCCTCGGCGACCAGCACGCTGCGGTCCGGGGCGGTGGAATCGGCGAGCAGCTCGGCGTTGGTGGACGCCGTGCTGTCCACGACCTCGATGCGCGACCACCGGGCGTCGAGCCGCTCCTGCAGCCGGGTTGAGTCCAGGGGCACACGAGCCACGCCCCTCACCGTAGGGCCCGCGGCCGCCGGATTACCCTCCGAACATGGTTGCTGACCCATCCGGCCCCGATCTCGACCCGCACACGACGGCCGGCAAGCTGGCTGATCTCGAGCGGCGCTACGACGAGGCCGTGCACGCCGGTTCGGCCCGCGCGGTCGAGAAGCAGCACGCCAAGGGCAAGATGACCGCCCGCGAGCGGATCGCGGCGCTGCTCGACGACGGCTCGTTCGTCGAGTTCGACGAGTTCGCCCGGCACCGCTCGAGCACCTTCGGCATGGAGAAGAACCGGCCCTTCGGCGATGGCGTCGTCACCGGCGCCGGGACCGTGGACGGCCGGCCGGTCTGCGTCTTCAGCCAGGACGTCACCGTGTTCGGCGGCGCCCTCGGCGAGGTGTACGGCGAGAAGATCGTCAAGGTGCTGGACTTCGCCATGAAGACCGGCTGCCCGGTCGTCGGCATCAACGAAGGCGGCGGCGCGCGGATCCAGGAGGGCGTCGTCTCGCTGGGCCTCTACGGCGAGATCTTCCACCGGACGGTCCGCGCATCCGGCGTCATCCCGCAGATCTCGCTGATCATGGGTGCGGCCGCGGGTGGCCACGTCTACTCCCCCGCCCTGACCGACTTCATCGTGATGGTCGACAAGACCTCGCAGATGTTCATCACCGGCCCGGACGTCGTGAAGACGGTGACGGGCGAAGAAGTGACGCTCGAGGAGCTCGGCGGGGCCCGGACGCACAACACCACCAGCGGCAACGCTCACTACCTCGGGTCCGACGAGGGCGACGCGATCAACTACGTCAAAGCGCTGCTGTCCTACCTGCCATCCAACAACCTCGACCCCGTGCCGGTCTACGACACCGAGGTCAGCGACGTCGCCGACGAGACCGACACGTTCCTCGACAGCTTCATTCCCGATTCGGCCAACACGCCGTACGACATGCACGAGGTCATCGCGCACCTGATCGACGACGGCGACTTCCTCGAGGTGCATGAGCTCTTCGCACAGAACATCATCGTCGGCTTCGGCCGGATCGAGGGTCATCCGGTCGGCGTCGTGGCCAACCAGCCGACCCACTTCGCCGGCTGCCTCGACATCGACGCGTCGGAGAAGGCGGCGCGCTTCGTCCGCACCTGTGACGCCTTCAACGTCCCGGTGCTGACCCTCGTCGACGTGCCCGGCTTCCTGCCCGGCGTCGGCCAGGAGCACGCCGGCATCATCCGCCGGGGCGCCAAGCTGATCTACGCCTATTGCGAGGCGACCGTCCCCAAGGTCACCGTGATCACGCGCAAGGCGTTCGGCGGCGCCTACGACGTGATGGGGTCCAAGCACCTCGGGGCCGACATCAACGTCGCCTGGCCGACGGCGCAGATCGCCGTCATGGGCGCCCAGGGTGCGGCCAACATCCTGCACCGCAAGGCGCTGGCGAAGTCGGACAAGCCGGAGGAGCTGCGGGCCCGGCTCGTCCAGGAGTACGAGGACACGCTGGTCAATCCGTACATCGCGGCCGAGCGGGGCTACATCGACTCGGTGATCCCGCCGTCGGAGACGCGTGCGTACGTCATCAAGGCCCTGCGAATGCTGCGCAACAAGCGCGAGTCGCTGCCGCCCAAGAAGCACGGAAACATTCCGCTGTGAGCAGCGACGCGCCAAGTGGATCTTGTGCAGACACGCCGGAAACGGACGGCGAGTCTGCACAAGATCGGCCGACGCTGCGCATCGTCAGCGGCACGCCGACGCCTGAGGAACTCGCCGCTGTCGCCGCTGTCATCGCGGCGGCGTCGGCCGGGGAACCCGCGCCGGTCGAGCGCGGCCGTCGCGGTGGGTGGAGCGATCCGGCGACTCGGCGCCGGGCGCCGCTGATCCCCGGCCCGAACGCGTGGCGCGCCTCGGCCTGGTGAGCCCTCAGACTCGCGAGGTGCCGAGCGAGCGGGCTGTGCTCCAGACCAGGCCGGTCGTGGCGCTGGTCAGCCGGTAGGTGCCGGAGCCGGCGCGAAAAACGACCCGTCCCTGACCGGATGTCTCGGCGCGGGCCACCGTCTGCCAGGTTCCGCCGGTGCGGCGCTGCAGCGCGACGGCAACATTGCCGTGCGAGCGCCACTCGTACCTGTCGTGGAACTGCAGCGTCGCCGCGATCGTGAGCGACGTGCGCGTGACGCCGGCGAACCGACCGGCGTACTTCACCGTGGTGGACGTGGCCCGCCACTGGTTGGGGATGTGGAAATAGCGCTCGTCGTAGGTCTTCAGGTCGGCACCACGGATCGTGTACGTCCCGGGCACGGTGAACGAGGCGTACATCGTTGCGCTGTCGGTGTCACCCAGGTGGGTCCAGAGCATCGGGTAGTCCGATGTCGACGGCCCCGGGCCGTTCAGCAGCGCGTGAGCGCCGGCATCGGCGGTGACGCCGGTGCAGGCCGGCGTCCCCTGCAGGGTCGACCGCACTTCGACCGCGTGCCCGCTGAGCGCGACGCGTGCGGGCAGGCTGGCCCAGGCCACGCACGAGTCGGACGCCCCGGCGCCACCTCCGGGGATCGTGAGTAGCGCGGCTCCGGCGAGCAGCGTGGTGGACAGGGCAACGGCGAAGCGGGACAAGACAAGACCTTTCAAGATGTATGTGAACGCGAGTACCTCTTACTTTAATCGCGGTACACCGTGTCTGGCCTAAAACGTCATGCCGGTCACTGCGACGTGGGTCACCGGCCGAACGCCGACGCGCCGCCCCATCCGACGGGATGAGCGGCGCGGAGCGGTCCTACGGGCAGCAGGTCGCGCAGAGTTCGGTCTCGTCGGTCGCCTCGACGCTTACGAGCGCGGCCACCGGCAGGTCGACGGCCGGGAAAGCGACCGCGCCGGCCACGTCGGCCCGGGCTCGCCGCCGGTTGCTCAGCAGCACGCCAGCGGTCAACAGCAGCCCGGCCACGGACACCCCGACGGACACGGCGATCGTGCTCGTCATCCCGGGCAGAAGCTGGCCCTTCACCGGCGTTCCGCTGTTGCCGAGGATCGCCGTGACCACGGCGAGCACCACCGCGCCGCCGATCTGCAGGCTCGTGTTGACCAGCCCCGAGGCCAGGCCCTGCTCGTGCTCGGCCACGCCCGCGGTCGCTTGCGCGTTGATGGACGGAAACGCGAGCGCGAACCCGGCCCCGAGCAGCAGCATGGTCGGCAGCAGGAAGTTCGCGTAGCTCATCGACGGCGAGACCCGCAGGAAGAGCAGGTAGCCGAGGACGAAGGCGGACAACCCCGCGAAGATCAGCTTCGGCGTGTCGACCCGGGCCAGGACGCCGCCCATGCGAGGAGCGCTGGCGACCACGAGTGCGCCGGCCGGCAGGAAGCCGAGCGCCATCGACAACGGCGACCAGCCGAGCGAGTTCTGCAAATACAGCGTCACCACGAACTGGAAGGACACGTAACCGCCGAACATGACGGCCGCCGAGATGTTGGCGTGGACGAGAGCACCGGAGCGCAGGATGCCGAGCCGCACGAGCGGGCGCGGGTGGCGCCGCTCGATGAGGACGAACGAGGTCATCAGGGCGACGCTTGCGGCCAGCAGGCCGATCGTGCTGGCGCTGCCCCAGCCGTGCGTGGGCGCCTCGACGACGGCGTAGACCAGGACGAGCAGTGAGGCCGTGCTGGTGAAGGCGCCGGCGAGGTCGAGGTGACCGATGGACAACCGCTCGCGCGCCACGCGCGGCAGCAGCCGGTAGCCGATGACGACCAGCGCGATGGCGACCGGAGCCGGGGCGAACAGGGTGGCCCGCCAGCCGATCTCGGTGAGCACGCCGCCGAACACCAGGCCGAGGGAGAAGCCGCTGGCGCCGCACACGGTGTAGATGCTGAGCGCCCGGTTGCGGGCCGGTCCTTCGGCGAACGTCGTCGTGATGATGGAGAGGCCGGCTGGAACGGTGAAGGCGGCCGACGCGCCCTTGATCAGCCGCAAAGCGATGAGCGCGGTGTCGTTGCTCATGAAACCGCTGACCAGCGAGGCCAGTCCGAACACCGCGACGGCGGCCAGGAAAACCGGGCGGCGACCGATGAGGTCTGCGGCGCGGCCCCCGAGCAGGAGCAGGCCGCCGTAGCCGAGCACATAGGCACTGACGATCCATTGCAGCGAGCTGGCCGACATGTGCAGGTCGGAGCCGATCGACGGGAGCGCGACACCGATCATCGAGATGTCGAGCCCGTCCAGGAACAGCGCGCCGCAGAGGACGACCAGCAGGGCCCAGGTGGCGCGCGACCACTGCGAGCCGGTCACCAGACCGGAGTTGAGAGGGACGGTGGGGACGGAGGTGGCACCGCGGTTCGGTGCCGTGTCCAGAGAGGTCATGAAAAGCAATCTATGCGCTTGCATCTAATGCGGCAACATTATTTTCGTAGACATTAGATGACAGTGCATGTGGTATGCTCGCGACGTGTCCAAGCGCACCGATGACGAGCTCGCCCGGGCCTGGCATGAGCTGATGAGCCGCTACCACCGCGTGTCCTGCGTCCTCGACCGCGCACTGCAGAGCGGGCATGGCATCACCGGAAGCGAGTTCGCCATCCTCGAGCAGCTCGCCGAGGCCGGCCCCGACCACAGCATGCGCATGCACCAGCTCGGCGAGCACGCCCACGTGACCCAGAGCGCGCTGTCCCGCCTCGTCGCCCGGCTCGAGGCCGACGGCCTCGTCACGCGCGGCATGTGCCAGGACGACCGCCGCTCGGTCTTCACCTGCCTGACCGCAAACGGCCTCGAGCTCTACCGAGCCGCCCGTCCGACGCAACGTCAGGTCCTGCGCACCGAGGGTGGCGACTGTCTGGCCGCCGTGGGCAGCGCGTTCAGCGCCACAGGCGCGCTACCAGGCTGATCACCGGCCGGTGTAGCTCGCCTTCCCGGGCCCGTCCCGCAGGAACGACGCCACCGCGTTCTGCAGATCCTCGGTGCCGAACAGCGCGCCGCTGATCACCGGCGTCACCTCGTCCGCCGCCCGCGTCCCGCCGTCCAGCTGGGCCCGCACGATCGCCTTGGTCGCCGCGTGCGCCTGGGTCGGGCCGTCGGCCAATCGACGGGCGAATGCGCGGGCCGCGCCGGCGAAGCCGTCATCGGGCAGCACCCGGTTCACCACGTTCCACCGCTCGAGGGTCGCAGCGTCGTAGAGCTCTCCGGTGTAGATCAGCTCGCGGGCGCGCGCCGGTCCGGCCCGCTCGGCCAGCCGTTGCGGGCCGCCCATCGACGGCGTCAGCCCCACGACGATCTCGACCAGCCCGAACCGAGCCGACTCCGCGGCAAGCAACAGGTCGCAGGCCAGCGACACCTCGAATGCGGCGGTGAGGCACAGCGCGTGCGCGGCGAAGACGGTCGGTAACGGCAGCGACTCGAGCTGATGGATCATCGCGAACCAGTCGCGCCACAGGGCCGCGCCGCTCACCGGATCGAGCGGCGCGAACAGGTTGACGTCGACGCCGGCCGACACGGCTCGGCCGGTGGCCTGGATCAACAGCCCGCGCGCCTGCGGCGCCTGTGCAACCGAGGCGATCGCCACGCGCAGCGCGGCCACCAGCTCCGCGTCGAACAGGTTCAGGGGCGGGGCAGCAAGGGTGACGACCGCGAGCGGGCCGTCGAAATCGACATCGACCGGAGCCATGACCGCAGGCTATCGACGTGCCGCCCGGCCGCTATCAGGGCGGTGAGCAGGGCGGCGAAGGCGTAGATCATCAGGTCCCGATCGCTGTGGTCGACGTAGGCGTAGGTCGGCGCCAGGACGACCGGCAGCCATTCGACCGCGCCGCTGAGTGCCACCAGGGCCAGCAGCACGCCGGCGTACCACCCGTAACGAGGTGTGAAGACGAGGAACGCGACGCCCACGACCACGACGGCCGCCTGCGCGGGCGCATCGATGGACCCCCTTCGCCAGGCCCACAGACCGACCGCGCCCAGCACCACTGCCCCGACCACGGTGTCGGCGGGATGCGGGAACAGGGCGCCCAGCAGCACCAACCGGTTGCCGCTGTCGTACTGCTCCTCGCGCAGATAGCCGGGCAGGTAGCCGATCACCGTGCCGCCGGCCGCGATCACATGCGGGACGTAGACGAGGACGACGAAGGCCAACGCGGTCGTGGCCACGACCCACGAGCGGCGCATCAAGGCCGGCAGCGCGAGAGCGGGATAGACCTTCACCGCGATCGCCGCGCCGAGCAGCACGCCGGCCGCGCGGATGCCACGCGCCGACACCGCGAGCACGACGAGCAGCGCCGCCAGCCAGTCGATGTGCGCGTTGTTGGCGTACTCGACGACGACGACCGGGCACCACGCCCACACCGCGGCCAACCAGGGACGGGTACGGCGCAGTAGCAGCCACCCGATCGCCAGGCAACCGAGCAAGGCCGCGAGCTGCAGCGGCAGAGCACCGCCGCGGCCGCCGAACGACGCGATACGGATCCCGGCGAAGGCGGCCTCGGCCACGGGCGGATAGATCGTGCGCACCGTCGGGCGGTTGATCGACGTGCAGCCGCCGGGGAAGGCGTGCCCGCAGTGATCGGGAGCACCGAAGAGCGAACCGTCGCGCAGGTGCGCCAGCTGTGGGGCCGACGGTGGATACCGATACGGGTCGACGCCGGACAGCTGCACCTTGGCGTCCCAGATGTAGCGATTGTCGTCGTCCGAGCTGGACGGCCTCGCCGTCACTGCCACGAGTTGCAACAACGCGCTGACGCCCAGCACGAGCACCGCGGCGCGGCGCGGCGCCAGCTCCAGCCGCGCGAACAGCAGGACCGCGCACAGCCACACCGGGAGCGCCGTGACGGCCAGCAGTTGAGCGTGGCCGAAGGTCGTCAGGTCGGTGTAGCGCAGGAGCACCGCGAACAGCGCCGCCTCGGTCGCCAGCGCGACTGCGAGCGCGGTCGCTGTGCTGCGAGGGCGGGCCATCGTCCGAGCGTGTCAAGCAAACGGAACCGAAGCGAGCCCGCAGCGCGAACTTCTTCATGACGTAAGGGTTCAGCGGGCCCGATCGCGACGAGACTCCTGAGGGTGACCGTGCAACCGACGCAAACCGAGCCGGCGCCGAGAAGCGCGCCCCCGTTGTGGCCCCGTTTCACCAGCACGCTGCGCTCCACCGCGTTGACGGCCCGCGTCGGTCGCGTGCTCGGCATCTGTTTCGGCATCTGCTTCGTCACCGGGCTGCTCAGCCACTACCAGTACCACCCATGGTCCTGGCTGCCCGAGCCGGCTTCGCCGGTCTGGGCCTACCGGGTCACGCAGGGCATTCACGTCGTCACCGGCACCGCCGCCATCCCTTTGCTGCTGGTGAAGCTGTGGTCGGTGTTCCCGAAGCTGTTCCAGTGGCCGCCGGTGAAGTCGGCGCTGCACACCCTCGAGCGGCTGTCGCTGGCCGTCCTCGTCTCGTCCGCCCTCGTCGAGCTGTTCACCGGTTTCTTCAACGCGCTGAACTGGTACCCGTGGCCCTGGGACTTCGTCCAGGTGCACCGCTTCCTGGCCTACGTCGTGATCGGCTCGATCCTGCTGCACATCGCGGTCAAGCTGCCCGACATCAAGTACGGGCTCAAGGTCAAGGTTGCCGACGGCGACGTGCTGACCGAGATCTCGTGGGAGGACAACCCCGACGCGTACAGCAACAACGACGACACCGCCCAACCGGCGCCGGTCACGCCGGGGATCACCCGTCGGGGACTGCTGGCCGCCACGGGCATAGGGGTGGCCATCGTCGTCGCGAGCTCCATCGGCGAGACGGTCACCCCGCTCGCTCCGATCGGACTGCTGGCCACCCGACAACCGAAGAGGGGCCCGCAGGGCGTGCCGGTCAACCGCACGGCCGACCAGGCGAACGTGCGCGAACTCGCCCTCGCCCCGAGCTGGCAGCTCGCGGTCACCGGCCGGCAACCGTACGTCCTCACGCTGGCCGAGATCGAGCAACTGGCCACACACGAGGCGAGCTTCCCGATCGCCTGCGTCGAGGGCTGGAGCGTCGGCGCCCACTGGCGCGGCCTGCGGCTGCGCGACGTCGTCGAGCGCGCCGGCGGCACCATCCACTCGCGGGTGCGGGTCGTGTCCCTCGAGGCGCACGGCGCGTGGAAGCACTCCTACGTCGAAGGTCCGCAGGTGGCCTCGGCGCTGCTCGCCACGCATCTCAACGGCGGGCGGCTCGACATCGAGCACGGGTACCCGCTGCGGCTGATCGCGCCCGACCGGGCCGGCGTCCTCAACACGAAATGGCTGACGCGGGTGGAGGTCCTCTGATGCGTACCCGACTGCTGACCGGCGGGGCCGGCGTGTTGCTCGGCCTGTTCGGGGTATTCCGCCTCGTCACCCAGATCCCGAGCGACGACCTGATCGCACTCTTCGTGTGGTTGCTGGCGGCGCTCCTCATCCACGACGGACTCGTCTCACCGGTCGTCGTGGCGGTCGGCGTGCTCGTGACCAAGGCAGTATCGCCACGGACCAGGCGGTACTTACAGGGCGCCTTGGTCACGGGCGCGTTGATCACGGTCATCGCCGTGCCCCTCATCACGCGGGAGAACAGCCAGCCGCAGGTCAAATCGATCCTGCAACAGGACTACAGCGCGAACCTGGTCGTGCTGCTCGGCATCGTCGCCGGCGGCGCGCTCGCGCTCTACGTCCTGCGGGTGTTCCGCGACCGGTCGCGGACCAGCGTCACGAACGACCGGCCGTCCGACGACCACCCGTCGAGTCCCGCGTAGCCGGCATCGACGGCGTACTGCAGCAGTGCGGCGACGCCGACGTGAGCCCAGTCGAACAGCGGACCCACCGGCCGGCCGCCGTCGCTGAAGCGGACCTCGAGGATGTCGTGCGCGTCCGGGTCGGGGTGCGTCTCGACGATCAGCTGACCGTCGTTGGCCAGGAGCCGGCCGATCCGGGCGAGGAGGCGGTAGGGGTCGCCGCCGATGCCGATGTTGCCGTCGATGAGAAGGACGGTCGGCCACCGGCCCTCGCCGGGCAGGTCGGCGAAGACGCTGCGCAACAGGGCCGGGAAGCCCTGTGCGCGGGTCAGCGCGACCGCGGTCTCGGCGATGTCGACGCCGAGCGCGGCGATCCCGCGCGAGTTGAGCTCGGACACGAACCGTCCGGGGCCGCAGCCGACGTCGAGCACCGGGCCGCGACAGCGGTCGAGCACCGTCCGGTCGGCGCTGTCCGCAGCGCCGAGCCACCGGGCGACGTCGAGCGTGAGCAGCCGTCCGTCCTCGGTGTGCAGCCCGAGCGGACCCGCGCCGCGCAGGGCCTGCTCGTAGGGCGCGAGCGCGCCGACCTCCATCAGGCGGCCCGGGCGACGACGGCCAGAGCGGCCGCGAAGGCGGTGTGCGGCGCGAGCTCCGCGACCGCGGCCGCCGTGTCGATCGTGTCGACGTCGACAAGCGTGTCCAGGATCTGCACCCGCATCCCCTGCTCCTGCAGCCGGCGCAGCTGGACGGCGCCGGTGTGCGGGCTCGACATCGGCACCCCGCGGATCGCCGCGGCCGCGTTGCGGGCGTCGGCAAAGCCGATCGTCCAATAGCCGCCGTCGGCCGCGGGTCCGAAGCAAGCGTCGTAGCGCGACGGGTCGAAGCCGACCAGATCGGTGGGACTCAATTGCGGTGTGTCCATGCCGACGAGGAGCGCCGGCCCCGTGCCGACGGCATCGAAGGCCGCCGCGAGGCGCGCGTCGAGGGCGCCACCGGGCTGCGCGACGCGCCGCCAGCCGCTCGGCAACCAGCCGGCGACGTCGCCGTCGAAGGCCAGGACCCGCTCGCGGGCCGGCACGCGATCGACGACGAGGATCGTGTCGCTGAGGGCCGCGGCGGCGAGCTCGGCGGCGGCGGCATAGGTCAGCGGCGGGACGAGGCGGGTCTTCACCCGGCCGGGGACCGGCTCCTTGGCCAGCACGATGAGGGCCGGTGCACCGCTCAGATGCGTCGCGGGTCGCCTCATGTCGCGAGCACCGCGCTCATGTCGCGCACGGCCTGCACGGTTCCGCGCAGCGTTCCGGTCACCTTGGACCGTCCGGCGCGCGGGGTGTACTCGACGCCGGCGGCAGCGACGCGCCATCCGGCCTCGGCGGCGCGGAGCACGGTCTCCACCGGGTATCCGCACCGGCGGTCGGCGACACCGAGGGCGAGCAGGTCGGCCCGGCGGGCCACCCGCAGCGGTCCGACGTCGTGCAGCGCGAGCCCGGTCCGGCGGCGCACCCGGCGGGCGAGCTCGAGGTTGGCGACCCGCGCCGGCAGCGGGAAGGCGCCGCGCCCGACGGGAAGGCGGCGCCCCACGACGAGATCGGCCCCGCCCCGCAGCACGGAGACGAAGTCGAGCGCGGCGGCCGGGTCGATGGTGGCGTCGCAGTCGCACACGGCGACGTACTCGGCCGTGGCGGCGAGCAGGCCGGCATGGCAGGCCGCACCGTAGCCGCGCTGCGGGCACTCCACGACGAGTGCACCGCCGGCCCGGGCGATCGCCACCGATCCGTCCACCGAGCCGTTGTCGACCACGATGGCGCGAGCGCCCTCGGGGATCCGCGACAGCACCCACGGCAGCGCCTCGGCCTCGTCGAGACAAGGCAGGACGATGTCGAGGATCGGAGCGTCGATGGCTGACACCCCTTCGACGCTAGGGCCGGAGCAGGGGAAACAACCCTTACCGACCGGTGACGGCCGACCGCGAAAGCGGCGCCGACCGGTGCGGCAGTCACTAGCCTTCAGCGCATGGCACACGTCCTGGTCGTCGACGACGACGACACGGTGGCCTCGGTCGTCGTCAACTATCTGGAACGGGCGGGTCACACCACCCGCCAGCTCGGCGACGGTCGCGAGGCGATCGACGCGATCGAGGCGAAGCAGCCCGACCTCGTCGTCCTGGACCTCATGCTGCCCGGCGTCGACGGTCTCGAGGTGTGCCGTCGCGTCCGCGCGGACTATCCGGAGGTGGCCGTGGTGATGCTGACGGCGCTCGCCGAGCCCGATGACCGCATCGCCGGCCTGGAGGTCGGCGCCGACGACTACGTGACCAAACCGTTCTCGCCGCGCGAACTCGTCTTGCGGGTCGACTCGGTCCTGCGGCGCATCGCCGGCTCGGCGTCGGCTCCGACCAGAACGGTCCTGACCGCCGGCTCGATCACGGTCGACGCGGCCGCCCGGCGGGCCACCCGCGACGGCGAGGAACTGGCCCTGACGGTCCGCGAGCTCGATCTCTTGACCTTCCTGCTGAGCAATCCGGGCCAGGCGTTCACCCGCGAACAGCTCATGCGCGAGGTGTGGGGCTGGACCTTCGGCGACCAGTCGACGGTGACCGTCCACGTCCGCCGGCTGCGGGAGAAGGTCGAGAACGACCCCACGACGCCGTCGCTGATCCAGACCGTCTGGGGTATCGGCTACCGACTGGAACTGCCGTGACCAGACGGCACGAACAGCATGTGTGGACCGGAGTCTCGCCGTCGGCCCCGGCGGAACGGGGCCGGGCGTGACGATCACGTGGACCAACCTGGGCGCCGCCCTGCTGTGGGCGGTCGTCGCGGGCATCGCCACGTGGGTCGTCCTGACGCCCGTGCGGCGCCGCTCCCTGGTCGGTCTGCTGACGTCGCTGGTCGTGACCGGCGCGGCGGCGTCGATGGGCGCGCTGTGGGGCGCGATCCACTCGATGCTCCTGCCGATGTGGGACTGGAAGACGATGATCGTCCTGACCGCGTTCTCCGGTGGAGTCACCACTGTCGCGGCGATCGCCGTCGGCCGCCGGCTCGGTCGCGAGAACGCATCCCTCCTGCACGCCGTCGCCGAGATCGGTGAAGGCCGGGTGCCCACCGCCGACGGGCGGCGCCTGACCGCTGAGGTCGCGCAGGTGCGCAGCGAGTTGCGCGCGACGGCGGCTGCTCTGGCCGCGACCCGCGAACGCGAGCGGTCACTCGAGTCGGCGCGCCGCGAGCTGGTCTCGTGGGTCAGTCACGATCTGCGGACGCCGCTGGCCGGCCTTCGCGCCATGGCCGAAGCGCTCGAGGACGGCGTCGTCGACGATCCCGGGGTGTACTTCAAGCAGATCGGCTCGTCGGTCGAGCGGCTGAACCAGATGGTCGAGGACCTGTTCGACCTGTCGCGGATCCAGGCGGGCGAGGTGTCGCGCAACGCCGAGAACATCGCCCTCGACGACCTCGTATCGGACTGCATCGCCGCACTCGAGCCGCTCGCCGCGGCGCAGGGCGTGCGGGTGGCCGGCTCGGTCGACGGAGCGGCGACCGTGGTCGGCAACGGCCCGGAACTGAATCGGGCCCTCACCAATCTGGTCGCCAACGCGATCCGCCACACCCGCGCCCAGGGGCTCGTCGATGTGCGCGTCGGTTGGTCCAGCGAGCCGGAGCCGCTGGCCGAGGTGGTCGTGCGCGACGAGTGCGGGGGTATTCCCGATGCCCATCTGGACCGGGTCTTCGACGTCGGCTTCCGTGGCGAGACTGCGCGGAGCCCGCACGCCGACCTGCCGGCCGGGGCCGGGCTCGGGCTGGCGATCACGAGAGGCATCGTCGAGGCGCACGACGGCACGGTGGACGTCGAGAACGAACCCGGCGGGTGCCGGTTCCGCGTGCGGCTGCCGATGAGCGTGGCTTAACCGCGAGGGGCGTTCTCCCGACCGGCCCGGTATCGACCCGGGGTGCTGCCCATGACTGCGGCGAAGGCCGCGATGAAGCTGCTCGGATTGGCCCACCCGCAGGCGTAAGCGGTCTGCGTCGTGTCGTAGCCGTCGGCCATGAGCACGAGCGCGTGGTAGATGCGCAGCTGCGTGCGCCACTCGTAGAAGGTCATGCCGAGCTCGTCGCGCAGCAGCCGGCTCAGGGTGCGCGAGCTGGCTCCGATCGCCTTACCGAGTTCGGTCAGCGAGGAGCGGTCGGCCGGCCGTTCGGCCAGGATCCGCGCGAGCGCCTGCAGCCGGTCGTCCTTGGGGTCGGGCAGGTGCAGCGGCTGCTCCTCCGTTTGCCCGAGCTCGTCGACGAGGACCCGAAGGAGGCGCGCACGGGCAGCCCCTCGGTACCTCGGCGTCGCCTCGCGGTAGTTGTCCCGCCCGGTCAGGGCCAGCATGATCTCGCGCGCGATTCCGGAGGCGAGCAAGACTGCGGGCCGGTCCGGCAGCGACCGAGCCGCGGCCGGCCCGACGAACACGATCCGCATGTCGGTGTCGCCGTGGGCGCGATGCTCGTGCGTGTACCCGGCCGGCGTCCAGGCCACCCGGTTGGCCGGAGCGATCGACGTTCCGCGGTCCGTGTGCACGGCCAGGACGCCGGTTGCCGCGTAGACCAGGTGGCCGCGCGCGTGCGATTGCCCGCCGCTGCCGCCCCCGGACGGCCACAGGTGGCGTCCGCCGCTCGGCCAGAGGTGCGAACGGGTCGCCTGGCCGTTCCGGTCTTGGCGGCGAACGGGCATGATACGTCAGTTTAGCGGTAGCCCGCCACGTCCCCGATCTGATCATCTGGAGTCGTCCGAAGCAGTGAGTGAGGAGGATCGATGGCAACCTTCGTCCTCGTTCCCGGCGCCTGGCACGGCGCCTGGGCGTTCGAGGCTGTGGTCCCCCTGCTCGAGCGGGCCGGGCACGTCGTGCACGCCGTGACGCTGACCGGCCTGGGGCCCGACGACGACGCAGCCACGATCGCCGCTGCCAACCTCGATACCCACGCAGCGGACGTGCTGGCGGTCCTCGATCGCGCGACCCTCACCGACGCGACGCTGGTGGGCCACAGCTACGGCGGGATGGTGATCGCGGCCGCCGCCGACCGCGCCGGCGGTCGCGTCTCCCGACTCGTGCACCTCGACGCCTACGTACCCCGCGACGGCGACTCGTGCTGGTCGTCGACGACCGAGGCATACCGCCAGGCGTTCGTGGCCGGCGCCGCGGACTCCGGCTACGCCGTGCGGCCGCCCGACCGACCCGGTCGCGATCCCCGCCGCCGTCCCCACCCCTTCGCCTCGCTCGTGCAGCAGATCCGGCTGACCGGTGCGGTTGCCGAGGTCCCCCGCCGCGAGTTCATCTACTGCTCCGGATGGGAAGGCACCCCCTTCACCCGGCTCCGGGCCCGACTCGACGCCGATCCGGGCTGGCAGGTCTTCGAGCTGCCGACCGCCCACGACGCGATGCGCGAAGCCCCGGGTGCCGTGGCCGAGCTATTGGCCTGAGCCGGCGAGCTCGGCCAGGCCGGCGGCAAAGTCGACCTGCGGCGCCCAGCCGAGCTCTGCGCGCAACCGGGACGAGTCGGCGGTGATGTGCCGGACGTCCCCGAGGCGGTAGTCGCCAGAGACCATCGGCGCCGGGCCGCCGACGGCGTCGGCCAGCGCGGCGGCCAGTTCGCCGACGGTGCGTGGCGTACCCGATCCGACGTTGTAGGCGCGCACGCCCCCGCCGTGGTGCAGGGCGGCGACGGTCGCAGCCGCGACGTCGCGCACATGGACGAAGTCGCGGCGCATGCCGCCGTCCTCGTTCACGCGGGGAGCGATGCCCTGACGCAGCGCTGACAAGAAGATGGCGGCCACACCGGCGTAGGGGGTGTTCATCGGCAACCCCGGGCCGTAGACGTTGTGGTACCGCAGCGCCGCCACCGATCCGCCGGTCGCCCGCGCCCACGAGGCGGCGAGGTGCTCCTGCGCCAGCTTCGAAGCGGCGTAGCCGTTGCGCGGATCGAGGGGCGCGTCCTCGCTGACGAGCGCCGGCGCGAGAGCCTCGCCGCACACCGGGCAGGGCGGCTCGAACTCGCCGGCGGCCAGCGCGGCCTCGGCACGCGGGCCCGGCCGCACGTCGCCGTGCGTGCCGCAGTGGCCCACGCCCTCGCCGTACACCACCATCGAGCTGGCCAGCACGAGCCGCGCGACGCCGGCGCGAGCCATCGCTGCCAGCAGGATCGCGGTGCCGTGGTCGTTGGAGCCGGCGTAGTCCGGGAGGTCCTGCACGTCGACGCCGAGTCCGACCTTCGCGGCCAGGTGCACGACCGCGTCCGCGCCCCGCAGGGCCGAGTCGACGGCCGCCGCGTCGCGGACGTCACCGACGACGAGCCCATCGATCACCGGAGCGGGTCCGCGGTGGACGTCCGCCCGTAGCGAGTCGAGCACGACGACGTCGTGACCGCCGCCGCGTAGCGCCGCCAGCACATGCGTGCCGATGAAGCCCGCGCCGCCGGTCAGCAACACCCTCATGGCAGCTGGAAGGACGGCGGGTAGCCGGTGGTGTCCCCACAGGGGCAGTCAGCCTGGTCCGCGGGCAGCCGCTCGAGGGTGCCCACCAACAGCTCGCGCAGGCGCGGCAGGTTCGCGGCGAAGGCGGCCAGCACCTCGGCGTGCGTCACGCCGCCGCCGGCTTCGACTCCGGCGTCGAGATCGGTGACCAGTGCCAGCGTCGTGTAACAGAGCGCGAGTTCGCGGGCCAGCCCCGCCTCGGGCATCGCCGTCATGCCGATGATCGACCAGCGGTGCGCCTGGAATTCCAGCGACTCGGCTCGCGACGAGAAGCGCGGACCGTTCACGACCACCAGCGTGCCGCCGTCGTGGGCCGCGCCGCCAGACAGCGCGGCGGCGCGGCCGCGCGGGCAGTAGGGGTCGGCGAAGGTCGCGTGCGCGACACCGGACCCGTCATCGAAGTAGGTGTGCTCGCGGCCGTGCGTCCGGTCGGCGAGCTGATCGGGAACGACGAGGGTCCCGGTCGGCAGCGACGGCGTCAACGAGCCCACCGCCGACAACGACACGACCTGGCGGACACCGAGCGAGCGCAGCGCCCAGAGATTGGCCCGGTAGGGGACGACGTGCGGAGCGAACCGGTGCTCGGCCCCGTGCCGCGGCACGAAGGCGACCGAGCGCCCGGCGAGCGTGCCCAGACCGATCGGATCGCTGGGCCGCCCGTAGGGCGTATCGATCGTGCGCTGCTCCGGATCGTCCAACAGGGAATAGAAACCGGAGCCGCCGATCACCCCGATGTGCGCGGTCATCGCTCCACGCTATCCGCCCTACCATGACGGCATGGACCGCAAGCACTACGACGAAGATCACCTCGCGTTCGGCGACGCCTTCCGCGCCTTCGTCGACAAGACCATCGTGCCCAACTACGTCGAGTGGGAGGCGGCGGGCATCACGCCCCGCGACGTGTTCCGCGAGGCCGGGGCCAGCGGGTTCCTCGGCATGGCGGTTCCCGAGCAGTACGGCGGCGGCGGGGTCGCCGACTACCGGTTCAACCAGATCCTCAACGAGCAGATCGCCGAGGCCGGCGTGACCGGATCCGGCCTCGGCATCTCGCTGCACAACGACACCTGCCTGCCGTACTTCCTCTCCTTCACCAGCGACGAGCAGAAGCAGCGCTGGTTGCCGGGCATCGTCTCCGGCGAGTTGATCACCGCGGTGGCGATGACCGAGCCGGGCGCCGGATCCGATCTCGCCGGCCTGCGGACTAGCGCCAAGCGCGACGGCGACCACTACGTCGTGAACGGCGCGAAGACGTTCATCACCAACGGCATCAATGCCGATCTCGTGATTACCGCGGTCAAGACCGGCAGCGATCCGGCCGACCGGCGGGGCGGGATGTCCCTTCTCATCCTCGAACGCGGGATGGACGGGTTCGAGCGCGGTCGCAATTTGCACAAGCTGGGTCTCCACTCCCAGGACACGTCGGAGCTGTCGTTCACCGACGTCCGCGTCCCGGTCGAGAACCTGCTGGGGGACGAGGGCGAGGGCTTCAACCAGCTCACCCAGAAGCTGCCGCAGGAGCGGCTGTCGATCGCCGTCTCGGCCCTCGCCGAGGCCACGGCGGCATTCAAGGAGACCGTGCAGTACGTCCGCGACCGCAAGGCGTTCGGCCAGTCGATCGCCTCCTTCCAGAACACGAAGTTCGTCCTGGCCGATCTGGCCACCGACCTCGACATCGCCCAGGCCTACATCGATCGCTGCGTCGACCGGCTGAGCGCGGCCGAGCTGAACGCGGCCGACGCGGCGAAGGCCAAGTACTACTGCACCGAGCTGCAGGGCCGGGTCATGGACCGCTGCCTGCAGCTGCACGGCGGTTACGGGTTCATGAGCGAGTACGCGATCTCGCGCCGGTACGCCGACGCCCGGGTCACCCGCATCTACGGCGGCACAAGCGAGGTCATGAAGACCGTCATCTCGAAGTCCATCGGTCTCTGACCGGCTTGTCCAGCCACTCGACGGTGCGCTTCGTCCTCGCCTCGGCGTCGCCCGCGCGCCTGGACACCCTGCGCCGGGCCGGGATCGAACCCGAAGTGATGGTCAGTGGGGTAGACGAGGATGTTGTCACCGCGCCGACCACGGCCGAGCTGGTTGTCCGCTTGGCCGAGCTCAAGGCAACGGCCGTGGCGGCGCAGGCCGGCCCGGCCGCCCTCGTCCTCGGCTGCGACTCGATGCTCGACCTCGACGGCGCGGCGCTCGGCAAACCGGGCTCGCCGGACGTCGCGCGGGCACGCTGGCGGCAACTGCGGGGACGGACGGGCGTGCTGCACACCGGGCACTGCCTCGTCGACACCGCGACCGGCCAGGCGGTCATCGAAGGCGCGGCTACGAGCGTGCGGTTCGCCGACGTGACCGACGCCGAAATAGATCTGTACTGCGCGACCGGCGAGCCGCTCGCCGTGGCCGGCGCCTTCACGATCGACGGCCTCGGCGGCTGGTTCATCGACGGCGTCGAGGGTGACCCGCACACCGTCGTCGGCGTCTCGCTGCCGATGGTGCGCCGAATGCTGCACGAGCTCGGCCACGGCCTCGAGGCCGTCGGCTATCCGCGCCCGAATCGGCGCGGGAACTGACAGAGCCAGCCGGTTTGGCGCACCGACCAGAGCGGGTGACCACTTTCGGCCCGGCTGGTGGTCAGCTGCTCTGGTCGGCGAAGCGGACGGACGCAGCCGGCGCGGAAACGCACCGGGTCAGTCGCGGATGTGGCCGCCCGGCGCCGGCAGGTCGGCCACCGCCTTGGCGACGTCGGTGAGCCGGCGCGCGAGCGACACTGTCGCGCCGCCGTCATCGGGCGAGGTGACAGTGCGGTAGGTGTGGGTCGGCGCCTCGCGGCCGCGCAGCCGGGTGACCCGGCCGGCGACCCAGTTCTGTCGCTCCTCGGCCGACGCGGCCTCGACGGTGGCGTCGCTGGCCAGGATGTTGCCGTCGACCCGCTTGGCCAATTCGGTCAACCGGGCCGCCTCGTTCACGGCGTCACCGATGATCGTGTACTCGAGCCGGCTGGCCGCGCCGATCTGCCCGGCGATGACCGGACCAGCCGCCACCCCGATCCCGATGTGCAGCTCACCCATCTCGGCCACCCGGTCACGGATGGCGCGGCCGGTCCGCAACGCGGCGGTGACCGGATCGGCCAACTCGACCGGTGCGCCGAACACGCAGAGGGCCGCGTCGCCCTCGAACTTGTTCAACAGGCCGCCGTTGCCCTCCACCTCGTCGACGACCACGCCGAAGAACCGGTTCAGCATGTCGACGAATTCGATCGGGTCGGTCTCGCGGGTCAGTTTGGTCGAGCCGGTGATGTCGACGAACAACGCCACGACATCACGCCCCTCGCCGCGGAGGGTGACGCCACCGGTGATGGCCTCCGCGGCCACGGCGGGTCCGACGTGCCGGCCGAACAGGTCCTGGATGCGTTCGCGATCGCGCAGGCCGCCCACCATCGCGTTGAAGCCGCTCTGCACGAGGCCGATCTCGCCCGCGTCCTCGATCGGGACCGTGACGTCGAAATCGCCCTCTTCGACGCGGTGCAGCGCTTCGACCATGCTGCACAGCGGATTGCCGATGGCCTTCGCAGCCAGGGCGGTCGAGTAGCCGCCGAGCAGGAGGGTCACGACCGCGACGATGATGCTGACGCCGACGACGTGGGTCTTGCCTCGCGGCGCGGTGAGCACCAGCACCAGACCGAGGATCGGCGTGCCGGTCGTCAGCACCCAGATGAGCAGCAGCCGCCAGCGCAGCCCGAACACGGGCATCTCCTGCGGCGGCGACGACTCCAGCGCGAGCCGCGCCACCGGCTGGTTGACGCGGCCGACGAGTAGGTAGGTGATTCCGGCATCCGCCGAGGCGGCCAGCACGATGCCGCCGGAGATCCCGAAGACGGTCTGCGCGTCCTCGCCGACGGCAGCGGCGGCGACGGCGATCACGAAGCCGCCGAAGATCCACAACGCTGCAGCGATCACCGCCATGTCACGGGGCAGGCGCAGGGCGCGCCGGGCATCGGCGATCGAGGGCCGCTCACCGCGCAGGAGCCAGCGCAACGTGCGCCGCTGGACGAGCGCGGCGACGGTGACTCCGGCGAGCACCGAGAAGAGCACCATGATCGCGGTGGTGGCCAGCACGACCTGCAACTGGTGGTCGGTGGCCCTGGTGTTCATCGCGCCGACGACGACGGTGACGATCAGCACGCCGATGACGTTGACGCCGATGCCGAGCGCCGCCGTGCCGGCCACCGTCCGCATGACGAACGGCAGGTTCGCGGCGATCTGCGCGACCTCGACCGGCTGGTTCTCCTCGCCGCGGCGAGCCAGGGCGATCACCGCGTCGCGGACCGGGTTCGCGCAGTCGTCGTCGCCGGCACCGGCGGTCGGTGCCGCCTCGGTGACCGGCGTGTCGTCGCTACCCCGTTCGTCCACGTATCGATTGTCCCGCACGGCGAACCGCTCTGGACACGGTCACCCCGCGGCGGTCCCGTATGCGCGTCTCAGGGCGTCCGCGGCGAGTCGCTGGTAATGCCGGGCCGACCGCATCGCGGTGTACGTCGACGAGTGGACGTGGCCGCGAGCTCTGACGTGTTGGGTGGGAACGCCGGCCGCGGCGAGGCGCCGCGCGTACTCCTCACCCTCGTCGCGCAGCGGGTCGAACTGCGCAGTGATGACCGTTGTCGGCGGCAGGCCGGCCAGGTCGCGAGCGAAGAGCGGCGACGCGTAGGGCTCGGGGCGCCGACCGGCATCGGGCAGGTACAGCTCGTACGCGTCGAGCAACTCGGCCCGGGTGAGCAGATAGCCGCGTCCGTATCGCTTGTGCGACGGGCTGCTCCCCGTCAGATCGAGCACCGGTATCTCGAGCAGCTGGAAGATCGGCCGCGGGCCCTCGCGGTCGCGCGCCATCAGGGTGGCCGCCGCCGCGATGCCGCCGCCGGCCGAGAGCCCTCCGATGGAGACGCGAGTCGCGTCCACACCGAGTTCCTCGGCGTGCGCGACCGTCCAGCACAGCGCGGCGTAGGCGTCCTCGACAGCGGTCGGGTACGGGTGCTCGGGCGCGAGCCGGTACTCGACGGCGACAACGGTGCAACCAACCGTCCGCGCATACCGGGCGGCCACGTCGTCGAGGTCGCGGGGGGCGCCGTAACAGAAGCTGCCGCCGTGCATGAGCAGGTGCGCAGGCTGTGGACCCGGGGCGATACCGGAATGGATGCGGACGCCCACCGTGCCCCCGTCGACCGGGACCGTGTGCTCGCTCACCACGATCCCGTCGCCGAGGTCGCCCAGAGGTGCCGGCCCGGAAGGCGCGTCCGCACGCCGCGCCTCGATGGTCGGCCGGCCCTGTCGCCATTCGCGGAACTGGATGGCCAGGCAGGCCAGCAGCACGGACGGGTAGCGGGGCACCGGCGTTACTCGCGTTCGTCGAGCGGGGATGAGGGACGGCGCAACGCCGCCAGCCGGGTGGCCTGCCATCGGCGGCAGCCGTCCGCCGGCCGCGAACCGGACGACACGACGGCCAGGACGGCAGCGATTTCCTCGTCGCTGGCGTTGCCGCGCACCGAGATCTCGGTTGTGTCGGTGGCGACGACCCGGCCGGCGAGCGACGTCATGTCGGCGGCACTCCGTGCCGCTTGGTGGCGAAGTGCCGCGTCTTGCCGATCAGGACCGCGTAGCGCTTGATCAGCTCGGCGCGCAGTTCCGACGGCTCGATCACCGCGTCGAGGACGAGGTCGGACGCCAGCCGGAGCAGGTCGACGTCCTGTTCGTACTCGACTCGCTTGGTCGCGATGAACTCGGCCTGCTCGTCGGCGTCGGCGATCTCGGCGATCTTGTTGGCGTAGACGGCGTTCACCGCGGCCTGCGGGCCCATGATCGCGATGCGCGCGGTCGGCAGGGCGATGCAGGCGTCCGGCATGAACCCGGGGCCGGCCATCGCGTACAGCCCGGCGCCGTATGCCTTGCGCACGATGACCGAGATCTGCGCGACGGTCGCCTCCGAGACGGCCGAGACCATCTTCGCGCCGTGGCGGATGATGCCCTGCCGCTCGACCTCGCTGCCGATCATGAACCCGGGGACGTCGGCCAGGTAGAGCAGTGGGACGTTGAACGCGTCGCACAGCCAGATGAAGCGCGCGCTCTTGTCGGCGGAGTCGACGAACAGCACGCCGCCCTTCACCGCGGAGTTGTTGGCCACGATGCCGATCGGTCGACCGTCGAGCCGGCCGAACCCGACCACGACCTCGGGGGCGAACAGCGGCTTGATCTCGAAGAAGGAATCGGCGTCCACGAGACCATCGATCACCTCGTGCACGTCGAACGGGACTGACTCGTCGGCCGGCACGCAGTCGTCGCTCAGGTCGAGGATCGGCGGCTCGGCCTCGGCCTCGGGCACCGGCTCGCGCCAGCACGTCGGCAGGTAGGAGAAGAACAACCGCGCCTGCTCGATCGCGTCCTCGTCGTCGACGGCGAGATTGTCCCCGCAGCCGGAGAGGGTGGCGTGCATCCGTGCGCCGCCCATCTCTTCGAGCGTTACCTTCTCGCCGACAACCATCTCGGCCATGCGCGGCGAGCCCAAGTACATCGAGGCGTTGCCCTCGACCATGATCACTATGTCGCAGAAGGCCGGGATGTACGCGCCGCCGGCGGCGGACGGGCCGAACAGGCAGCAGATCTGCGGAACCTTGCCCGACAGCGCCACCTGGTTGTGGAAGATCTTCCCGGCACCGCGGCGGCCGGGAAAGAGTGCGACCTGATCGGTGATCCGGCCGCCGGCCGAGTCGATCAGCCAGAAGATCGGCAGCTCCTCCACCAGGGCCCGTTCGGTGATCCGGATGATCTTCTCGACCGTCCGCGCCCCCCACGAGCCGGCCTTCACCGTCGGGTCGTTGGCGACCACGAGCGCCGGCCGGCCGTCCACCAGACCTTGACCGGTGACCACGCCGTCGGCGGGCAGGCCGGCCGCGAGGGCGTTCGCCAGCTGCCCGTCCTCGACGAACGTGCCGTCGTCGAACAGCAGCGCCAGGCGGTCGCGGACGTAGAGCTTGTGCTGCGCGGCCAACTTGGCCGCCGCCTTGTCCGGCGGCGCCAGGGTGGCCTCACGCGCGGCGCGGAGTTCCTTGTCCTTCATGAGGCAGAGTCCTTCATGAGGCCGAGTCCTTCATGCGACCGGCAGTCCGAGGCCGCGCGCGATCAGCATGCGCTGAACCTCGTTCGTGCCCTCACCGATCTCGAGGATCTTCGCGTCGCGGTAGAACCGGGCGACCGGGAACTCCTCCATGAAGCCGTTGCCACCGAACACCTGCGTCGCCGTCCGGGTCGCGTTCATGGCCGCGTCGGACGAGTACAGCTTCGCCATGGACGCGGCCTGTTTGATCTGGGCCGCGGGGCGCCCGGCGTCCTTGAGCCAGGCCGCCTTGTAGGTGAGCAGGCGCGCTGCCTCGACCGAGACCGCCAGATCGCTCAGCGCGAAGGCCACCGACTGCCGCGAGCCCAGCGGGGCGCCGAATGTATGCCGCTCGTTCGCGTACTTCACCGACAGGTCGAGGCAACCCTGGGCGAGACCGACAGCCAGGGCCGAGATCGCGATCCGCCCCTCGTCGAGGATGGCCAGGAACTGCCGGAACCCGTTGCCGCGGCGGCCGAGGAGGTTCTCCTCGGGCACCCGGCAATCGGCGAAGCTGAGGCCGTGGGTGTCGGAGATGTGCCAGCCGAGCTTCTCGTAGGCCGGCTCGACGGTGAACCCGGTCGTGCCCGACGGAACGATGATCGTGGAGATCTCGTCGTCCCCGGTGCGGGCGGTGACGGTGACCAGCGAGGTGATGGGCGTGCCGGAGTTCGTGATGAACGCCTTGGCGCCGTTGATGATCCACATCCCGTCGGCCAGCGTGGCCCGCGTCTTCGTGGCCCCGGCGTCCGACCCCGCCTCCGGCTCGGTGAGCCCGAAGCCGGCGAGCGCCCGCCCGGCGACCAGATCGGGCAGCCACTGCTCCTTCTGCTCTTCGGTGCCGTACGCGAGGATCGGGTTGATGCCGAGCCCGACGGCCGCTTCGAGGGTCGCGCCGATCGACTGGTCGACCCGGCCGATCTCCTCGATGGCCACGCACAGTGAGGTGAAGTCGCCGGCGCTGCCGCCGTACTGCTCGGGGACGTTGACCCCGAACAGGCCCAGGTCGCCCATGGCGTGGACGGTCTCCACCGGCAGGTGCCGATCACGGTCCCATTGGGCTATGTGCGGTGCCAGCTCCCGTTCGGCGAAGTCGCGGACCACTTTGCGGAACGTCTCGTGATCGCCGGACAGCTCGAACATGGCGTGGCCTCCGCCGCTTGACGTTTACGTTAACGTCACGGATCCTAACCGCATGCCGGCCCGCACGAAAGACCGCACCTGGACGGTCGGCGAGTTGGCCTCCGAGCTCGGCGTGACGACGCGGACCCTGCGCCACTACGAGGCCGAGGGGCTGCTCCGCCCCGAGCGGGTCGGCCAGAACCGGGTCTACTCGGCCCGGGACCGGGCCCGGCTCCGCCTCGTCCTGCGCGGCCGTCGCTTCGGGATGACGCTGGCCGAATGCCGCGAGATCGTCGACATGTACGACGGCGCCGCGTCCTCCGAACGCCGCCAGCTCGAGATCCTGCTCGCCCGCCTCGGCGACATCGCCGAGGATCTGCGGGCCCGGCAGGCCGCCCTGCGTCGCACGCTCGGCGAGGTCGCCGAAGTGGCCGACCAGTGCCGATCGCGCTTGACCGACCTGACAAATCGGTAGAATTCGGTAACGGCCTTGTGTAAGTGTGAGCCGTGCGTTAAGTTTGCGTAAAGCGCAGGTAAAGCGGGGGCGCAGCGCCTTCTGGGACAGGCCCGGAATGCATGAGCAGAGGACCACACAATGTCCAGCCCTTCCGCGCGTAATGGCGTCGTACTCGGCGCCGTGAGCACGTTCGCGGTCGTTCTCCTCGCCGCCGCCACCATTCCGACCGAGGCGGCGTCGGCCTCCGTGCAGTCGCGGTTCCCGCGACCGCGCCCCAGCACGACCACGGCGACGCCGACACCCACGCCGACGCCCACCACGGCGACGCCGACACCCACGCCGACGCCGACCACTCCGGCGCCCACCACGCCGACGCCCACCACTCCGGCGCCGACGACAACCACACCCGCGCCTCCGTCAGGCCCGAACTGCGGCGTCAACCCGCTCAAGGCCGACGGCACCCAGTGGACGTGCACCTTCGACGACGAGTTCTCCGGCACAACGCTGGACAGCACGAAGTGGATCCCCATCAACAGCGCGGCCAGCGGCAACAACGGCGGCGGCGCCTGCTTCGTGAGTACGCCGAACAACATCTCCGAGGGCAACGGCGTCCTGACACTGACCGCCCGGCAAGAGGCCGCGCCGTTCCTCTGCCCGACGCCGAGCGGCGGGTTCACCACGTCCTACACGACCGGTGAGGTCGCGACGTACACGAAGTTCTCGCAGACGTACGGCCGGTTCGACGTCCGCGCCTCGTTCCCGGCGGCAACCGTGGCCGGCCTGCAGTCGGCGCTGTGGCTCTGGCCGGACAACGCGCTCAAGTACGGCGCGTGGCCGACGTCCGGCGAGATCGACATCGCCGAGGAGTACAGCATCTATGCGGACCGGGCGATCCCCACGATCCACTACCTCTACGACCCCTACTCGGTCAACACCGTCACGAACACGAACGTGACGACCAATTACTACTGCATGATCAACGACGTGCACGCGTTCCACGACTACACGGTCGAGTGGACGCCGACGACGATGACGATCCTGTACGACGGCAACACCTGCCTGATCGACAACTACAAGGCCAACGCCCCGCTGACCGGCAGCGCGCCGTTCGACTCGCCGTTCTTCGTGGCGCTCACCCAGAGCCTCGGGGTGCAGACCAACGCGGTCACGGCGTCGACGCCGCTACCCGCGTCGACCCAGATCGACTACGTCCGCGTCTGGAAATAGCCCGACGTCACTCTCGGCCGATACGCCGTCGGGCGCAGATCCCTCCCCCGGGTAATCTGCGCCCGACGGCGTTTTCGCGCTCCGGCGAAGGCCCGCGTATCGGCCAGGAGGCTCGACGGTGCAGAAGATTCTCATCGCCAACCGGGGCGAGATCGCGGTTCGGGTCATCCGGGCCTGCAAGGACGCGGGCTACGCGTCCGTCGCGGTCTACGCCGATCCCGACCGCGATGCGCTGCACGTCAGGATGGCCGACGAGGCGTTCGCGCTGGGCGGCACCACGCCGGGTGACTCGTACCTCGTGATCGACAAGGTCATCGACGCCGCGACGAGATCGGGCGCCGACGCGGTGCACCCCGGCTACGGCTTCCTGTCCGAGAACGCCGACTTCGCCCAGGCCGTGCTCGACGCGGGGCTGACCTGGATCGGCCCGTCGCCGCAGGCGATCCGCGACCTCGGCGACAAGGCGGTGGCCCGGCACATCGCCGAGCGGGCCGGCGCCCCGCTGGTCGCAGGCACCAAGGACCCGGTCGCAGGGGCGGACGAGGTGGTCGCGTTCGCGCAGGAGCACGGGCTGCCCATCGCCATCAAGGCCGTCTACGGCGGCGGTGGTCGCGGCATGAAGATCGCCCGCGAGATGGACGAGGTTGCCGATCTCTACGAGAGCGCGGTGCGCGAGGCGATCTCGGCGTTCGGCCGCGGCGAGTGCTTCGTCGAGCGCTACCTCGACCGCTCGCGCCACGTCGAGGCGCAGGTGCTGGCCGATCAGCACGGCAACGTCATCGTCGTCGGCACGCGCGACTGTTCGCTGCAGCGCCGCAACCAGAAGCTGGTGGAAGAGGCGCCGGCGCCGTTCCTGACCGACGAGCAGCGAGCCACCATCCACGCCGCCGCGAAAGCCATCTGCCGCGAGGCCCAGTACTCCGGCGCCGGCACGGTCGAGTTCCTCGTCGGCGCCGACGGCGTCATCAGCTTCCTCGAGGTCAACACCCGGCTGCAGGTCGAGCATCCGGTCACAGAGGAGACCAGCGGCATCGACCTCGTCCGCGAGCAGTTCCGCATCGCCGAGGGCGAGAAGCTGCGCTTCGACGCCGACCCCACGCCGCGCGGGCACGCCTTCGAGTTCCGCATCAACGGCGAGGACCCGGGCCGCAATTTCCTGCCCGCGCCGGGCACCGTGACGACCTACCGCGAACCGGCCGGTCCGGGCGTGCGCGTCGACTCCGGCATCGAGGGCGCGTCGGTGATCGGCGGCGCGTTCGACTCCTTGTTGGCCAAGCTGATCGTCACCGGCGAGACCCGCACCGAGGCCCTCGAGCGAGCCCGCCGCGCGCTCGATGAGTTCGTGGTCGAGGGCATGGCCACCGCGTTGCCCTTCCACCGCGCCGTCGTCCGTGACGACGCGTTCACCGCCGAACCGTTCACGATCTTCACCCGCTGGATCGAGACGGAGTTCGACAACACGATCCCGCCGTTCGGCGCGGGGGCGTCGGCCGATGACGAGGCCGCGCCGCGCGAGACGATCGTCGTCGAGGTGGGGGGCAAGCGGCTCGAGGTGTCGCTGCCGGCCGGGTTCGGTGCCGGGAGCGGGAGCGGTGGCGGCGGTGCCCGCAAGGCCGCGCCCAAGCGGTCGGCCGGCAAGAAGACCGGCGCGGCCGCGTCCGGGGACTCGCTGAGCGCCCCCATGCAGGGCACGATCGTCAAGGTCGCCGCGGCCGAGGGTGACGTCGTCGAGGCCGGTCAGACCATCGTCGTCCTCGAGGCGATGAAGATGGAGCAGCCGCTGACCGCGCATAAGGCCGGCACCGTCACGAACCTCAAGGCGGAGGTCGGCGCCGTCGTCACGTCCGGCTCGGTCATCTGCGACATCAAGGACTAGTTCGAGGTCAGTCTCGGCGGGTGCGGATCCGGGTGATCATCTCGGCCCGCCGGCGCGCGAGGGTGGCCATCTCGTCGGCCCGGCGGCGGACGTCGGCGACGTCGGATCCGGTCGTGAAGACCATCGCCCACCCGGCCGCCTCGAGCTCGGGAACCCGCGCCACTATTTCGTCGTTCGCGACGTGATGGGTACCGGTGAAGGCGTGTTCCTCGTCGACGATCGCCACCAGCACGTGGCCGTCCGGCACGCCCGGCAACGCCGCCACGATCACCTCGGCGTGGTCGGCGAAGATGCCGGCGGCGCGGACCTTGGCCTCGGCCGCCGCGTGGGCCTCGGGTGAGTAGTCGCCGTGATTTGCCATCGAAAGTTCCTCGATCAGTAGAGATCAGTCCAGATCGTCGTGCAGCATCAACCGCCGCGCTGCTTCGGCAACCGAGCCGGACAACGACGGATAGACGCCGATTGTTCCGGCCAGGTCGTTGACGGTCAGGCCGCGCTGCACGGCGAGTGTCAGGGGAAAGATCAGTTCGGACGCGTCGGGGGCGACCACGACCGCGCCGATCACCGCACCAGTCGCCGGCCGGCAGTACAGCTTCACGAAGCCGTCGTCGTGCCCCTGCATCTTGGCCCGGGCGTTGGTGGCGAGCGGGAGCGTCACCTGCCGAGCCGGCACCTGCCCGGACGCGATCGCGGCATAGCCGATGCCCACCGTCGCGATCTCGGGATGGGTGAAGACGTTGGCCGCCACTGTCTTCAACCGCAGCGGAGCCACGGCTTCGCCGAGCGCGTGCCAGACCGCGATCCGTCCCTGCATGCCGGCCACCGACGCGAGCAGCAGCACCCCGGTGCAGTCGCCCGCGGCGTAGATCGACGGCACCGACGTGCGGGAGACCCGGTCGACGGCGATGTAACCGTTCCCGTCGAGGGCCACGCCGACGTGCTCGAGCCCCAGCTCGCCGACGTTCGGCACGGAGCCGACGCACATGAGGGCGTGCGACCCGTCCACGACCCGTCCGTCGACGAGATCGACGGCCACGCCCTCGGGCGTGCGCCGGACGGCCGCCGCGCGCGCCTGCTTCGCCAGCGTCCCGCCGCGACTGGTGAAGACCTGCTCGATGACGTCGGCGGCATCCGGGTCCTCCCCCGGCAGCACCCGGTCCCGGCTCGACACCAATGTCACCGGCACACCGAGTTCGGAGTACCCGCTGGCGAACTCCGCCCCGGTAACCCCCGAGCCGACGACGACCAGATGCTCGGGCAGTTCCTTGAGCTCGTAGACGTCGCGCCACGAGAGGATCCGCTCGCTGTCGGGCACCGCGGTCGGGAGCGTGCGCGGCACGCCGCCGGTGGCCAGCAGCACCACGTCGGCCTCGACCGTGTCCGTCACCCGGCCGGCGTCGTCGCGGACCTCGATGCGGTGGGCCCGGGCCGGCTGGTTCTCGGCGAAGCGACCCCGGCCGGCGAGCACGGTGACGCCCTCGTTTCCCAGCCGGGCGGCGATGTCGTCGGACTGCTGCTGGGCCAGCCGCTTGATCCGGTCGTTGACCACCGCGAGGTCGACGGCGACGTGGGTGCCGCTGGTGCCGACGCCGACCCGGGGGGCGTCACGGAACGCCGTCACCCGGTCGCTGGTGGCGATCAGCGTCTTGCTCGGGACGCAGTCGGTGAGCACGCAGGAGCCGCCGATGCCGTCGCGGTCGACGACGGTGACCTGCGCACCGAGCTGGGCCGCGACCAGCGCGGACTCGTACCCGGCCGGCCCGCCACCGATGATGACGATGCGGGTGCTGCGTCCGAAGCTCGTAGCGCTCACCGTCACATCCTCCATTGTCCCGCTCGGTTCGGCCGGTCGGTACGCTCCCCCCGACGCAGTCGCCGAGTTGAGGTGTTCGAGTGAGCCTGTCGAGTGGCCTGTATGCGGCGTACGGCTCGAACATGGACCCCGAGCAGATGCTCGAGCGGTGTCCGCACTCTCCGGCCGCGGGAACCGGTTGGTTGAACGGCTGGCGGCTCACCTTCGGCGGCGAGGAACTCGGCTGGGACGGCGCGCTGCCGATGGTCGTGCCCGACCCCGACGGCCAGGTGTTCGTCGCGCTCTACGACGTGTCGCCGCAGGACATGCGGACGCTGGACTACTGGGAAGGCGCCGACACCGGGCTGTACAACAAGATCCGGCTGCGCATCTCGACGCTGGACGGCGACGTCCTGGCCTCGGTGTACATCCTCGACAGCTTCGAGGGCGGCCTGCCGTCGGCCCGTTCGATCGGGCTGATCGCCGATGCCGCTCAGGCGGCCGGGGCCCCGGACGAGTACGTGGCCGAGCTGCGCAGCCGGCCCTGTCGTTCCCTCGGCGAGTGAGCGCGCGGCTCCTGTTCCCGTGATCAACAGACGTCCTGCGTCGATTATCGACGGTTTCGGTCTCTTGATCACTCAGTCGGCGGCCAGCGACGCCAGGGCCTCGCGGGCCAGAGCCACCGTGTAGCGCACCCCTACGTCGAGGGCCGCCTCGTCGATGTCGAACGTCCCCTGATGCAGGTCGAAGGCCGGACCGCCCGGCGGCCGTACCCCGAGCCGGGCCAGCGCGCCCGGCACGCTCTCGAGGTACCAGGCGAAGTCCTCGCCGCCCATGCTCTGCTCGGTGTCGACGAGCGCCTCGGCCCCGAGCGCGCCGAGGACGGCCGTCCGCTGGACGTCGACCGCCGCGGCCGAGTTCAGCACCGGCGGGACGCCGCGGGTGTACATCGTCGTGGCCGTGACCCCGCACGGCGCCACGATCTCATCGACGAGCTCGGTGACCATCGGCCCGGCGGCGTCCCACGCATCGCGGCGCAACACGCGCAGCGTGCCGCGCAGCCGTCCGGACGTCGGGATGGCGTTGGCCGCCCGGCCGCCCTCGACCGAGCCCCACACCATCGACAGCGCCGCTCTGGGATCGACCCGCCGGGACAACAGGCCGGGCAGATCGGTGATCAGCCGGCCCAGCGCGTAGACGAGGTCCTGGGTGACGTGCGGACGCGCGGTGTGCCCGCCCGAGCCGTGCAGCCGCACCTCGACATGGTCGCAGGCCGCGGTGATCGCGCCGACCCGAACGCCGACCTGACCGGTGGCCAGTCGCGGGTCGCAGTGCAAGGCGAAGATCAGGGCGACGTCGTCGAGGACGCCGGCGGCGACCGCGGCGTGCGCGCCACCGGGCACCGTCTCCTCCGCCGGCTGGAAGATCAGCCGCACGCGGCCGGGCAGCGGCTGCTGGGCCAGCTGCACGGCGGCTCCGAGCAGGATCGCGGTGTGCGCGTCGTGGCCGCAGCCATGGCACACGCCCTCGACGGTCGACCGGTAGGACACGGCCTTCTCGTCGGCCAGCGGCAGCGCGTCGATATCGGCGCGTAACGCGATGAGCGGCCCGTCCGAGCCGATGTCGCACAGCACGCCGGTACCACCCGGTAGCACCTGCGGCTTCAGCCCGCACGCTTCCAGGTAAGACATGATCACACCGGTGGTCCGCGTCTCGACGAAGGCGAGTTCGGGGTGCGCGTGCAGGTCGCGCCGGACGGCGACGACGTCGGAGGGGGACGGCTGAGTCACAGCGACAACCCCTCGCGCATCTCGGCGAGCAAGGAGTCGACAACCGGTTCCAGCGCACCGGCGTTCTCGGCCGCCGTCGCGCGCTGGCGCTGGTAGCTCGCGCCGCGGTCTATCAGTCGCGGGATCGCCTCGAGTTCGGCCGCGCAGTCGAGCTTGCGCGCGATGGGCAGCAGGTCGTCGACGAGGTCGGTGATCGCGTCCTTGACCGGCTGCAGGCGCCCGGAGTTGTCGATGACGATCTCGGCGTCGAGGCCGTACCGAGCGGCGCGCCACTTGTTCTCGCGCACCAACCACGGCCGCGGCTCGGGCAGCGTGTAGCCGTTGTCGATCTGCCGGTCGAAACGCTCGACCAGGCACTGCGCGAGCGCCGCGACGCAGCCGATCTCGTCGAGCGTCGGCAGCCCGTCGCAGATGCGCAGCTCGACGGTGCCGAAGTTGGGGTGCGGACGGATGTCCCACCACACCTCGCGGATCGAGTCGATCGCGTGCGACTCGATCAGCAGGGCCATGTACCGCTCGAATTCGTCCCACCCGGACAGCTGGTAGGGCAGGCCGGCCGTTGGCAGCGCTTCGAAGATCTTCGAGCGGTAGGACGCGAGCCCGGTGTCCGAGCCGATCCAGTACGGCGAGGATGCCGACAGGGCCAGAAAGTGGGGTAGGTACGCGAGCAGCGCGTTGACGATCGGGATCGCCTTGTGCGGCGAGCGGATGCCGCAGTGCACGTGGACACCGAAGATCTGCAGCTGCCGGGCCATCCACTGATTGCGTTCGATGAGCTGCATGTAGCGGTCGTTGTCGGTGATGCGCTGGGTCGACCAGTCGGTGATCGGATGGGTGCCGCTGCACATCAGTCCGACGTTGCGCTCGGCCGCGGCGGTCGCGACCTCGTCCACCGTGGCGGCGAGATCGGCCTTGGCCTCGGCGACGGTCTGGCAGATGCCGGTGATCACCTCGATGCAGGACTGCAGCAACTCGTGCTTGGCCTTGGGATGCTCGCCGTCGCCGTCCTTCGAGATGGCGGCCAGGATCGCGTCGGACGCACCCGTGAGCTGCCGGGTGTCGAGGTCGACCAGCTCGAGTTCCCATTCGACCCCGAGGCTCGTCCGCTGCGACGAGGTGAAGTCGATGCGCATCCTCCGAGCCTAGGGGGTGAACACCGCGGCCGGTCCGTCGTCCTCGTCGAACAGCGCCAGCACCTCGTCGCCGGCGAACAGCACGGTGTCACCGCGGACCTGGACGAGGCGGCCCGACCGGCTGACCATGCTGATCCAGAAATTCTCGCCCACGTCGAGGTCGCTGATCGTGCAGCCGTCGGCCGGCGACCCCTTGCCGACCACATAGCGGTGCAGGCCCTTCGGCTCGTCACGGAAGCGCATGCCCAACGCCCACGGCTCGGGCTCAGAGACCCGCATCGGCACCCGGAGGATTCGGGCCAGGGTCGGCACGAGGCCGCCCTGCAGGATCACCGACACCAGCACGACGACGAAGACGATGTCGTAGATCTCGCCGGCCCGGTGCGTTCCTTCGACGAGGACGTAGGTGCCGAGCAGGATCGGCACCGCTCCCTTCAGCCCGGACGCGAGGACGAAAAGCCGCTCCCCGCGATGCAGCTGCACCGGCCAGAGGACGAGGCCGACCAGCAGTGGTCGGACGACGACCATAAGGAGTGCGGCGAGGCCGAGGGCCGTCCAGAACCGGTGGCCGGAGAACACCGACGACAGGTCGACGGACAGGCCCAGGACGGAGAACGCGACGATCTCGGCGAGGATCGCCAGCGCGCCGGCGAAGCGCTCGATCTCGCGCTTGTACGGCGCGCGGGCGTCACCGACGATGATCCCCGCGAGGAACACGGCGAGGAAGCCGGACCCGTCCGCCGCCGCGGCGCCGCCGTAGAGCAGCAGCGCTACCGCGATCGTCTGCACCGGGTACAGCGCCTCGTTGGGCAGCGGGACGCGGCGCATCACGTGCAGCAGCACCCACCCGCCGACGACACCGACGGCGCTGCCGACCGCCAACTGCAGCGCGAAGTGGCCCACTCCGCTGCCGACCGCCGACCAGCCGCTGCCGCCGGCGGCCAGCAGGCTCACCATCAGGGCGATACCGACCGGGTCGTTCGCACCGGACTCGCCTTCGAGCAGGGTGCCTGCCCGCCCGGTGATCTCGCGGCGGCCCAACACCGAGAACACGACGGCCGGGTCGGTCGGGGCCAGCGCGGCGCCGAGCAGGAGGGCGGTGCGCCAGTCGAAGCCGAACAGTGCGTGCGCGCCGACGGCCATCGCCGCGGCAGTGACCACCGTGCCGGCCACCCCGAGCCAGAGCACCGCACCGGCCGCGGTCCGCATGCGCGACCAGCCGATGTGCATTCCACCGTCGAACAGAATGACGACCAGGGCGATGGTGACGATCCGCTGATCGACGACGATCGAAAGGCGCCCGAGTCGCGGCGAGAGTTGCGACGCGACGGCAGCGGCGACGAGGAACAGCGCGGGCGCGGGGATCCGGATCCACTGGGCCAGCCGGTTGGAGCCGACCGCTACGAGCAGCGCCACCGCGAAGAGCACGATGACGACGGCGAAAGGCACGAGGTCGTGCACGGCCACGTCCTTCCGGGTCGATCAGCGGGCAACGACATGCGACCGCCGACCAGACTTCCCGGCACACCGCCGTTCACCCTATCCGTTTCCTAAGAGGACGCGAATCACACCGTCGATTGGCGCTGGATCCCTTACGCAGCAGTCATTGTGGGTATGTACGCCAAGCGAACAAAGCACAGGCGCGGCCGGTTGGCCTCGGTCAGGGATCGCGCCGACCAGGTAAAGCGCCCACAAGGCGCAGGAACGAAGGAGGCTGACGAATGTTCAGCCCCAGCACGCAAGTGATTCGAATACGAACTCAGATGACGTCGTGGCTGGCCAGCATGGCGTTGGCGATGGTCATGATTCAGCACAGCGCGACCCGCGCCGACGACGAGCCGAACTGGCGTTAGTCGCGGTCGAGCGTGCCGAGAATCTGCTCGGCCGCCTGGTCGGGTGTGAGGCGCTCGTCCCGGACGGCCGCCTCGGCCGCCCGGACCGCCTCACGCACTCTGGGCGCGTCCAGGCGGGCGAGCAACCGGTCGCGGACCAGCGCCCGCGTCCATTCCACCATCTGATCGCACCGCTTGCGCTCGAGGCCGCCGTGCTCGTCGAGCCAGGCCCGGTGCCGGCCGACTTGCTGCCACACGCGGTCGAGGTTGAGGTTGTGCAGCCCGCTGCAGGTGATCACCGGCGTCTGCCACTCGTCGGCGGCGCCGCGGAGGAAGCGAAGCGCCCCGGACAGTTCCCGGGCCGCTCGCGACGCCTCGTCCTCGTGCTGCTCGTCGGCCTTGTTGACGGCGATGACGTCGGCGAGTTCGAGGATGCCGCGCTTCATTCCCTGTAGCTGGTCACCCGTGCGGGCCAGGGTCAGGAACAGGAACGTGTCGACCATGTCGGCGACGACGTACTCGGACTGGCCGACACCGACCGTCTCGACCAGGACGACGTCGTACCCGGCGGCCTCCATCACCAGCATCGTCTCGCGGGTGGCCTGGGCTACGCCGCCGAGCGTGCCCGCCGACGGTGACGGGCGCACGAACGCGTGCTCGTCGTTGGCGAGGCGGGTCATCCGCGTCTTGTCGCCGAGGATCGAGCCGCCGGTGCGGCCGGACGACGGGTCGACGGCAAGAACCGCCACCCGGCGTCCGTCGGCGACGAGGTTGACGCCGAGCTGGTCGATGAAGGTGGACTTACCGACCCCAGGGACCCCGCTGATGCCGATCCGTTCGGCGTGGCCGGTGTGCGGGAGCAGTGCGGCGAGCAGCTGCTGCGCCTGATTCCGGTGGTCGCCGCGGCGCGACTCGACGAGGGTTATCGCCCGGGCCACCGCGGCCCGCTCGCCGGCCCGGACCCGTGCGGCCAGCTCGTCCATCATCAGGCGGTGTGCGACAGCTGCTCGGTCAGGGTGGCGAGCAGTTCGATCGCGGCCTCGGCGATGACCGTGCCGGGCGGGTAGATGGCCGCGGCGCCGGCGGCGCGCAGCGCGTCGAAGTCCTGGGGCGGGATGACGCCGCCGACGACGATCATGATGTCGGGACGGCCCTGCGCCGCCAGCTCGTCGCGCAGCTCGGGCACGAGGGTGAGGTGCCCGGCGGCCAGGGAGTTGACGCCGACGACGTGCACGTCGGCCTCGACGGCCTGGCGGGCAACCTCGGCCGGCGTCTGGAACAGCGGGCCGACGTCGACGTCGAAGCCGAGGTCGGCGAAGGCGGTGGCGAGCACCTTCTGCCCGCGGTCGTGGCCGTCCTGGCCCATCTTGGCCATCAGGATGCGGGGGCGGCGGCCCTGCTCCTCGGCGAACCGCTCGGTGGCGGCGCGTGCCTCGTCGATCGTCTCCACGCCGGCCCCGGCCTCCTCTCGGTACACCCCGGAGATCGTCCGGATCGTCGCCGAGTGCCGACCGTAGACCTTCTCGAGCGCGTCGGAGATCTCACCGACCGTGGCCTTGGCGCGGGCCGCGTCGATGGCCAGGGCGAGCAGGTTGCCGCGACCGCCCGCGGCGGCCGTCAAGGCGTCCAGGGCGGACTGGACGGCCGCGGGATCGCGCTCGGCCCGCAACCGCTCCAGCTTCTCGGCCTGGCCGCGCCGCACGCCGGCGTTGTCGACCTTCAGCACGTCCAGGTGATCCTCGTCGGCCAGGCGGTACTTGTTCACCCCGATGACCGGCTGCCGGCCGGAGTCGATGCGGGCCTGGGTGCGGGCCGCAGCCTCTTCGATGCGCAGCTTGGGCAGGCCGGCGTCGATCGCCTTGGCCATGCCGCCGGCCCGCTCGACCTCCTGGATGTGCCCCCATGCCCGCCGGGCCAGGTCGTAGGTGAGCTTCTCGACGTAGGCCGAGCCGCCCCACGGGTCGATGACCCGGGTGGTCCCGGATTCCTGCTGCAGCATCAGCTGGGTGTTGCGCGCGATGCGGGCCGAGAAGTCGGTGGGCAGCGCCAATGCCTCGTCGAGGGCGTTGGTGTGCAGCGACTGGGTGTGGCCCTGCGTCGCGGCCATCGCCTCGATGCAGGTGCGGATCACGTTGTTGAACACGTCCTGCGCGGTCAGCGACCATCCGCTGGTCTGCGAGTGCGTGCGCAGCGACAGCGACTTGTCGCTCTTCGGCTCGAACTGCCTGACCAGCTTCGCCCACAACAGCCGCGCGGCCCGCAGCTTGGCGACCTCCATGAAGAAGTTCATCCCGATGGCCCAGAAGAACGACAGCCGTGGCGCGAACGCGTCGATGTCCAGACCAGCGGCGATGCCGGCCCGGATGTACTCGACGCCGTCGGCCAGCGTGTAGGCGAGTTCGAGATCGGCCGTCGCACCGGCTTCTTGGATGTGGTAACCGGAGATCGAGATCGAGTTGAACCGCGGCATCTTTTGCGACGTGAACTCGAAGATGTCGCTGATGATGCGCATCGACGGCTGCGGCGGATAGATGTAGGTGTTGCGGACCATGAACTCTTTGAGGATGTCGTTCTGGATCGTGCCGGTCAGCTGTTCGGGCGTGACGCCCTGCTCCTCGGCGGCGACCACGTACAGGGCGAGGACGGGCAGCACGGCGCCGTTCATCGTCATCGAGACGCTCATCCTGTCCAGCGGGATGCCGTCGAACAGCTGGCGCATGTCGTAGATCGAGTCGATGGCGACACCGGCCATGCCGACGTCGCCCACGACGCGGGGGTTGTCGCTGTCGTAGCCGCGGTGCGTGGGCAGGTCGAACGCGATCGAGAGGCCCTTCTGCCCCATTGCCAGGTTGCGGCGGTAGAAGGCGTTGGACTCGGCGGCGGTGGAGAAGCCGGCGTACTGCCTGATCGTCCACGGCTGGTTGACGTACATCGTCGGGTACGGCCCGCGCAGGTAGGGCTTGATCCCGGGGTAGGTGTTCAAGGTGTCGAGGTCGGCGAGGTCGGCGGCCGTATAGAGCGGGGCGACGCCGATCCCCTCGGGCGTCTCCCACGGAGTGGCCGCCTCGGTGGCGTGGCTTGGCGGCGACGCTTGGGGTGGCGTGTCGCGCCGCGGCGGCGCGAGGACGGCGTCGCTGAAGTCCGGGATGCCGGTCATCACTTCACTCCCAGCGTGTCGAGCGTGCTGCGCAGGACGGCGAGGGCGTCGCAGCGGACATGGACGTACCCGTCGACGCCGTCGATCGGGGTCTTGCCGGCCAGCCAGATCTGCTCGGCGCCGGCGGCGCGGAGGGCCGCGGCCCCCGTCGCGGCCGCCTCGCCGTACATCCGATCGGACGAGCACAGGCAGGCGACTGTCGATCCCGATGCGCGGAAGGCCCGGGCGAGCTCCTCGACGTCCCCGGTGCCGGTGACGCACTCGATGCCGGCTGCGTGAAAGAGGTTGGCTGCGAACGCGGCGCGGGCGCTGTGCGCGGCGACCGGGCCCAGCGCGGCGAGAAAGACGATGGGTCGCTGCGGCGCGTTGTCGGCGCGGTCGCGCAGTTCCTCGAAGTCCTCGGCGTACCGGATGCGGGGCAGCAGACCGGTCGGCGCGGGCGGCAGCGGAACCCGCTCGACCGGAGCTTCGTCGACGAAGGCGTACTCGGTGACGCCGGTGATCGGCGCCCGGCGGTGGGCGATGTCGTCGGCGCGGGCGCTGCGGGTCGTCGCGAGCAGCGCGTCGATCGTGCCGTCGTCGAGCGCCGCGAGGGCACCGCCGGCCTTCTCGAGCCGGGTGAAGACGTCCCACGCCTTGTCCGCGAGCTCGCCGGTCAGCGACTCGACGAACCACGAGCCGCCCGCCGCATCCATCACGCGGGCCAGGCTGGACTCGTCGTGCAGCACGGAGTGGGTGTTGCGGGCGATCCGGCGGGCGAAGTCGTCGGACCGGCCGATCGCGGAATCGAAGGGAAGCACGGTGATGGCGTCGGCGCCGCCGACCGCCGCGGCGAAACAGGCAACCGTCGTGCGCAGCATGTTCACCCACGGATCGCGCCGGGTCAGCATCGCGGCCGAGGTGACGGCGTGCTGGTACTGCCCGCGTTGGGCGCCGGCCGCGCCGGACAGCTCGGCCACCCGGTCCCAGATGCGCCGGGCCGCGCGGAGCTTGGCGATCGAGGGGAACTGATCGGCGGTGACCGCGAACCGAAATTCCACCCGCGCGAGCGCATCGTCGACCGACAGCCCGCCGTCGGTGAGCGCGCGCAGGTAGGCCACGCCCACCGCGGTCGCGATGCCGAGCTCCTGCGCGTCGGAGGCGCCGGCGTCGGCGTAGACCGTCGCGTCGACGGTGGCCAGGTGCAGGCCACCGAACTGTGTGCCCTGCTCGGCCAGAGTGCGCAGGACGCCGACGTCGGCCTCGGCACCTGTGCGAGCTCGGGTGCCGATCGGGTCGGCCCCGAGAGTGCCGCGTAGCTCCGCCGGATCGACGCCGCGTTGCTGGGCCACCCTGAGCAGAGCCTGCGCTGCTTCGAGAGAGTGGGCGCCGGCCTCGAGCGCGATCGGCGCGAGGTCCAGATAGACGCCCTCGAGCGCGGCGCCCAGGTCCGACACGGCAAGGCCACCGTCGCCGACGACGAGCCACAGCGAGGTGGCGCCCGTCTCGAGGTCGGCGAGCGCGGCGTCGTTGCTCTGCTTCGCGTCGGGGTCGGCGTGCCGGGTCCGGACGTCCCAGCCGATGGCGGCCGCCGCCGGGCGGGTGGCGCCGCGCACGAACGGCGGCGAGCCGGGTCGGCCGGCCGCGGCCAGCGACGGCGCCTCCTCGGCGGTGTACAGCGGCCGGATGCGGATCCCGTCGTACGTGTCGAACGACAGCGCGTCCTCGGAATCGGCGTCCGCGGCGACGCCCGACTTGGCCAGAACGGCGCTGACGAGGGCCCGCCACTCGTCGCGGCTGGGCGGCGCGAAGTCGGCGGCCAGGGCCAGTGACGCCGGCGCATCGGCCGTCGGCTCGGCCGGCAGCTCCTCAGGCGGCTGGGCAGGCATTCTCGGATCGTAAGTGCGCCGAGCGCCTCCGTTCCCCTCGAGGTGGCCGATCTCTCGGCGCCGTTACGGCAGGACAACCCGCGCGGGAGCGCCGTAGTTGTACGTCCCGTTGCCGCGCTGGACGCCGGCCCGCACCTGGATCACGGCGGCCGAGCCGCAGTCGACCGGGAACGACTGCGGCGCAGCTGTCGCGCCTGGGGCGACGAGAAACCGGGCCGAGCGGGCACCGTCCAGGACCAGCACCATCTCGTGGCTCGTCTCGTTGCGCAGGGGCAGGAGCTGGCCACCCGACTGCCGCCCCAGCAGCACGGTGAAACCGGCGCTGTGGCAGTCGTAGCTGACGACGACGGCAACCGGCGGTACCGGCGGGCAATCGACCGTGAACGACCCGCCGGCCGGTACGGGCGCCGTCCAGCCCGAAGGCGTCCGGAACCGCCAGGAAGCCGTGACGGTGTCCCGATCGTGCACCCGGGCCGGCCAGTCCTGGCAGTGGCGGGTGCGCGAGGCGGGGAAGTCGACCTCGTGCGCCTCCTGGCCGTAGTGGTAGGTGATGCTGCTGGGATAGGTGCCGGCCGCCGCACAGGCGGTCAGCATCGCGACGGGATTGCCGTCACAGGTACTGGAGCACTCGTAGCGCGCGCTCATACCGGCAACCTGCCCGCGGTAGCGGGCGGACGCGTGCGCCGAGACGGCCGGCGACCAGCTCAGCATCCGCTGGGTGGACCGCGACGGTGCGGACGCACGCAGCGTGCCGGGTGGCAGGGCGGCCGCGGCCGCACCGATGCGGACCTCGCCCGTGCTCGTCGTGCGGTAGGTGAACGTGGCTCGACCGGCGGCATCCGTCCGGACCGACGCGGGCAGCGAGACGTTGCGGGTCGAGCTGACAGTGATCCTCGCCGCCCGGCCGCCGCGCGGGCCGCGCAGCGTCACCGTCGCGTGGCCGCTCTGGCCCGGCAACGGCGCTCCGGACAGGTGCAGCCCCAACTGGTAGCCGCCGCGGTAGCGCCGGGCCTCGGCGACGTAGCGCATCGCCAGCGACCGGACGCTGCGGCTCAACGAACGAGATCGCTGCGCGACGGCGGCGCGGTTGCCGATCTCGTAGTTGAGCGCCTGGCTGACCGCCGCGGCCTGATGGGCCGACGCCGCATTGCCGTGGGCCGCCAGCGTCTCGGCCAGCTCGCCGCTGACAGCCGTGCTCGTGCTCGACAGCCGGGTAACCGTAGTCAGGCCGATGTGCGACGGGGTCCGCTTCGCCGGGCTGACGCAGTAGACCTTCACCCACTTGCCGCCGACCAGGGCAAGGTAGTACCCGACGAACGTCGTGTGCCCGGACAGCCAGGTGCCCAGCCCGGGCCGCATCCGAGCGCTGCCGGCCGGAGATGCGACCGACGTGCGCAGCGGCGCGGTGAGCAACGTCCCGAGCAGCGCGAGCGTCGCCGCCAGCGCGATCGGCCAGCGGACGGCGACGGCGAGCAGGACGCGGCTCGGCCGTCGAGAGGCACCGTGGTGGCGAGGGGCGGATCGTCGGCCTGTCATGGCGGGAGACGCTAGGCCGGATCGGGCCGGCCGGGCCGGCTGTCGGGCAGCCTGTGGATGACCGCCGGCTGTCCACAGGCGGCCCTGCGGAATCGTCGTCCGGGCCCCTAGAATCCGGCGGCGCCGACGTCAGGACAGCAGCAGCACGGCATAACAGGCCAGCCAGTGCTCGACCATCCAGCCCTCCCCCACGACCGCCGGCAACGAGGCCGCGGCGTGCCGCTCACGCGCGGCCAGCAGGACGTCCACCCTGGGGTCGTCCGGCGCGAGCCGTCCGGCGAGCAGGCCGAAACCGTAGGCGCGGTACAGATTGAGCCCGTGCAGATGGGCGCCCTGGCCGTCGGTGGGGTCGGTCACGACCGCCGGCGTCAGCAGGCTCTCCGGCCGCCCGTCGGCCAGCCGCGGCAGGAAGCGCGACAGCCACTCGGGGAACTCCTCCGGCGGCGCGGCAAGTGCCGCGATCAGCTCCGCCTCCGCGAGCGCCGGCGACAGGAAGTCCGATCCGTTGGGCTCCCAGGCGGCCGGATAGTCGATGTCGGCGGCGAACCACCGGACGGCCGCATTGGCGATGGCCGTCAAGAGACCGGGATCGCCCTCACCGTTGCGTAGCCGCGCATACGGCAGTGACCGGGCCAACGCGAAGGCGCTGTTCGCGTGCGCGCCGCCGCGCTCCGGGTACGTCGCCTGCGACAGCCAGTTGATGAACGCGTCCGAGACGGTCTCGGCCAGCGTGCGCAGGTTGTCGGCCCACCGGCGGGCGTCCGCGCCGGGATCGACCTCATCGGCAGCCCACTCCTCCAGCTCGGCGGTGAGCGCGAGGGCCCAGGCGTACCCGTACGGCCGCTCCCAACCCGGGTTCTCCAGCAAGTACGTGGCCTCGGTCGCGATCGCTTCGGCGCTCAGGTGCTCGTTCAGCACCGTACGGATCTCCTCGGCCGGCACTTCGGACGGGACGCTGCGCAACATCCGGACGAGCGCCCAGTGCATCTCCACCGCCGAATGCCAGTCGAAGCAGCCGTAGAAGGCGGGGTGGACCTCGCGAGGTGTCGGTCGGTCGTCCGCGTCGCGCAGGACGTGGCGCAGCGCGTTCGGGTACTCCTGGCGGACGGCGTCGAGGATCGTCCGGGCGTAGATGGCTGCGACATGCGACAGCGTGGGTGAGGACATGCCTGAGAATCTGCCCGGAAAGTGCCTCGATCTCGCCCGATCATGGAACGACGCGCGGTCGGTCGGCGTCATAGAGGTATGCGGGCGCAGAACCGGATCGGTGCCGACACCCGATCCCGCGCCGGCGCCGTCCTGCTCACCTGCCTGCTGGGGTTGGCGCTGCTTCCCGCTGCCCGGTCCGTCGGCGTCCACAAGCAGCTCGTCCATCGCGTTGCTGTTGTCGCGGCGACGAGCCTCGACGGCGCGCAGTTCCTGCCCCGCAGCGATCAGCCCGTCGGCCTCGCCCCGGCGGCCGCCGAGACGACCCGAGTGGCCGGATCGTTCGCCTTCACCAACTCCTCGCGCCCCGTCAGCTCGCGCACAGCCCATGCACCGCGGGTTCGCGGGCCGCCCGGCCAGGCTCTCGCGTAGGCGCTTTCGGACCTCTCCCCGAAACCGCCGGCGCGACGCAGCCGCCGTCCGATCGACCGAGGAGTTCCGATGTCCCGCTCCACCATTCACATCCGGCACGACGTCCCGTCCCCGCGCCTGTCGAAGGAGCAGCTCGCGGTTTTGCGCGGCATGCTCATCCAGCAGCGTGAGTTCCGGGTTGATCAGCTGACCGAGCTGCACCGCCCGTCGCCGTCCGGCCCGCTCAGCAGCCCCGAGCCGGAGATCTTCCGGTCGCTCGTGGCCGGCGCGCGGGCCGCCCTGCACGAGGTCCAAGCCGCCCTCTGGCGCATGGAGGACGGCCACTACGGCCGGTGCGTCACCTGCGACGGCCCGGTCGAGATCGAGCGGCTGGAGATCCTGCCGCAGACCTCTCAGTGCATGGCCTGCCTGCGGGGGCCGTCCCGGTAGGGTCGGCGTTCGTGACCGCTGCGCCGCCGACACCGTCCGAGAACGCAGCGGCCGCGGCCGCCGAGCTGGCCGCCCGCACCGGGATCGATCGCCACGACGTCGCCGTGGTGCTCGGCTCGGGGTGGGTGCCGGCGATCGACGCTCTCGGGCCGGCCGTCGCCGAGCTGCCCGTCACCGACCTGCCCGGCTTCCTGCCACCTGCGGTCGAGGGTCATGCCGGTCGCATCCGCTCCCTCGAGGTGGACGGACGCCGCGTGCTCGCCTTCCTCGGCCGGACGCACCTGTACGAGGGTCGCGGGGTGGAGCGGGTGGTGCACGGGGTACGGGTGGCGGCCGCGGCCGGCTGCCGGGTCGTCATTCTCACCAACGCCTGCGGCGGGTTGCGCGCCCGACTGGCGGTCGGTGACGCGGTGCTGATCAGTGACCATTTGAACCTGACGTGGCAGACGCCGCTGGTCGGGCCGCGCTTCGTCGATCTGTCCGATGTCTACGCCGCGCGGCTCCGTGCGCTCGTCCATGAGGTCGACCCGTCCATTCCGGAGGGCGTCTACGCGCAGTTCCCCGGCCCGCAGTACGAGACACCGGCCGAGGTACGGATGGCGGGAATCCTCGGCGCCGATCTCGTCGGCATGTCCACCGTCCTCGAGGCCATCGCCGCGCACGCCGAGGGGTGCGAGGTGCTCGGGATCTCGCTCGTCACCAACCTCGCGGCCGGCCTCGGCGACCCGCTCGACCACGAAGAGGTCCTTTCGGTGGGCAAGGCCTCGGCCACCCGGATGGGGACGCTGCTCGGCCAGGTCATCCCCCGGCTATGACCGTCCTGCTCACCGGGGCGGCCGGCACGATCGGGCAGGCCCTCATGCAGCGCCTGCCCGCCTTCGGCTGGGACCTTCGCCCGTTCGATCGCGAGCAGATCCCGGGCGGGATCGTCGGTGACGTCACTCAGGCCGCCGACCTCGACGCGGCGATGTCCGGGGCGGAGGCGGTCGTGCACCTGGCCGGGATGCCGACCGAGGCGCCCTGGCCGGTGATTCGGGAGGCCAACATCGAGGGGACCCTGCAGGTCTTCGAGGCGGCCCGCCGCGCCGGTGTGCCGCGGGTCGTATACGCCTCGTCCAACCACGCCGTCGGCTTCACGCCGCTGGCCGACGATCAGCCTGCCGACCTGCCACCGCGTCCGGACACCCTCTACGGGGTGAGCAAGGTCTTCGGCGAGGCGCTCGGCCGGTACTACGTCGACCGCTACGGAATGCAGGTTGCCTGCTTGCGCATCGGCACCTTCGAGGACCGTCCCTCCCATCCGCGTTCGCTGCTCACCTGGCTCTCGCCCGACGACGGCGCCCGGCTGGTGGACGCCTGCCTGCGCTCGCCGTCGCTCGGCTACGCGCTCGTCTGGGGCGTCTCGGCCAACACCCGTCGCGCGTGGTCCCTCGACGCCGGCCGTGCGCTGGGCTACGAGCCGCACGACGACGCCGAGGACCACCTGGCCGACATCCCCGACGCCGATCCACATCCGTCCGACGCCTTCCTCGGCGGCGGGTTCACGTCCCAGGGCTTCGGCATCGACGAGGTCGCGAGCCGATCGTGACGGCCGACGGACGGGAGGCGCGGTGGTAGCGCGCGCGGAGGTGGAGGCGTGGATCGCCGACGAGGTCGACCCCGCCGCCGCCGCGGAGCTGCAGGCGCTGCTCGACGCCGGGGACGACACCGAGCTGGCCGATCGCTTCGCCGCGCCACTGGCCTTCGGCACGGCCGGGCTGCGCGGGCCGCTGCGCGCCGGGCCGAACGGGATGAACCGAGCCGTCGTGCGTCGCGCCGCGGCCGGGCTGGCCGCCTGGCTGACCGAGCGCGGGCACCGCGGCGCGCCGGTGGTCGTCGGCTACGACGCGCGGCACGGATCGGCTGACTTCGCGCGTGATTCGGCGGCGATCTTCGCCGCCGGCGGGTTCGACGCCCGGCTGCTCCCGCGGGTGCTGCCGACGCCGGTGCTCGCCTTCGCCGTCCAGCATCTGGGGGCGGCCGCCGGCGTCATGGTGACGGCCTCGCACAACCCGCCGCAGGACAACGGCTACAAGGTCTACGCCTCCGACGGCGCGCAGATCGTGCCGCCGACCGACAGCGAGATCGAGGCGGCGATCAAGGCGGTCGGCCCGACGTCGGCCGTACCGCTCGACGACTCCGGCGTGACGATGGTCGGCGAGGAGATCGTCACGTCCTACGTCGGTGCGGTCGCCGCGTTGGTCACCGACGGGCCGCGCGACCTGCGCATCGTGCACACGGCGATGCACGGCGTCGGGACGCAGACAGTTCGGGCGGTCTTCGCGGCGGCCGGCTTCGGCGACGTGACCCCGGTGCCGCAGCAGGAGCAACCCGACCCCGACTTCCCCACCGTGTCCTTCCCCAATCCGGAAGAGCCCGGCGCGTTGGATCTGTCGCTCGCCCTGGCTCGTGACGTGCGCGCCGACATCGTGCTGGCCAACGATCCGGACGCCGACCGGTGCGCGGTTGCCGTTCCCCTGGGCGACCCGAGCGGCGAATGGCGAATGCTGCGCGGGGACGAGGTCGGCGTGCTGCTCGGCGACGCGCTGCTGCGCAGCGGGATCCGCGGCACCTACGCCACCACCATCGTCTCGTCGTCCATGCTGGGTGCGCTCGCCGCCGACGCCGGTGTCGGCTATGCCGAGACGCTGACCGGGTTCAAGTGGATCGTGCGCGCCGCACCGGATCTGGTCTACGGCTACGAAGAGGCGCTGGGGTACGCGGTGGCGCCGGAACTCGTCCGGGACAAGGACGGCGTCAGCGCCGCGCTGCGCATTGCCGAGCTGGCCGCCCGACTCAAGGCCGAGGGATCGTCGCTGCTGGTCCGGCTCGACGAGCTCGCGGCCCGCTTCGGGCGCTACGCCACCGACCAGATCGCCATCCGCGTCGATGACCTGGCGATCATCGACCACACGATGCGCCGATTGCGGGCCACGCCGCCGTCGACTCTGCTGGGCGAGACGCTGACCGTCGAGGACCTACTGCCTGACGCCGACGTGCTGCGCTGGCGCTGGCCGGGCGGACGGGTCGTCGTGCGGCCGTCGGGCACCGAGCCGAAGCTGAAGGCCTACCTCGAAGTGGTCGAGCCGAGCGGTTCGGCCGAGGTCGCGGCGACGACGCTGCGCCGGCTGCGCGCCGAGGTGTCGGCCCTGGTCGGCTAGGTGACGGGGACCGCCCCGCCGCGGCGCCAGACGTCCCACGGCACGTTCCAGTCGCCGTAGCCGTCGCCCATCCGCATCGCCGGGCCGGGCGCGTTCGGGTACTCGACGACGTCGCCGACCTCGAGGATCCCGTACAGGCGCTTCGCTTCGTCGGGGAGCAGGTTGGTGCAGCCGTTCGACGAGTCGATGCCCTGCTTGATGTCGTCGACGTTCCACGGCGCGGAGTGCAGGTACTCCCCGCTGTAGGTGAGCCGCTGGGTGTACTTGACGCCGCATTCGGAATAACCCGGTCCGGACATGCAGATGCTGCGGCCCTTCTCCATGATCACCTTGACCCCATGGCTCGTCGGCGTCCGGTTCGCACCGAGCGACACCGGGAACTCGCCGAGCAGCTTCCCGTCGGTGTTGACGGTCATGCGATGCGTGGTGTCGTCCACCTCCGCGATCGTCCTTGCGCCGGTCGCGAAGTCGAGGGTGAGTGCGTCGTCGAACGCGAGATCGGGCCCGGCCGGCAGGCTCTGCGCGGCAATCGCCACGTGGACCTTCGCGTGCGCCGGCCAGTACGACTCCGGGCGCCAGTGCGCCTCCAGTGGGTAGCCCTTGTAGTAGTTCGACGTCTCGAAGTACCACGCTCCGGGAAGCGGCTTCCCGTTGACCGATGCGGTCGTCGCTTCGGACAGGGCCTTACCGCTGGTGATCTTCTTGGAGAAGAACGCGATCACCGGCATCCCGACGCCGTAGGTGGCGCCGTCGGTGTTGAGCAGCTTGATGTGGACCGCCTGCGCCGGGGTCGCGGGGGTGGTCGCCGTCCGCGACAGCTCGGGCGAGGACGCGGCTGACGTCCGCTGCACGCCCACCCCGACGGTGTGCGAATCGCCGGACGTGCTGCTGCGCAGCGCGGCGACCGTGGTGACGACCCCGACAACCGCGGCCGCGGCGGCCACTGGCGCGAGCAGGCGAGCCCGCCGGTGCCGGCGCACCGTCGCGCCACCGGTGACGAAGCGTGGCGGTGGCGGCGCCGCCGAATCGCCGACCGCTTCGCGGGCCCGGCCGTCGAACGCCTCGCGCAGGGTGCGCTCGATGTCGTCCTCGGTCATCCGGGCCCACCTCCCAGCACGCGGTGCAAGGCGGCCAGGCCACGGCTGGCCGCCGACTTGACCGACCCGGCCGAAATGCCGAGCGCCGCGGCGATCTCGCGCTCGGACAGCCCCGACCAGTAGCGCAGGATCAGCACTTCACGCTGGTGACGGGGCAGCGCCTTGACCGCGGCGAGGGCAGCCCGGTGCTCGTCGCGCAACAGCACGTCGGAATCGGCGCCGGCCGTCGCCTCGGGCTCGGCGACCCGCAGGTGCTTGCGGACGACCTGCCGGCGGCGCAGGACCGAGCGCGACAGGTTGACGACCGACGCCCGCAGATAGGCCAGCGCGGCGTCCGGATCGCGCAGGGACCCGCTGCGCTTGTGCAGCGCGACGAAGGCGTCCTGCACGACGTCCTCGGCGCTACTGACGTCGTCGACCAGCAGGACGGCCAGCCGGACCAGGTAGCGCCAATGCGCCGTGTAAAGGGCGTGGAGGTCCACCATGTCGGTCCGCGGGGCCGGCTCGACGACCGGCCGCGCCGGATTGTCAGCCGCCACGGCGGTCAAGACTGCCACAGCTCCGGCTCTCGGACGGAGGCGATGACGGCGCGCGCCGACCGCGCAACGGGATGCATATGTACAGGTCGCGCAACGGTGGCGCCGGGTTGCCTCAGCCGCGCCAGATCCTGGGCACGGTCACCGACTGGATGGCCTGTGACTTGGCCTCGCCGTAATCGGCGGTGACCAGAGGGGCGGAGATGTCGCGCAGCGCGGCGTCCGAGCCGTCGGTGCAGTGGTAGCCGAGATTGATCCCTTGGACCTGCGGGACGGTGCCTGTGCTGGCGACGCAGCGAGCGCCGTTGTCGAGCTGGAAGGCCCAGGCCCGGCCGACCGCCTGGGGATCGGGTTTCGGCAGGGGTGCGGTCAGCGTCAGCACGGTGGCCGCGGACCACGGGGTGGCCAGGCAGGCGACCTCGCCGGTTGCGCCGGCCGCGGGGCGGGCGAAGCACGGATCGAGGATGTTGTTGCCGGCGAAGCAGCGGAAGGCGTCCGGGGCGGGCGCGGCCACGCTGGTGGTCCAGCAACTCCCCCGGGTGGTCGCAGCGATCTTGACGGCAAGCCGGCCGCTCGCGTCATAGGCCGAGAAGGACTCGATCTTGGTCACGGCCTGGGTCTTGGCCGCAGGACGAGGCTGGCTGCCGGCGCGCGTGGTGCCGGCGTGCGCACAGCCGGTGAGCAGCAATGTGAGCGCGGCGAGTCCGAGGATCAGCCGCAGCGATCCCCGCCCTTGATAAGCCCGCACATCCATACAGACGAAATGGTCGGGGGCGGCGTTGCGTCCACCCCACAATGACCCGTAACGATGTGGTCACGGTGCGGCGGGCAATGCGGTCAGCGCGGGCCGAATTGTCGGTCGCCGGCGTCGCCGAGCCCGGGAACGATGTAGGCATCCTCGTTGAGACGCTCGTCGACGCTGGCCGTGAACAAGCGGATCGGCAGGCCCGATCGCTCGAGCGTGGCCAGCCCTTCCGGCGCGGCGAGCGCGCAGATGACGGTGAGATCGTCCGCGCCGCGCTCGACCAGCAACTTGAGGCAGTGCAGCAGGGAGCCGCCGGTGGCCAGCATCGGGTCGAGCACGATGACCGGCCGGCCGGCCAGCGAATCCGGCAGGGACGCCATGTACGGGTGCGGCTCGTGGGTCTTCTCGTCGCGGGCCAAACCGACGAAGCCCATCTGCGACTCGGGCAGGAGGTTGAAGGCGGCCTCGGCCATCCCCAGTCCGGCCCGCAACACGGGAACCAGCAGTGGCGGGTTGGCGATCGCGGTCCCCGTGGTCGGGGCGACCGGGGTCGTGATCGGCTCGTCGGCCCGCTCGAGGTCGCGGGTGGCCTCGTAGACCAGCAGGGTTGCGAGTTCGCGCAGGGCGGCGCGGAACTCCGAGTTCGTGCTCCGCTCGTCGCGCATCGCCGTCAGCCGGGCCTGGACGATCGGATGGTCGACGACGAAGGTCTGCACCCGTCGACCTTAGGGCCGAGCGCGCCGACGGTCATAGAGTGGCTGGGTGACGGTTCTGGAAAGCTCGCTGGTGGGCGACGTGGCCCGCGACGACGCGGCCCTGCGGCGGTTCCTGCACGGCCTGCCCGGTGTCGATCAGGTGGGGGCCGAAGGCCGCGCCGCGTCCCTGGCCGCGCGCAGCATCAAGACGACGGCCAAGGCATGGGCCATCGACATGGCCATCTCCATGGTCGACCTCACCACGCTTGAAGGTGCCGATACGCCGGGCAAGGTCCGTTCGCTCTGTGCGAAGGCTGCCCGTCCCGATCCTTCGGACGCGTCGGTGCCGTCGGTCGCCGCGGTGTGCGTGTATCCCGACCTCGTCGAGACCGCGGTGTCGGCCTTGCGCGGATCGCCGGTGCAGATCGCGTCGGTGGCCACGGCCTTCCCGTCCGGACGTGCGGCGCTGTCGACGAAGCTGCAGGACGTGCGCGATGCGGTCGCGGCCGGGGCCACCGAGATCGACATGGTGATCGACCGCGGCGCGTTCCTGGCCGGGCACTACCTGCAGGTGTTCGAGGAGATCATCGCTGTCAAGGCGGAGTGCGGGCCGGCGCACCTGAAGGTGATCCTCGAGACGGGCGAACTCGCGACGCTCGACAACGCGCGGCGCGCCTCCTGGTTGGCGCTGTTGGCCGGCGGCGACTTCATCAAGACGTCCACCGGCAAGATCAGCCCGGCCGCCCAACCGCCGGTTGCGCTCGTGATGCTGGAGGCCGTGCGCGACTTCCAGGCCCGCACAGGGGAGCTGCGGGGGGTGAAACTGGCCGGCGGGATCCGCGCGGCGAAGGAGGCCGTGCGCTACCTCGTGATGGTGAACGAGGTCGCCGGCGAGCAATGGCTGACGCCGGCGCTGTTCCGCTTCGGCGCGTCCAGCCTGCTCAACGACCTGCTGCTGCAGCGGCACAAGCTGTCAACCGGTAGCTACGACGGTCCTGACTACGTGACGGTGGATTGAGATGGCTGACCGAGCGACGTTTGCGGAGCGAGCATGAGCATCTTCGAGTACGCGCCGGCTCCTGAATCGCGCGACATCGCGCGGCTCAAACCGAGCTACCAGATCTTCGTCGACGGGAAGTTCCGCGACGGGTCGGGCGAGGCGATCAAGACGATCAACCCGGCCGACGAGGAGCCGCTGGCCGAGGTGACCGAGGCCGGGCCGTCCGATGTCGACGACGCGATCCGGGCCGCCCGGCGGGCGTTCGACGGACCGTGGTCGAAGATGTCCGGCGCCGAGCGCGGCAAGTATCTGTTCCGCATCGCCCGTGCGATCCAGGAACGCGGCCGCGAGCTCGCCGTCCTCGAGTCGATGGACAACGGCAAGCCGATCCGCGAGTCGCGCGACGTCGACATCCCGACGGCGGCCGCCCATTTCTTCTACTACGCGGGCTGGGCCGACAAGCTCGACTACGCCGGCTTCGGTCCTTCGCCGCGGGCGCTCGGGGTGGCCGGCCAGGTGATCCCGTGGAACTTCCCGCTGCTGATGGCGGCCTGGAAGATCGCGCCGGCGCTCGCGGCCGGCAACACGGTCGTGCTCAAGCCGGCCGAGACGACGCCGCTCACGGCGCTCGTCCTGGCCGAGATCATCGCCGAGGCCGACCTGCCGGCGGGCGTGGTCAACGTGCTGGCCGGCGGCCCGGCGATCGGGCAGGCGATCGTCGAGCACGCCGACATCGACAAGATCGCCTTCACCGGCTCCACCGAGGTGGGCAAGTCGATCCAGCGCACGATCGCGGGCAGCGGCAAGAAGCTCACCCTGGAGCTCGGCGGCAAGGCGGCGAACATCGTGTTCGACGACGCGCCGATCGACCAGGCGGTCGAGGGCATCGTCAACGGCATCTTCTTCAACCAGGGCCAGGTTTGTTGCGCCGGTTCGCGACTGCTGGTGCAGGAGTCGATCGAGGACGAGGTCATCGCCGCACTGCAGCGGCGGTTGGCGACGCTGCGGGTGGGGCATCCGCTGGACAAGAACACCGACGTCGGGGCGATCAACTCCGCGGCCCAGCTGGCCCGGATCACCGAGCTGTCGGCGGCCGGCGAAGCCGAGGGGGCGACCCGGTGGTCGCCGCCGTGCGAGCTGCCCGACCGCGGCTTCTGGTTCGTGCCGACGGTGTTCACCGGGGTCTCGCAGGCCCATCGCATCGCGCAGGAGGAGATCTTCGGTCCCGTGCTGTCGGTGCTCACCTTCCGGACGCCGGACGAGGCCGTGGCCAAGGCGAACAACACGCCCTACGGGTTGTCCGCCGGCGTGTGGACCGATAAGGGGTCACGGATCCTGTCGATGGCTTCCCGGCTGCGCGCCGGCGTGGTCTGGGCGAACACGTTCAACCGGTTCGACCCGTCCGCGCCGTTCGGCGGGTACAAGGAATCGGGCTTCGGCCGCGAGGGCGGCCGGCACGGATTGGCGGCGTACCTCGATGTCTGAGTCCGGACGGATCGGCGTGCGCAAGACGTACAAGCTCTACATCGGCGGGGCGTTCCCGCGCTCGGAGTCGGGGCGGTCATATCCGGTGAGCGATGCCGGCGGCGAACTGTTGGCGCACGCCGCGCAGGCGTCGCGCAAGGACGTGCGGGACGCGGTGGTGGCTGCGCGCCGCGCCGCGCCTGGCTGGTCGAGCGCGACGGCGTACAACCGGGGCCAGGTGTTGTACCGGGTGGCCGAGATGCTCGAGGGCCGGGCCGCCCAGTTCGCCGCCGAGGTGGTTGCCGCCGAGGGCGCGTCGGCGCGGGCTGCGGCCGCGCAGGTCGACGCGGCGATCGACCGGTGGGTCCACTACGCGGGCTGGGCGGACAAGTACGCGCAGGTCGTGGGATCGACCAACCCGGTGGCCGGTTCGTACTTCAACTTCTCGCTGCCGGAGGCGACGGGCGTCGTGGCGGTGCTGGCGCCGCAGGAATCGTCACTGCTCGGGTTGGTCTCGGTGGTCGCGCCGGTGCTCACGACCGCCAACACCGCGGTGGTCGTGGCTTCGCAGGACCGTCCGCTGCCCGCGATCTCGCTCGCCGAGGTGCTGGCGACATCCGACCTGCCGGGCGGGGTGGTCAACCTGCTCACCGGCTTCACCGCCGAGCTGGCGCCGTGGTTGGCGTCGCACCGCGACGTCAATGCGATCGACCTGACCGGGGCGGCCTCGGGCCTGCGGGCCGACTTGCAGGCGGCGGCGGCCGACAACGTCAAGCGGGTCTTCGTCCCCCGCGACGAGGACTGGGCGGCCGCGCCCGGACTGGCCCGGCTCAACGCGTTCGTGGAGACGAAGACGGTCTGGCACCCGATCGGCGTGTGATCGGTCGATCTTGTGCAGACACGCGGGTCCTGGCCCGCGTGTCTGCACAAGATCCACTCAAAACGAGGGACCGAACTCAGCCGCGCCCGCCCTCGGACAGCTCCACCACGTACTCCACCCGGTCCTCGTAGCTGTCGACGACGACCGGTGTCCCGGGCAGGTGCCACAGCAGCCGCTTCGCCGCAACGTTCTCATCGAGCACGAGCGCGGTGAACCGGGTGACCCCCTCCGTCCACGCCCGGTCGGTGAGCCGGCTGACGAGCCGCGTGCCGAGCCCCAGGCACTGCCAGTCGTCGACCACGGTCACCGCGACCTCGGCCGAGCGTTCGTCGTCGACGTCGCGGACGAACCGCGCGACACTGAAACCGGTCATCCCCCGCGACGCCGCGGACGGCGACGACGGTCGGACAGCCTGTCCGGCCCGGGCCAGCCGACGCAACCGGTACGCGTCGGCCTGCTCCAGCAACTCTCGGCGGTGCTTGTCCACCCGGGCGGACCCGGGGTACTCCGACATGGACATCGTCGCTCCGTTCGAACTTGCGGGCGGCCCGGCGTCGAACCGACCCTCGGGCTTACTACGGAACCGGCCGGCCCGGCGGTTCCCGAACGACCGGTAAGTTTCGGCATATGACGAGCTCGAACGCGCCGATCGTCCCGATCACGTTGACCGTGAACGACCGCACCGGACTGACCCTCTACGCCCCGCCATGGGAGGACGAGGACGGCGAGGAGTGGCAGGGCTTCCTCGGCGACGGCGCGAAGATCCTGCTGTACCCCAATACCGCTGACCTCGCCGCGTTCATCGCCTCGGGCGAGGAGAACGACCTGTCCGACCACCCGGGCTGGGGCCAGATCCTGCGGGCGACACCGGATGACCTGCGCCCGTCCAGCGAGGACCACTACGACCTCGACGCCGTGTACGAATGGGCCGGCGACGAAGCCGACCCCGTCCACGTCTCGGCGCTGGCCAACGTCGTCGACATGGTCGGCCGCATCGCCGACTGCTGCGACGACGGCGCGCTGCGTCGGTTGGTCGAGGGCACGCCCGCCTACGCCGACCTCGTCGACGCCGAGATCAGCTACCAGGGCAAGGACGGCCGCAAGCGGTGGAACGAACTCGGCGACACCATCGCCGACTCGTGGGAGCGGGCCATCGGCCGGGTCGACTCGTGGCTGTCCTGGCAGGGCGACTTCACCGCCAGTGAGTTCAGCGACGAGGGGACGCTCTGGGACCGGGTCGGCGCCCAGCCGATCGAGATCGTCCTGCCCGATGCCACCTACCTGACTGTGCGCGGGGAGATCCTGGCCGACATCGACGGCAACGACACCGAGGTCGCGTTCATCGGCGGCGACGACTACGTCGCGGTCTTCACCGAGGTCCCCGACCTAGCGCGCTACTGCCGCACGGCGAAGGAACACCGGTTGGTGAAGCTCGAGTGGTGGGGCGAAGTCGCCGACGAGGAGGACGACGACGCCTTCGCCCCTGGCGATGCCGCCCGCTACGACCTACGCAAGCCGTCGACCGAGGGGGCCGAGCTGGTCCGCGACTTGGCCGAGTTCTGCCGTCTCGAGGCCGACCTCGACGTCCTCGACGGCACCTCCATCGACAAGGACGACTGGACGGACCTGGTCAGCGAGATCCGGACCTGCTTCCAGCCGCAGGACTGAGCGGGGCGCCCGCGACCAGCCCGGCGCGGATCTCGGGCGCCGCAGTCCGGACGGCATCGGCGGCGGTGTCGTCGGCGCGGGACTGGGACGCCCGCTCGGCCTCGACCCGGGCCACGTAGCCGGCGACCTCGGTGGCGCGCTGGTCATCCGACCAGCCCAGAACGCCGCCGATCAGGTCGGCTACCGCGGGTGCCGACTCGACCCCCCGGTGCGGGTACTCGATGGAGATGCGAGTGCGCCGGGTCAGGACGTCCTCCAGATGCAGCGCGCCCTCGTGCGTGACGGCGTAGTGGATCTCGGCCATCAGGTAGTCCGGCGCGCCGGGCACGGTCGCCAACAGTGCCGGATCGGCGGCGCCGGCTTCGAGGACGTCACGGATCATCGAGCCGTAGCGGTCGAGCACGTGCCTGACCCGGTACGGATGCAGACCGTACTCGCGGCCGAGCGCCTCGATCTGGTTCTGCATCGCGAAGAAACCGTCGGCGCCCAGCAGCGGCACCCGGTCGGTGCACGACGGCGCGACCCGCTTCAGCAGTTCGTCGGCCGCGGCGTCCATCGCGTCGGCCGCCATCACCCGGTACGTCGTGTACTTGCCGCCGGCGATCGACACCAGCCCGGGCACGACCCGCGCCACGGCGTGTTCGCGGGACAGCGCCGACGTCTCCTCCGACTCGCCGGCCAGCAGCGGGCGCAGTCCCGCGTACACACCTTCGATGTCGTCGTGCGTCAACGGCGCGACGAGCACCTTGTTCACGCAGGTCAACAAGTAGTCGATGTCGGCCTTGGTGGCCGCCGGGTGGGCGAGGTCGAGGTTCCAGTCGGTGTCGGTCGTCCCGATGAGCCAGTGATTCTTCCACGGGATGACGAACAGCACCGATGACGGCGTGCGCAGGATGAGCCCGGCGTCGCCGGTGATCCGCTCGCGGGCGACGACGATGTGCACGCCCTTGGAGGCCCGGACGCGGAACCGGCCGCGGCCGCCGGACATCGCTTGGATGCTGTCGGTCCACACGCCGGTGCAGTTGATGACGACGCCGGCCCGCACGGTGGTCTCTTGCCCATCCTCGGCGTCGCGCACGGTCACCCCGACGACCCGGTCGGACTCTCGCACGAAGCCGACCGCCTGGGTCGAGGTGCGCACCACCGCGCCGTAGCGGGCGGCGGTGCGTGCGACGGTGATGGTGTGCCGGGCGTCGTCGACCTGCGCGTCGAAATAGCGCACCGCGCCGACGAAGGCGTCGTCGCGCAGCCCGGGGAACATCCGCAGGGCGGCCCGGCGGGACAGGTGCTTCTGCCGGGGGAGGCTGGTGTGCCCGCCGATCGTGTCGTACAGCGTCAGGCCGGAGGCGACGTAGGGCCGTTCCCACCCGCGGTGGGTGAGGGGGTACAGGAAGGGCACCGGCTTCACCAGGTGGGGCGCCAGCCGGGTGAGCATGAGCTCGCGCTCGCGCAACGCCTCGCGCACCAGCCCGAACTCCAGCTGCTCGAGATAACGCAGCCCGCCGTGAAAGAGCTTGGACGACCGGCTCGACGTGCCGGCAGCCCAGTCGCGCGCCTCGATCAGCGCGACCGACAGTCCCCGGGTCGCGGCATCGAGGGCAGCGCCGGCCCCGGTGACACCGCCCCCGACCACCACGACGTCGAAGTCGTCCTCGCTCAGCCGGGCCCACGACGCGGCCCGATACGCGCCGTCCAGGCGCGACGCCGCTCCGCCCTTGGGGATCTGCGGCACCGACACCGTCAAGCCTCGCTTCGCTCGGTTGACGGGCAAAGCCAGTTCTGACGGTTCGCTCCGCAAGCGTCGCTCACACCTGGCACGCTAGCGCAGTGACCGACTCGCCGACCGTCGTCGCCGCGATCGACCAGGGCACGACCTCGACCCGCTGCATGCTGTTCGATCATGACGCCCGGGTGGTCGCCATCGAACAGCTCGAGCACGACCAGCACCTCCCCCGCCGCGGCTGGGTCGAGCACGACGCGGCCCAGATCTGGGCGAACACCCGCACCGTCATTGGCGGCGCCTTGGCCAAGGCCGAGTGCACGTCGGGCGACGTCGCCGCCGTCGGCATCACCAACCAACGCGAGACGACCGTCATCTGGGACCGGGCCACCGGAACCCCCGTGGGCCCGGCGATCGTCTGGCAGGACACCCGCACCCAAGCGATCTGCAACGAGCTCGGCGCGCTCGGCGGCGGCCCCGACCGCTACCGCGAGCGGGTCGGCCTGCCGCTCGCCACCTATTTCGCCGGGCCGAAGGCGCGGTGGATCCTCGACAACGTCCACGGCGCGCGGGCGCGGGCCGACAACGGCGAGCTGGCCTTCGGCACGATCGACACCTGGCTGGTGTGGAACCTCACCGGCGGCCCGGACGGCGGCGTGCACGTCACCGACCCGACCAACGCGTCGCGGACGTCGCTCATGGACCTGGACACGCTGGAATGGATTCCGGAGATCGCCGACGAGATGGGCGTGCCGTTGGCGATGCTGCCCGAGATCCGGACCTCGTCGGAGGTGTACGGGACGGTGCGGGCCCGCGGTCCGCTCGCCGGTGTGCCCATCGCGGGCATCCTCGGTGACCAGCAGGCGGCGACGTTCGGCCAGGCCTGCCTGGAGAAGGGCGAGGCCAAGAACACCTACGGCACCGGCAACTTCCTGCTGCTGAACACCGGCACCGACAAGGTGCTGAGCGACAACGGGCTGCTGACCACGGTCTGTTACGCGCTGCCCGACCAGCGCCCGGTGTACGCCCTCGAGGGCTCGATCGCGGTCACCGGGTCACTTGTGCAGTGGCTGCGCGACAACCTCGGCCTGATCTCGTCGGCCGGCGAGATCGAGGCGCTGGCCCGCTCGGTCGACGACAACGGCGGCGCCTACTTCGTCCCGGCGTTCTCCGGCCTGTTCGCGCCGTACTGGCGCCCGGACGCGCGCGGGGCGATTGTCGGGCTGACCCGCTTCGTCAACCGCGGGCACCTGGCCCGGGCCGCGCTCGAGGCCACCGCCTTCCAGACGCGTGAGGTGGTCGAGGCGATGAACGCCGACTCCGGGGTTGATCTGACGTCGTTGAAGGTCGACGGCGGGATGGTCGCCAACGAGTTGCTGATGCAGTTCCAGGCCGACCTGCTGGACGTGCCGGTGGTGCGTCCGGTGGTGGCCGAGACGACAGCGCTCGGGGCGGCCTACGCGGCCGGGCTGGCCGAAGGATTCTGGTCGTCGACCGACGAAATCCGGACGAACTGGGCGGCCGACCGCGAGTGGCGCCCGGCCATGGATGCAACCGTTCGCGACGCCATGTACTCATCATGGAAGAAGGCCGTGACCAAAACCTTCGACTGGACGGATTGATGCGCCTCCTTCCCCTCGCGGGACTGCTGCTCGTCGCTGCCTGCACCACGAGCGGGCAGGGCACGAGCTCCGACGCGCCCCCCAGTTCGGCGCCGGGCACCGTCTCGGCGCGGCCGAGCCCGACGCCGCGCACGTCGTCGGCGCCGCCGAGCACCCACCGGAGTACGCCGGCGCCGGCGCCGTCGACGAAACGACCGCCGCCGGCGGCGCGCAGCGCCGCGCACGTCCTGGCCGGCATGAACCTGCGCGACCGGGTCGGTCAGCTGCTGATGGTCGACTGCTCGACGACGGGCGTGTCAGCGGCGACGAGCACGGCGATCGGCCAGGACCATGTCGGCTCGGTGATCCTGGACGGGACGAGCTACGCCGGGCTCGCGGCGACCCGGACGGTCACCGACCAGCTTCGCGGCCTCGCGCCGAAGCGGGTGGGGTTGTTCATCTCCACCGACCAGGAGGGCGGCCTGGTCCAGCGGCTGCAGGGCGCCGGCTTCACCCGCATCGTCAGCGGAGTCGATCAAGGCCGGATTGCGCCGAGCACCCTGCAGGGCTACGCACAGGGCTGGGGCAGGCAACTGCGACGGGCCGGCGTGAACGTGAACCTGGCGCCGGTGCTGGACGTCGTCCCGGCCGGCTTCGGCTCCAACCCGCCGATCGGCGATCTCGAGCGCGAGTTCGGGCACACCCCGAGTGCGGTGACCACCCACGGTGTCGCAGTCGCGAAGGGCATGGCGGCGGCCGGCGTGGACGCCACGGTCAAGCACTTCCCGGGCCTCGGCCGAGTCAGCGGGAACACCGACACGACCGGCGGGATCACCGATTCGATCACCACCCGCGACGACGCCTACCTCGCACCGTTCCGGGCGGCGATCGGGGCCGGCGTCCCGTTCGTGATGATGTCGACGGCGATCTACTCACGCATCGACCCCGGCACGCCGGCCGCGTTCTCGAGGACGATCGTCACCGGCATGCTGCGCGGCGACCTCGGCTTCCACGGAGTGATCATCAGCGATGATCTCGGCGGGGCGGCGCAGGTCGCCGACTACTCGCCCGGCCAACGGGCCATCGCCTTCGTCGCCGCCGGCGGCGACCTGGTGCTGACCGTCAACGCCGCCCAGGCCGGTGAGATGACGGCCGCGCTGCGCCAGAAGGCGGCCGCCAGCCCGGCCTTCCGGAAACTGGTGGACGCGGCGGCGCTGCGGGTGCTGCAGGCCAAGCAGGGACGCGGTTTGCTCGGCTGAGCGGTCAGGCCATGAGCGCCGCGTAGCCCGGTTTGATCGCGGTGTTGATGATCGCCAGCCGGTCGTCGAAGCCGATGAACGCGCTCTTCATCGCGTTGATGGTGAACCACTGCAGATCGGCCCACTGGTAGTTGAACGCCTCGCTCAGCAGCGTCATCTCGCGGCTCATCGAGGTACCGCTCATCAGCCGGTTGTCGGTGTTGACCGTGACCCGGAACTGCAGGCGGCGCAACAATCCGATCGGGTGCTCGGCGATCGACTTGGCGGCCCCGGTCTGCACGTTCGACGACGGGCACATCTCGAGCGGTATGCGCTTGTCGCGCACGTACTGGGCCAGCCGGCCGAGACGCCCGCCGGCGGTGATGTCGTCGACAATGCGCACGCCGTGCCCGAGCCGGTCGGTGCCGCACCACTGGATCGCCTCCCAGATCGACGGCAACCCGAACGCCTCGCCGGCGTGAATGGTGAAGTGGAAGTTCTCCCGCCGCAGGTACTCGAACGCGTCCAGGTGCCGGCTCGGCGGGAATCCGGCCTCGGCGCCGGCGATGTCGAAGCCGACCACGCCGTCGTCGCGGTAGCGCACGGCCAGTTCGGCGATCTCGCGGGATCGGGCGGCGTGCCGCATGGCCGTGACGATGGCGCCGACCCGGATCGAGCGACCGGCGGCCGCGGCGACGGCCGCGCCCTCACGGAAGCCCGACAGGACCGCCTCGACGACCTGCTCCAGCGTGAGGCCACCCTCGACGTGTTGCTCGGGTGCCCACCGGACCTCGGCGTAGACCACGCCGTCGGCGGCGAGATCCTCGACGCACTCGCGGGCGACCCGCGAGAGACCGGCGACGGTCTGCATCACCGCGACCGTGTGCGCGAACGTCTCGAGGTAGCGCTCGAGGGACCCCGAGTCGGCCGCCTCGCGGAACCACGCAGCCAGCTCGGTCGCATCGGTGCTCGGCAGCGCGCGGTAGCCGATCCGGTCGGCGAGCTCGATGATCGTCGCGGGGCGCAGCCCGCCGTCGAGATGATCGTGCAGGAGGACCTTCGGAGCGGTGGGGATGGACGTGGCATCGAGCGCGACTGGCATGCCGCCACAATCCCACATCGCGAGGCCGACTGATCAGGCGATCCGGTCGATGACCAGCGGCGCCAGGGTCGGCGTCGCGCCGACCTCGTAGCCGCCGTGCAACGCCTCCAGTGCCCGCTCGAAGCGGGCGGGATCGTCCGCGTGCAACTCGAGCAACGGCTCGCCGGCGCGAACCTCGTCGCCCGGCTTGGCGTGCAGGACGATCCCCGCTCCGGCCGACACGGGGTCTTCCTTGCGGGCCCGTCCGGCACCGAGCCGCCACGCGGCGACACCGACGGCGAGCGCGTCCAGCCGGCTCAGGACCCCCGTCGCCGGCGCGGTCACGACGTGCGTCTCGCGCGCGACCGGCAGCGTCGCGGCCGGGTCGCCGCCCTGCGCGGCGATCATGGCCCGCCAGGCGTCCATCGCCCGACCGTCACGCAGCGCGTCGGCCGGATCGATGTCGGTCAGCCCGGCGCAGGTGAGCATCTCCCGCGCCAGCGCGAGCGTCAGCTCGACGACATCGGACGGTCCGCCACCGGCCAGGACCTCGAGCGACTCGCGGACCTCCAGCGCGTTGCCGGCCGTGAGTCCCAGCGGGGTGGACATGCCGGTGAGCAGAGCCACCGTCTGCACACCGTGCGCGGCGCCGAGTTCGACCATCGTGCGGGCAAGTTCCCGGGCGTCGGCCTCGGACTTCATGAACGCGCCGGTGCCGACCTTGACGTCGAGGACGAGGGCGGACGAGCCCTCGGCGATCTTCTTGCTCATGATCGACGACGCGATCAGCGGAATGGACTCGACGGTGCCGGTGACGTCACGCAGCGCGTAGAGCTTGCGGTCGGCCGGCGCCAACTGGTCCCCGGCCGCGCAGACAACAGCGCCGACCGTCGACAGCTGGGCCAGGAACTCCTCGTTGCTGAGCGCTGCCCGCCATCCCGGGATCGACTCCAGCTTGTCGAGCGTGCCACCGGTGTGGCCGAGGCCGCGGCCGGACAGCTGCGGGACCGCCGCTCCGCAGGCGGCGACCAGTGGCGCGAGCGGCAGGGTGATCTTGTCGCCGACACCGCCGGTCGAGTGCTTGTCGACGGTCGGCCGCGGCACCGACGACAGATCGAGCCGCTCCCCCGACGCGATCATTGCGGCCGTCCAGCGCGCGATCTCGACAGCGGTCATGCCCCTCAGCAGGATCGCCATCGCGAGCGCCGACATCTGCTCGTCGGCGATGTCGCCGCGCGTGTAGGCCGCGATCACCCAGTCGATCTCCGGATCGCTCAGTTCCCCGCCATCACGCTTCGTCCGGATGATGTCGACGACATCGAAGGCGGTGGACTCAGCCAAGGGATTCGCGTCCGAACGCGAGCGGCAGGACCTCGATCATCGACTTGACACCCTCAGGGGTGTCGAGCAGCAGGTCGGGGCCGCCGTGCTCCCACAGCAACTGCCGGCAGCGCCCGCAGGGCATCAGCACGTCGCCGCGCGAATCGACACAGGCGAACGCGACGAGCCGGCCGCCGCCCGAGGCGTGCAGCGCCGACACCAGCCCGCACTCCGCGCACAGACCCAGCCCGTAGGAGGCATTCTCGACGTTGCAGCCGGCCACCGTCCGCCCGTCGTCGACGAGCGCCGCGGCGCCGACCGGGAACTGCGAGTACGGGGCGTAGGCGCGGCCCATCGCCTCAAGGGCGAGCCGGCGCAGGGCCGGCCAGTCGATCTCGGTCATGTTTCTCCTCAGTGGACGGTGACGGGCAGCGATCGGACGCCGCGGATGACGAATTCGGGGCGCCGCTGCGGCGGCTCGGCCAGGGCCAGTGCCGGGAACCGGCGCAGCAGCGTGGCCAGCGAGGCCTGCAGCTCCACCCGGGCGAGCGGAGCGCCGACGCAGAAGTGGATGCCCGCGCCGAAGCCCAGGTGCGGGTTGTCGGCTCGGGCGACGTCGAATCGCTCGGGTTCGGCAAAGACCGCCGGATCGCGGTTCGCCGCACCCAGCAGAGCCGCGATCTTCGTCCCCGACTCGACGAGCACCCCGGCGACCTCGGTGTCGGCGGTCGCCGTCCGCTCGAACAACTGCAGCGGCGAGTCGAACCGGATCAGTTCCTCGACCGCGCCCGGCACCAGCGCCGGGTCCGCGCGCAGTCGGCTGAGTTGGTCCCCGTGCGTCAGGAGCGCGGTCATTCCGTTGCCGACCACGTTGACCGTCGCTTCGTGCCCGGCGTTCAACAGCAGGGTGCAGGTCGTGACGAGCTCGTCCTCGCTCAGCCGGGTGCCGTGGGCGTCGGTCTCGGCGATGAGGGACGTGACGAGGTCCTCGCCCGGCTGCGTGCGCCGCCGCGCGACGAGGTCGCGGAGGTACTCGACGAATTCCCGCGACGCTCGCTCGGCCGCCTCCCGCTGGGCGTCGGTCACCGCGTACTCGTACATCTTGACGATCGCGTTCGACCACGGCCGCAACAGCGGCCAGTCGGACTCGGGCACGCCCAGCAGTTCGGCGATCACCTGCACCGGCAGCGGCTCGGCGTAGAGCGGGATCAGGTCGACGATGCCGCCCTCGGCGCCGGCCTCCGCCACGTCGGAGGCCAACCGGTCGGCCAGCTCGGCGATCCGCGGGCGCAGCCGCTCCACGTGCCCACGAGCGAAGGCGCCGGCCACGAGCCGCCGCAGCCGGGTGTGGGTGGGCGGCTCGTTCTCCAGCAGCGAGTTCACGTGGATGAGTTCGAAGAACGGCATCGGCTGCGCCGGGTCCCGCGGGGACCACAGGCGACCGAGGGAGCGGGAGCGCAGCACGGCGTTGGCGGCCGCGTGCGTGAACGTCAACCACATCCCGAGCCCGTCGTGCCATTGCACCGGCGCGTCGGTCCGCGCGGCGGCGAAGTACGGGTACGGGTCGTCCACCACCGCAGACGCCGTCAGGTCGAGGTCGAGCGGCACTCCTACGCGCCCTGTCCCCGCCGCCACGGGATGCCGTCGGCCGCGGGCATGCGTAGTCGTTGGGACGCGATGGCCAGGACGAACAGGGTGATGATCTGCGGGCTGTAGGTGGCGAACTCCGACGGGATGCTGTCGGTCGTCAGGTACCAGACGAGGACCAGGGCGGCGACCACGATCGCCACCACTCCGGCCACCATCCGCTTCTGGTACAGGGCGTAGCCGCCCGCGACGGCGAGCAGGATCGCGACCAGCAGCAACAGCGCGTGGATCGTGGTCCCGCCGTTCTGTTGCTGCAGGCCGTCGGTGTAACCGAACAGGCTGGAACCGGCGAGCAGGCCACCCGGGCGCCAGTTGCCGAAGATCATCGCGGCCAGGCCGATGTAGCCCCGCCCCGACGTCTGGTTCTCGCGGTAGATGCCGGTGTAGTCGACGAGGAACGCACCGGCCAGCCCGGCCAGCGCGCCCGAGACGATCACCGCGCTGGCCTTCATCGTGTACACCTTGACGCCCAGCGTCTCGGCCGCGGTGGGGTTCTCGCCGCACGAGCGCAGACGGAGCCCGAACGCCGTGCGCCACAGGACGAACCAGGTCAGCGGGATCAGCAGCAAGGCGATGATGGTGAACACATTGAGCGACGTGACGATGCCGTCCAACAGGCCGGCGAGGTCAGAAATCAGGAACCAGTGGTGGTGCTGAACCTTCGTCAGCCATGAGGATGCGCCGTGCCAGTTGAGGGTGGTGAAGGCATGCACCTTCGGCGACTGGGTGGGGCCGCCGCCGGCCTTGATCGCGTCGGCCTTCGTGAAGTAGATGCCGGCCAGGTACTTCGTGATGCCGGGCGCGAGCAGGTTGAGCGCGACGCCGGAGATGATCTGGTCGACGCCGAACCCGACGGTGGCGATCGCATGCAGGATCCCGCCGATGAGACCGCCGACGAGACCGCCGACGATGAGCATCCACGGGCTGCCCGACTTGAAGGCGAAGTCGGCGGCGAACCAGGTGCCGAGGATCATCTGGCCCTCGAGGCCGATGTTGACGACGCCCGAGCGTTCCGACCAGAGACCACCGAGACCGGCCAGCATGATCGGGATCGCGGAGTTGATCGCGGCCCCCATGGCGCCGCCGGTGGTGAGGTTCTGCTCGCCGCTGACGATGCGCGTCAGGCTCACGACCGCCAGCCCGATCAATGCGGCCAGGATCAGCCGCGTGGCGCTGCGGTTGACGGCGGCGGTGCGGCGGTCGGCCCGCAGGCTCGAGGTCGGGACGACGTCGGCCGAGGCATCGCGGATGGTCATGCCTCGATCACCTCCGTCCCGGCGGCCGGATCGGTCGTCGGCTCCGCGATCTCTTCGCCGACCCGGCGTTGCTGGCGCTTGAGGCCGAACCGGCGGACGAGCTCGTAGGCGACGACCGCGGACAGCACGACGACCCCCTCGGTGATGGCGACGACCGAGGTCGGGATGTTGCTGATCTGCAGGATGTTCGACGACGTGTCCAGGAAGGCCCAGAGCAGCGAGGTGAAGACGATGCCGAGCGGGTTGTTGCGGCCGAGCAGCGCGATGGCAATTCCGGTGAAGCCGATGCCGGACGGGGTGCTGAGCGAGTAGTTGTGGGCGTCGCCGAGCAGAACCGGCATGTTCACCAGCCCGGCCACCGCCCCGGACAGCAGCATCGCGATGATGACCATCCGTTTGACGTTGACGCCGCTCGCCTGGGCCGCCGAGGCCGAGCGCCCGGTGGCGCGCAGGTCGAAGCCGAACCGGGTGCGGGTGATCAGGAAGTGGAAGCCGACGCCGACGATGACCGCGAGGAAGACGAGGCCGAACACCTTGGTGTGGGCGCCCGGGATCAGCGCGATGCCGCGCACCTGCCCCGAGCCGTTGATGGGCTTGGTGGTCAGGTTCTCACCGGACAGCTGACCCAAACGCTTCGGTGTGAGCAGGTAGGCGATGACCGCCGCGGCGATGAAGTTCAGCATGATCGTGGAGATGACCTCGCTGACCCCGCGGGTCGCCTTGAGCACGCCGGCGATCCCGGCCCAAAACGAGCCGACGAGCATTGCAACGACCACGATGGCGAGCTGGTGCAGGCCGTTGGGCAGCGCGACCTCGCCCCCGAACGCGGCGGCGAGCAACGCGGCCAGCTGGTACTGGCCGTCGACGCCGATGTTGAACAGGTTCATCCGGAAGCCGATGGCGACGGCAACCGCAGAAAGGTAGTAGGTGGTCGCCTGGTTGACGATCGCGGCCATTTGATCGGATTGCGTGCCGTAGTCGACCATCTTCTTCAACGCGTCGTAGGCGTTGTGATGGGTCAGTTGCAGCACGACCGCGGTGATGAGCGCGGCAAATGCCAAGGCGAGCAGGGCGGCGGCGAGGGCGAGCGACAGCCGATGGGCTACCTCGCGGGTGGAGGCGCGACGCCGGACGGCAGCGGTCACGACGCCGAACCCTCGGCGGCAGGAACGGTGCCCGATCCCCGGCTGTCGGCTCCGGTCATCGCCGCGCCCAGCTCGACCGGTGTCACGGTCTTCGGGTCCATCTCGGCCACGAGCCGCCCCCGCAGGATCACGTGCAGCGTGTCGGACATGCCGATCAGCTCATCGAGGTCGGCCGAGATGAGCAGGACGGCCAACCCACCGGCCCGCGCGGCGCGCAGGTGGTCCCAGATGGCGGCCTGTGCCCCGACGTCCACGCCGCGGGTGGGGTGTGAGGCGATGAGCACGCTCGGGTGTCCGCTCATCTCCCGACCGACGACCAGCTTCTGCTGGTTGCCGCCGGACAGCGACGCGGCGGTGACGTCGATGCCGGGTGTGCGGACGTCGAACTCGGCGACGATGCGGGCGGTGTCCTGCTTGGCCGCGGCCACCGAGATGAGCGGACCTCGCGCGTTCGGTTTCTCGGTCTGGTGGCCCAGGATCCGGTTCTCCCACAGCGGCGCCTCGAGCAGCAGGCCCTGGCGGTGCCGGTCCTCCGGTATGTAGCCGATACCGGCCTCGCGGCGGCGCCGCGTCGTCCAGCGGGTGATGTCGCGGTCACCCAACAGGATCCGTCCGGCGGCCGCGGGCCGCAGGCCGAGGACCGCCTCGACGAGCTCGGCCTGACCGTTGCCCTCGACGCCACCGATCCCGACGATCTCGCCCTTGTGGATCGTGAACCCGATGTCGGTGAGCACCGCCCGTCCCGTCGCCGTGCGGACGGTGAGACCCTCGACGGTCAGCTCCGCGACGTCGGTGACGGTGGATTCCCGCAGCTCCGGTACCGGCAGCTCGCTGCCCACCATCAGTTCGGCGAGCTGGCGCGCCGTCGTGTGGCTCGGGTCGACCGTGCTGACAGTGGTACCTCGCCGGATCACCGTGATCTCGTCGGCGACGGCGAGGACCTCGTCCAGCTTGTGCGATATGAACAGGACGGTGAGCCCTTCGGACTTCAGCTCCCGCAGATTGCCGAACAACTCGTCGACCTCTTGCGGCACCAGGACTGCCGTCGGCTCGTCCAGGATCAGGATGCGGGCGCCGCGGTAGAGCACCTTGCAGATCTCGACGCGTTGGCGCGCCCCGACGCCGAGGTCCTCCACTAGCTCGTCCGGATCCAGGTCGAGGCCGTAGGCGTCCGAGATCTCCCGGATGCGCCGGCGGGCTGCCGGCTTGTCGAGCAGGCCGCCGCGCGACGGTTCGGCGCCCAACACGATGTTCTCGAGGACGGTCAGGTTGTCGGCCAGCATGAAGTGCTGGTGCACCATGCCGATGCCGGCCTTGATGGCGTCGCTGGGGGTCGAGAAGTTCACCGGGCGCCCGTCGACCTCGATCTCGCCCTCGTCCGGCTTGTGCATGCCGTAGAGCGTCTTCATCAGCGTCGACTTGCCGGCGCCGTTCTCGCCGACGATGGCGTGCACCTCGCCGCGGCGAACGGTGAGGTTTATGTCCTGATTGGCCACCACGCCGGGATAGCGCTTGGTGATCCCGCGCAGTACGACGGCCGGGGCTGCGGTCGCGACCGGTCCCACGTCCTGGCCGACGTCGGCGGAGCTGTCCGGCTCCATCGCTGCACACACCATCCAAGGGAATGAGAAACGGTCCGGGGCGACGCTATACCGCGCCGTCCCGGACCAGTCCGAACTGTGCGGTCAGATCGTGGTGGGAACCGTGATCGCGCCGCTGATGATCTTCGCCTTGAACTCCTCGATCTTCGCCTTGAACGGCTCGATCTTCGGGTTCGACGTCGCGTAACCGACGCCGTTGTCCTTCAGGCTGAACCGCTTGGAGCCGGCCTGGAACTGCCCCTTGGTGTAGTCGCTGATGAAGTCGAACACCGCGGTGTCGACGCCCTTCAGAGCCGAGGTCAGGATCAGGCTCTTCTCGTCCGCCGGGGCGGACTGGTACTGGTCGGAGTCGACGCCGATGGCGAGCTTGTTGACCGCCTTGGCGGCGTCGAACAGTCCCGCACCGGAACCACCGGCTGCGTGGTACACCACGTCGGCTCCGGCGTTGTACATGCCGAGTGCCGTCGTCTTGCCCTTGGCCGGGTCACCGAAGCCACCGAAGTCCGGTGGCTGGGTCAGGTACTTGACCTGGATCTTGATCGACTTGTCGATCGCGTGCACCCCGGCCTGGTAGCCGGCCTGGAACTTCTGGATCAGCGGCTCATTGACGCCGCCGATGAAGCCGACGTTCTTGGTCTTGGTCGCCAGCGCCGCGGCAACACCGACGAGGAACGAGCTCTCGTTCTCGGTGAAGAGAAGGCTCTCGAGGTTCGGGCCCTTCACGCTGTCGTCGTCGATCAGCGCGAACTTCGTGCTCGGGAACTGCTTGATGATCTTGCCGACGGCCGTTGCGTACGCGAATCCGACCGCGACCACGGGGTTGTAGCCCTGCTGGGCGAGAAGGGTGAGCCGGCTCTCCTTGGCCTGCTCACTCTCGCCCTGGGTCGCGGCGAGCTCCTTCGTCTGCACGCTGAGGGTCGTCTTCGCCTTGTCCAGGCCCGCCGCCGCCAAGTCGTTGAACGACTTGTCGCCGCGGCCGCCGACGTCGTAGGCCATGCCGACCTTGATGGTCTTCGCAGGGGGCTTGCTCGCCCCACCGGCCGGCGACGAACCGCCGCCGGCTCCGGAGGACTTGCCGCCACCGCCACCGCTGCTGCCGCACGCCGCGAGCGCAAGCGACGCGCTCACCACGAGGGCTCCTACCTTCATCCCACGCAGTGCGCGCAAGATCAATCCCCTCACCTTCGTCGAAACCCGGCTGCGCCCGAATCGGGGCTTTTCCCCGACCCCCGACGTGACCGGGGTGATCCGAGCACCGTAATCCCTCGCAGGCGCTCGCTGGAACAGGGGCGCCCGTCGAAATCAGATCGTTGTGCGCGGACGATCTCGGCACAAACGTGATGCGCCCTGACCGCCATGACGACCCAACCGGGCCACGTCGGACAAACCGTGACGCCCCGCGGCCAAACCCCAAGCGTGATGCCCCCTGACCGCCATGGCGGCCACGGTGCGTAACGCTTCGCGCCGGCCCTGGTTGTCCACAGCGAGGGGAACTGTCCACAGGTTGGCATCCGGCCGTGCGAGGCGCCGTACGCGAACTGCACGCTGCCTGACGTGCTCACCCAGGCAGCTGCGCGCGCAGTCCGGACCGCCGACCAGATCGGCCCGGGCGTCTACACGCGCGCCGAGCTGATCGCGCGGGGGTGCACGCGGTCCCAGATCACCGCTCGAGTGGCCGCGAACCGCTGGCGCGCGATCGGCCGAGCCGTCGTTCTGGGCAACGGCGAGCTGACCCACGCCGAGACGTGGGAGGTTGCGGTGCTGAACTGTGGCCCGCGCGCGGTGCTCGCGTCGTTCTCCGCCGCGGAACGTCGCGGCCTGGTGGGCTGGGAACGGGACCCCGCGTACGTTCTCGCGCCGGCCGGCACCCGGTTGCCGCAGCTACCCATTCCTCTCGTGCTGTACCGGGCGCGCCGCCTCGATCCGGCCGCGCTTCACCGCAACCTGCGCTGCCAGCGGATCGAGCCCGCGGTGACGTTGGCCGCGAGGGACCTGCCGAACGCGCGCACCGCCTGCGGCCTGGTGGCAGCAGTCGTCCAGCAGCGGCTCACCACCGTGCCGTTGCTGCGATGCGCGGTCGATGCGGCCCCGACCGCGCGGCATCACCGGGCCCTGCTTCTCGCCCTCGACGACATCGAGATGGGCGCGCACGCGCTCAGCGAGATCGATTTCGTCCGCCTGTGCCGGCGCAACGGGCTACCCGGGCCGGCGCTGCAGCAGGTCCGCCGAGAACGGTCGGGGCGCCGGCGCTACCTCGACGCGGAATGGACGTTGCCCGGCGGGCGTCGGGTCGTCGTCGAGGTTGACGGCGCAGTCCATCTGGCGCCACGCCGGTGGTTCGACGACCAGCTCCGACAGAACGAATTGTCCCTGGCCGGGGCACTGGTGCTGCGCTACCCCAGTGTCGTCGTCCGCACCGAGGAACCCCTCGTGGCCGACCAGCTGCGACGGGCACTCGGAAGCGTCTGACGGTGATGCGCCCGAGGGTGATGCACCCTGACCGCCAGGACGAGCGCAGCGCATCACCCTCATCCTCTGCTGCCCGCACGAGCGAACCGTCAGCGCGGCCGGTAGGTGACGCTGTCGGTGTGGGGCACCCGCGCGCGCAGGTCGCTCAACCCCCCGCTCAGCACGCCGGCGGCGCGGGCCTGCACGAGCACGTTGCCGTACGCCGCCGCCTCGACCGGCCCGGCGATCACCGGCAGCCCGCAGGCGTCGGCGGTGAGCTGGCAGAGCAGCGAATTCTGCGCCCCGCCGCCGACCAGGTGCACGACCTCGACCGGTGCGCCGGCGAGTTCGGCGGCCTCCCGTACCGTCCGGCGGTAGGCCGCGGCCAGGCTGTCGAGGATGCAGCGGGTGATCTCAGCGGGGGTCGTGGGCACCGGCTGGTCCGTCCGGCGGCACTCGGCCTGCAAACGCGCCGGCATGTCCCCGGGCGGCAGGAACTCCGGCCGATCGGGGTCGATGACGCTGCGGCCGGCCGGCAGCGCAGCGGCCTGGGCCAGCAATGCCGGAAGCTCCGCCGATACGCCGCTGCGCTCCCAGGTCCGAAGCGACTCCTGCAGCAGCCACAGCCCCATCACGTTGCGCAGGAAACGCACGGTCCCGTCGACCCCGAGTTCATTGCTGAAGTTGGCCAGCCGCGCCGCCTCCGACGTGACCGGTGCCGGCCGCTCGACGCCCACCAGCGACCAGGTGCCGCATGAGATGTAGGCGAACCGGTCGTCGGCCGCCGGGACGCCGAGCACGGCCGACGCGGTGTCGTGCGAACCCACCGTCCAGACCGGGACGTCGGCCAGCCCGCACTCCGCAGCCACCGACGGCAGCAGCATGCCGATCCGGACACCGGGTTCAGCGACCTCGGGCAGCAGATCCGCCCGCAGGTCGAGCCGCTTGACCAGCTCGGCCGACCAGGTGCGCGAACGCACGTCGAACAGGCCGGTGGTCGAGGCGTTGGTGACCTCGCCGGTGCGTTGACCGGTGAGCCAGTACGCGAAGAGGTCCGGGATCATGAGCAGCGCCGCCGCGTTGCGCAGCGCCCAGCTGTCCCGAGCGGCGACCAGTTGATAGACGGTGTTAAACGGCAACCGCTGTACCCCGGTCACCGCGTACAGCTCCTCGGGCGTGATGACCTGCGCGACCGCGTCGGCGACGCCGTCGGTGCGGGCGTCGCGATAGTGCACCGGGTTGCCGAGCAGTGCCCCGTCCGCGTCGAGCAGCGCGTAGTCGATCGCCCACGAGTCGACGCCGATCCCGGCCAGCGGGTTCGCCTCGCGCCCCGCGATGCGCAGGCCGTCGACCACGCCCGCCCAGAGAGCCAGCACGTCCCAGTGCAGGGTGCCGTTCAGCCGCACCGGCCGGTTGGCGAACCGGTGCACCTCGCGCAGGTGGACATCGTCGCGGCCGACGTCGGCGACCATCACCCGACCCGACGACGCCCCGAGGTCCACCGCCGCGAAGGATCCGCCCGCTGCCACTCGTGCTCCCTTCGTCCGGTCAGCGCAGGAACGCGGCGGCCACGCCCGCGTCGACCGGGATGTGCAAACCGGTCGTCTGCGACAGGTCGCCACCGGTCAGGGCGAAGACCGCGTCGGCCACGTGTTCGGGCAGCACCTCACGCTTGAGCAGCGTGCGCTGCGCGTAGAACGCGCCGAGGTCCTCTTCGGCGACGCCGTACACCGCTGCCCGCTGCGCACCCCAGCCACCGGCGAAGATGCCGGAACCGCGGACGACGCCGTCGGGGTTCACGCCGTTCACCCGGATCCCCAGTTCGCCGAGCTCGGCTGCGAGCAACCGCACCTGATGCGCCTGGTCGGCCTTCGCGGCCCCGTAAGCCACATTGTTCGGGCCGGCGAAGACACTGTTCTTGGACGCGATGTAGACGATGTCGCCGCCCATCCCCTGCGCCTGCATCACGCGCGCCGCCTCACGGGCGACGAGGAACGACCCGCGGGCCATGACGTCGTGCTGCACGTCCCAGTCGGCCGCCGAGGTCTCGAGCAGCGGCTTGGAGATGGACAACCCGGCGTTGTTGACGACGAGGTCGACGCCGCCGAACGACAGCGCGGCCGCCGCGAACGACGCGGCGATGCCCGCTTCATCGGTGACGTCCACGGTCACCGCGACCGCGACGTCGGCTGATCCCAACTCGGCCGCCACCGACGCCGCCGCGGACGCGTCCCGGTCAGCCACCACCACGCATGCGCCCTCGGCCGCGAGCCGGTGGGCGATGGCGCGGCCGATGCCTGATCCACCACCGGTCACAAGGGCGACCCGGGTGGCCAGCACTTTCGGCTTGGGCATCCGGGCCAGCTTGGCCTCTTCGAGGGCCCAGTACTCGATGCGGAACTTCTCCGACTCGTCGATCGGCGCGTACGTCGAGATCGCCTCAGCTCCGTGCATGACGTTGATCGCGTTGACGTAGAACTCGCCCGCCACTCGCGCCGTCTGCTTGTTGGCGCCGAAGCTGAACATGCCGACGCCGGGCACCAGGACGATCGCCGGGTCGGCGCCGCGCATCGCCGGTGATTCGGCGGTGGCGTACTTCTGGTAGTACGCCGCGTAGTCGTCGCGGTAGGCGGCGTGCAGCTCCTTCAGCCGGGCGATCACGTCGGCCAGCAGGGCGGTCGGTGGCAGGTCGAGCACCATCGGCCGCACCTTCGTCCGGAGGAAGTGGTCCGGGCAGGACGTGCCGAGCGCGGCCAGCCGCGGGTGCTCGGCTCGACTGATGAAGTCGAGCACGACGTCGGCGTCGGTGAAGTGGCCGACCTGCGGCCGATCGGTCGAGGCCAGCCCGCGCAGGACCGGCGCCAGCGCGGCGGCTCGTGCCCGCCGCTCGTCGGCCGCCAACGCCTGGACGACGACCGCACCGAACGGGTCCGGCCGCCCACGCTGCGCGATGAACGCCTCGGCGGCCCGGATGATCTCGAGGGAGTTCGCCTCGCATTCGTCACTCGTCGCCCCCCACGCGGTGATCCCGTGGCCGCCGAGTACGCAGCCGATCGCCTGCGGGTTCGTCCGCGCGATCGCGGCGATGTCGAGGCCGAGCTGGAATCCGGGCCGGCGCCAGGGCACCCAGACCACGCGGTCGCCGAAGCACTCGGCGGTGAGCTGCTCGCCGTCGGCCGACGTGGCCAGCGCGATGCCGGAGTCGGGGTGCAGGTGGTCGACATGCGCCCGGTCGACCAGCCCGTGCATGGCGGTGTCGATCGACGGCGCCGCGCCCCCCTTCCCGTGCAGGCAGTAGTCGGACGCGGCCACCATCTCGTCCTCGCGTTCGACGCCGGGGTAGACGTCGACCAGTGAGCGCAGGCGGTCGAGCCGCAGTACCGCCAAGCCGGCCGGCGTCAGCGTCCCGAGGTCGCCGCCGGAGCCCTTGACCCACATCAGGTCGACCGGCTCGGAGGTGACGGGGTCGGTCGCCGTCCCCTTCGCCGACGTGTTGCCGCCCGCGTAGTTCGTGTTCCGCGGGTCGGCGCCCAACCGGTTGGATCGGGCGATCAACTGATCGACGGTGCTTGGTTGTGTCATGTCATCCTTGCCGGTTGTTCTTTTCGGGGTCCCCGCCGAAGCGTGAGCGACGCGAGGGTTGGTGGTGTTAAGCCCCCCAGCCGGCCTGCTGGCCGCCGACGCGTTCGGCGACGATGCGCTCGGCGTAGCCGGACGCGGCGTAAGCCGCCATGGGGTCGGGGTCCAGCCCCTGCTCGGAACGGAGGTCGGCGAGCAGGGGCCGGACGTCGGTGTTGTAAGCGTCCATCAGGACGGCGTTCGCGCCGAGGACGTCACCAGCTCGTTGGGCCGCGTCCAGCACCTCGAGGTCGACGAGCAGCGCCTTCGCGGTCGCTTCCTGGACGTTCATCACCGACCGGATCTGGCCCGGGATCTTCGGCTCGATGTTGTGGCACTGGTCGAGCATGAACGCGATCTCGGTGTCCTCTGCGAAGCCGCCGGCCGTCGCCACCTCGAACATGATCCGGAACAGCTGGAACGGGTCGGCCGAGCCCACCATCAGGTCGTCGTCGGCATAGAAGCGCGAATTGAAGTCGAAGGCGCCGAGCTTCCCGGCCCGCAGTAGGAAGGCGACGATGAACTCGATGTTGGTGCCCGGCGCGTGGTGCCCGGTGTCGACACACACCTTCGCGCGCTCGCCGAGCTGCAGGCAGTGGGCGAACGAGGTGCCCCAGTCCGGCACGTCCATCGTGTAGAACGCCGGCTCGAACAGCTTGTATTCGAGGATGAGCCGCTGGTTCTCGCCCAGGCGCTCGTAGACGGCCTGCAAACCTTCGGCCAGCCGGTCCTGCCGCGCCCGGATGTTGTCCTGGCCGGGGTAGTTGGTGCCGTCCGAGAACCACAGCTTGAGGTCGCGCGATCCGGTCTGGTCCATCACGTCGACGCACTCGTAGAGGTGGTTCAGCGCCTTGCTCCGGATGCGCGGGTCGGGGTTGGTGATGCTGCCGAGCATGTAGTCGTCGTCCTGGAAGACGTTGGCGTTGATGGTGCCGAGCTCGATGCCGAGGTCCTTCGCCGCGGCGGCCAGGACGGCGTAGTCCGCGACCTTGTCCCAGGGGATGTGCAGCGCGACGGACGGGGCGACACCGGTGTAGCGGTGCACCTGCGCGGCGTCGGCGATCTTCTCGAAGGGATCGCGCGGCACTCCCCGCTGGGCGAACACCTTGAAGCGCGTTCCCGAGTTGCCGAACGCCCAGGACGGGAGCTCGACGCGCTGCGTGCGCAGCACCGCCTTGACGGCCTCGCCGTCGACCATGTCTGACCTGCTTTCGTTGCGTAGGCGCGTCAGCGCGGGACTCAGAGCTTGACCTCGACCAGCTCGACCCCGAGCAGGTCAGCGGTCGCCCGCAGGTCGGGCAACAGGTCGCCGATCCCCAGTGCCCAGTGGTGTGAGATGCCGGTAGCGCTCCAGGTGTCGACCCACTCGCCGGGGTCGGCGCCGAAGTCGACGCGAGAGGTGGTGTTGCCGATCTGCAGGACCGGTCCGGGGACAACGGTGCCGGTGGACGCGACGAAGCGAAACGCGCCGTCGCGCTGCTGGGCGATGCCGAACGTGGTGACCGGGCCGTGCTTCACGTCGAACTCGACCGACACTCCCCAACCGCGCTTGCCGTGATAGACGCCGAGGCCGCGCAGCAGCGGGCGGCGCTCGCCGATGGCCAGGTGGGCGGGGCCGTCGTGCCCCATCTCGACGACGTCGTCGTTGAAGTTGAGCGCCTGAAGCTCGGTGAACGAGCCGCCGCCGCCGAGCCGGTCGACGATGAGCATGGCGAGTGAGGTCCGCAGCTCGTACTCGCCGCACGCCGGGATGCCGCGCGCGGTCAGCAGCGACGCGCCCAGGATCATTCCGGCGCCGAGCCGCTCGTGTTGTTCGCCCTCGAGCCCGCGGTGGTAGTAGGCGAGGCTGTGCAGCGCGAAATCGTCGACGAGCCGGTCCAGGCCCAGGGACACCTTGGCGGCCCAGCGGAAGTCGTCGTCGACGACCGAGTCGTCGACCTCGAACACGTCACGGGCCAGGGCGATGCGCTGGTCGACGTCGGCATCCGACACCGCGTCGACCCGAACGCGCAGGTCGTCGAACTCTAGGACCTCCATGTGCCCGCCGAAGTTGGCCGGCACGAGGGTCAGGTCGGTGGAGACGTCGAGCATCCCGGGGTACAGGTGACCCATCAGGCCGTGCCGGCCGGTGCGCAGCGCGCCGCGGACCCCGGCCGCCTTGATCCATCGGCTGATCCGGGCCCACGCGCGCTCGTCCTCGAGGTAACCGGAGACGGAACGGAACGGCACGCCCAGACGCAGGAACGTGTTGGCCATCTCGGGCAGCGGGCAGGCGCCGCAGTAGGCCAGCCACTGCCCGGTGTCGAACGTGGCGTGGTCCATCGCCTCGGTCGGTTGCAGGTTGATCAGCAGGATCGGCGCACCGCTGCGCTGTGCGATCGGCGCAAGCATGGAGGCGGTCATGTAGGTGGTCAGGAAACCGACGATCAGGTCGCACCCGGCGACGCGCAGTTGCTCGGCGGCCCGGGCACCGTCCTCGGCGTCGGAGATGAAGCCGGCGTCCACGACGTCGCAGTCCAGCGCCCGCATGCGTTCGGACACGCGTCGCGCCGACGCCTGCAGCTGCGGCAACAGGTCCGGGAACTGCGGCCAGTACGCACCGAGGCCGCCGGCGACCAGACCGATCTTGGTGCGCCGCACCGTGATGCGCTCCAGCCCGGCCGCTTGGACCACTGCACTCATGAGGAACTCCCTAACTGGTCCTCGAGGTGGAAGATCTCCTCGAGCAGAACGAAGGACTCGTCCGGTCCGCGGCCGGACAGGCCCACGAAGTACTTGCTCATGTCGGCCTGCCAGCGCTCGTTGACCTCGGTGCGGGCCATCGCCTGCTGGGCGGCGTCGAGGTCGTCGGCCTCGACGTAACCGACGAGCAGGCCGTCGGCCCGGGCGAAGATCGAGTAGTTGCGCCACCCGGTGTCGCGCAGCGCGCGGAGCATGTCCGGCCACACGGCCCGGTGCCGCTCCCGGTACTCGTCCAGAAGTTCTGGACGGACCTGAAGCTGGAAGCAGTACCGGGCCATGTGTCGACGCCGTTCAGTCGATCAGAAGTTGAACTGGTCGATGTTGGACTTGTCGAACACGGTCGGCGGCCCGAGGATCACCGACAGCTCACCGGCACCGGCGGCCATCGTGTACGTCTTGTTCAATTTGCCGGACGTGAACGTCGCGCCCGCCTTCAGCTCGGTGCCCGAAGCCAGGCTGGCCGCGGCGTAGCCGGCCAGGTAGCCGAGGTCGGACGGGTTCCACAGCTCGAAGGACTGGGTGGTGCCGTCCTTGATGTACTTGCGCATCTGCGACGGCAGGCCCAGCCCCGTCAGCACCACCCGCTTGGCGATGTCCTTGTGGGTGGAGAGGTACTGGGCGGCCGTGGAGATCCCGACCGTGGTGGGCGAGATGATGCCCTTCAGGTTCGGGTAGGCGGAGAGCAGACCCTGCAGCACGGTGAGCGACGTCGCCGGGTCGTCATTGCCGTAGACGGTCGAGACCAGCTTCATCTTCGGGTACTTGGTCAACTGCTCCTTCATGTACTTGATCCACGCGTTCTGGTTGGTCGCGCTGGCCGCGGCCGACAGGATCGCGATCTGACCGGTGGAGTTGATCTGCTTGGCCAGGAGGTCGACCTCCGACGTCCCGATCTGCTTGGTGTCGGCCTGGTTGATGAACAGATGGTTGGGGCTGCTGCCGCAGGCGATGTCGGAGTCGAACGCGACGATCTTGATGCCCTGCTGGGCCGCTCGGTTCAGCGAGGGGCACAGCGCCGACGGGTCGTTGGCGGCGATGACGATAGCGTCGGCCTTCGCCTGGATCGCCGCCTGGATCGAGGGCAACTGGGCGGCGGCGGTGTCGGCCGTGCCGCTGCTGACCGTCACCGACCCACCTAGTTCGCTGAGCGCCTTCTGGCCACCCTTGTCGGCGAGCACCTCGTAGGGGTTCTGGGTGTCCTTCGGGATGAAGTACACCTTCAGGCCCTTCTTTATGCCGCCCGACCCGCCGGACGCGCCGGACGACGACCCGCCGGGCTTCGCACCCCCGGTGCTGCCGCTCTTGTTCTTCGACGTGGAACTACAGGCGGCCAGAACGCCGCCGGCGAGCACCACGGACAGTGCCGCGGTGGCGACGCGGCGCGCCGTCCGGTTTCCGGTCATTGGTGTTGCCCTTCCCTCGGTGGATGAAGCGGTGATGGGACTGTCGTGTTCTCGCACGTGCCGAGTTCAGTGCGGCCGGGGTGCGGCGCGCCGCCGAACTCGCTCCCGCATCCGACGCAGCGCCTCGCCGCCGTTGGGCACGATGACGCTGATGAGCAGCAGGACGCCGGTGACGATGTTCTGCTTGTCGGCCGAGACGTTGATCTGGGTGAGCGCCATCTGCAGGCTGCCGACGATGATCACCGACAGCACGACGCCGGCGATGGTTCCGCGCCCACCGAAGATGGACACGCCGCCGAAGAGCACGATCGCGACCACGTTCAGTTCGAGCCCGGTGCCGGCGCTGTAGCTCACCGACGCGTTCTGCAGGGTCAGCAGGATGCCGGCGAACGCGCTGAG
>NZ_JBHEMO010000017.1:0-12678 GCF_046262535.1 Jatrophihabitans sp. | reverse complement strand
CGCGTCTCGGTCAGGAACTCGGTACGGAAACCGATCAGCCCGCGCGCCGGGACGAGGTACTCCATCCGGATCCAGCCGGTGCCGTGATCGACCATCTGCTCGAGCCGGCCCTTGCGCAGCGCCAGCAGCTGGATCACCACGCCCTGGTACTCGGACGGGATGTCGATGGTCATCCGCTCCATCGGCTCGTGCAGCTTGCCGTCCACGGTGCGTGTGACCACCTGCGGCTTGCCGACAGTGATCTCGAAGCCCTCCCGCCGCATGATCTCGACGAGGATGGCGAGCTGCAGCTCGCCGCGGCCCTGCACCTCCCAGGTGTCGGGTCGCTCGGTCGGCAGCACCCGGATGGACACGTTGCCGACCAGCTCGACCTCCAGCCGGTTGATCACCTGCCGGGCGGTGAGCTTGGTGCCGGAGCCTCCGGCCAGCGGCGACGTGTTGATGCCGATGGTCATCGAGATCGACGGCTCGTCGATAGTGATGACGGGCAGCGGGCGCGGGTCGTCCGGATCGGCCAGGGTCTCGCCGATCGTGATCTCGGGGATGCCGGCGATTGCGATGATGTCGCCCGGACCGGCCGACTCGGCCGGGAAGCGGTCGAGCGCCCGGGTCAGCAGCAGTTCGGTGATCTTCACCCGTTCGATGGCGCCGTTGGCCCGGCACCACGCCGCCTGCTGCCCCTTGCGGATCGTCCCGTTGTGCACCCGGCACAGCGCCAGCCGGCCGAGGTAGGGCGACGCGTCGAGGTTCGTGACGTGGGCCTGCAACGGTGCCTCGTCGTCGTAGGTGGGCGCCGGGATCGACTCGAGGATCGTCTCGAACAGCGGCTGGAGGTTCTCCTCCTCCGGCATACCGCCGTCCCCGGGCCGTTTCAGCGACGCGCGGCCGGCCTTCGCTGACGCGTACACGATGGGGAACTCGATCTGGTGCTCGTCGGCGTCGAGGTCGAGGAACAGCTCGTAGGTCTCGTCGACGACCTCGGCGATGCGTGCGTCCGGGCGGTCGACCTTGTTGATGACGAGGACGACCGGCATGCCGGCCTCGAGCGCCTTGCGCAGTACGAAGCGGGTCTGCGGCAGCGGACCTTCCGAGGCGTCGACGAGCAGCAGTACGCCGTCGACCATCGAGAGCCCGCGCTCGACCTCGCCGCCGAAGTCGGCGTGGCCCGGGGTGTCGATGATGTTGATCGTGAGGCGCTCGCCGTTGGGCATCACGTGGTCGACGGCCGTGTTCTTGGCCAGGATCGTGATGCCCTTCTCGCGCTCCAGGTCGTTGGAGTCCATCACCCGTTCGTTGACGTCACCGGTGTCGGCCTGGTGCGCGGTGAAGGCGCCGGACTGCCACAACATCGCGTCGACAAGGGTCGTCTTGCCATGGTCGACGTGGGCGACGATCGCCACGTTGCGCAGATCGCTGCGCTGCTTGATCGCCACGCGGCAACCCTCATTTCGTATCGGGACGGAACTCCCCAGTCTACGGAGCCAGAAGCGACCAGCCGACCACAGCCGGTTTGGCCGCCGCTGCGCGATGATGTCGGCATGGCAACCCGCCGACCGCCGATGACCCCCGCCTACCGGTTCGTGCTGGCCGTCTGGCGCCCGATCATGCGCTGGTCGCGTCTCACGGTCACCGGGCTGGATTGCCTGCCGCCCACCGGACCGGTGCTGCTCGCGGCCGATCACGACAGCTACTGGGACCCGGTCGCCATTGCGGTGGCGGCGGGCCGAGTTCGGCAGATCCATGCGCTGGCCAAGTCGACGCTGTTCGACAAGCCCTTCGTGGGGTCGATCATGCGCGGGACCGGTCAGATTCCCGTCGACCGAGGCGGCTCCAACGAGGAGGCGATCTCGACGGCGATCGACGAGCTGCGCAACGGCGCCTGCATCGGGATCTTTCCGGAAGGCACTCGTTCGCTCGGATGTGAGCGCCGGGCCCGGGCCGGCATCGGCCGGCTGGCTGAGGCCGTCCCGGAGGCGACTGTCGTCTGCGTCCGCACGAATGGCTCGGTCGACGTCGTCCGGCTGCCCAAGCGGCCCTCCATCACCGTCGAGTTCTTCCGCCCGGCCGGCGGCGAAGTCCAACCGGGCGAGGGCGCGGCCGAGTTCTCCGAACGCCTGCTCGCCGAACTACGCGAATGTGCGCCGCGGGAGATCCCCGGCCGGAAGCGGACGGCGGCCAAACTGCGCGCGCAGGCAGACGCCGACTCCTCCGGAGCTGCGTAAGAACACGTTTCACTTCTATGCTCGCCCGGACGCCTTCCAAGGAGCTGCCATGCGCCCGGTCCGGATCGTGCTGATCGCTGCCGCACTGGCGCTCCTGAGCCAGCCGGCGCTGACGTCGCCGGCATCGGGCGCCCCCTCGCCCGCGGCCACCGGGCTCGCTGCGCTCGGCCTCGGCCAGGCCGGTCGCTGGTTCACCGACGCCACCGGGCGCGTCGCCGTCCTGCACGGCGTCAACCAGGTCTACAAGGTCGCGCCGTACACGCCGTCGAGCGACGGCTTCGGCGACGACGACGCCACCTTCCTCGCGGCGAACGGGCTCGACGCGGTGCGCCTGGGTGTCATCTGGGCCGCGGTCGAACCCCTGCCCGGACACTACGACGACGCCTATCTCGACTCGATAGCCACGACCGTGCACACGCTCGCAGCGCACGGCATCGTCTCGCAGCTGGACTTCCACCAGGACCTCTACAACGAGAAGTACCAGGGCGAGGGGGCTCCGGCCTGGGCGGTCGCCGACGACCTGCTGGGCCAACTGCTGCCCAACCCGGCCCTGGGCTTCCCGGGCAACTACCTGGCCAACCCGTCCGAATGGCATACGTGGGACCAGTTCTGGGGCAACGCCAGCGCCGCCGACGGCGTCGGCTTGCAGGACCACTACGCCCGCGCCTGGGCGCACGTCGCCGCGCGATTCGCCGGCGACCGCGCCGTCGCGGGTTACGACGTCATCAACGAGCCGTTCCCCGGCACGCTGTTCCAGACGTGCCTGGTGCCACTGGTCGGCTGCCCCCTGTTCGACGCCGGCCCGCTGAGCGCGTTCTACAACCGGGTCGACGCGGCGATCCGCGCCGTCGACCCCGGTCACACCGTCTACATCGAGCCGAACGTCTTCTTCACCCAGGCGGACGTCACCGGGCTCCAATCACCGGCCGGCGCCCGACGCGGGCTGTCCTTCCACGACTACTGCAGCACCGAGGAACTGACGGCCAACAACGCCCTTTGCCCTCCGCAGGACGATCTGACCGTGGGCAGCGCCGACACGTTCGCCCGGTCACACGGCATGCCGGCCCTGTTGACCGAGTTCGGGGCGACCGACGACCTGGCCAACATCGCGAGCGTCATGCAGATCGCCGACAAGTACCGCACCGGGTGGCTGGAATGGGCCTACACCGGCCACGACAAGACCAGCTCGTCGCCCGACGGACAAGCACTCGTCCTCGATCCGAGCCTGCCTCCCGTCGGTGGCAATGTGGTCACCGACAAGTTGCGCACCCTGGCCGAGCCGTATCCGCAGCTGGTGGCCGGGACACCGGACCCGTGGTCGTTCTCGGCCGGCGTCTTCCGGTTGAGCTACTCGACGGCAAGGGTCGACGGTTCCGGCGCGTTCCCGGCCGGCGCGATCACCGAGATCGCGGTGCCGGCGATCCAGTTCCCGGGCGGCTATCGCGTCACGGTGAGCGGGGCGTCCGTCGTCTCCGCCCCGAACGACCCGACGTTGCGGATCGCCTCGCTGCCGGGTGCCCGCGCCGTGCAGGTGGTGGTCACGGCAGCCTGACCGGAGGCCCACCGGCCCGCCGTCGCTATTGCCAACGACTTGCAATAGAGTCGGCGGCATGGCCCGACCCGTCGATTCGTCGATGCGCCACTTCCGCCGCAGCCTCAACCGTCAGGACCGCCGTTCGCTGTTCGGCATGGCCACCGTCGTCGTCGCGCTGCACCTCATCGGCTTCGGCGCGCTCTTCGGCCTGGTGATCCCCGCCCACTACCACCTCGGCGGGGAGCACCCCGTCTTCTCCGTCGGCGTCGGGGTCCTGGCCTACACCTTCGGGCTGCGGCACGCCTTCGATGCCGACCACATCGCGGCGGTCGACAACACGACCCGCAAGCTGCTCGCCGACAACGCCGAGAAGGAACTCGCCGGCGTGCCGGCGGACTCTGTCCGCAAGCCGCTGTCGGTCGGCTTCTGGTTCTCCCTCGGCCACTCGACGGTCGTCTTCGGTCTCGCCCTGCTGCTGTCGCTGGGCGTGAAGGCGCTGACCGGTCAGGTGACGAACGCGGACTCGGGACTGCACTCGACCACCGCCGTCATCGGCGCATCGGTGTCCGGCGTGTTCCTTTGGATGCTCGGCGTCCTCAACCTCATGGTCCTGCTCGGCATCGTGAGGGTGTTCCGCGAGATGCGCCGCGGCGAGTTCGACGAGCAGCAGCTGGAAGACCATCTGAACAAGCGCGGTTTCATGAATCGCCTTCTCGGCGGGCTGACCAAGTCGGTGCGCAAGGCCTGGCACATCTACCCGGTCGGCGTGTTGTTCGGGCTCGGCTTCGACACGGCCACCGAGGTCGGCCTACTGGTCCTGGCCGGCGGCGCGGCGGTGTTCAACCTGCCGTTCTACGCGATCCTCCTCCTGCCCGTCCTCTTCGCCGCCGGCATGTCGCTCATGGACACCGTCGACGGCGTGTTCATGAACGCTGCCTACGGCTGGGCCTTCGCCCGACCCGTCCGCAAGGTGTTCTACAACCTCACGATCACCGCCCTGTCGGTCGCGGTTGCGCTGGTCATCGGGACGATCGAGCTCGTCGGCGTGCTCGCCGACCAGGCCAACATCACCACGGGTCCGATCGCGTCGATCGCGAACATCCCGCTCGACTACGCCGGCTACGGCGTCGCCGGGCTGTTCCTGCTCAGCTGGGCGGGCGCGCTACTGGTGTGGCGCTTCGGCCGCATCGAGGAGCGCTGGTCGGCCGAACTCGCGCCGAGCCTCGCCGCGAGCGACTGAGGCCTGTTCAGTCGCGGTCCTGCCACGTGCAGATGCAGATCTCGTTGCCCTCGACGTCGGCGAGGATCCAGAACGCCCGGGCCTCGGCATCGCTGACCAGGACGCCGCCGGCATCGAGTGCGGCCTGGATGCGGGCCGGCGCCTCGTCGTGCGCGACGTCGAGATCGAAGTGGATGCGGTTGCGCTGGGTGCGCGGCTCGTCCATCTGCTGGAACCAGAGGGTCGGCAGCTGCCGGGCCGGATCGACGAGCCCGTTGCCGCCGCCGGGTTCGTCGACGTAGCCCGTCACCGCTTTCCAGAACTGCCGGACGGCGTCGATGTCCATTGCGTCGATGGCGATCTCGAGCAGCTGGACGGGACGTGGGGTGCCGGCCGGCGCGGCGAACCGCAGACCGAGTCCGTCGGACACTGCCGCGGTGATCAGCCCGGCCAGCTCGGCGTCCCGGGCGCTGACGCCGCGCACGCCCCGTGGTTGCAGCGCGAGCTCGACGCGGTCGGCGCGCAGGTCGACCGTGAGGTGGTCGTCGGCGTCGCCTGCACAGGCGTCGACCGCCGCCGCGGCGACGGCCAGCGCCTGGCTGAGACCGTCGACCGGCACCGACGCGACGAGGCTGCCGAGGAGGAGCCGCCACGGGGTCCGCGCGACGGCGGCCGAGGCGTCAGGGCGGCTGAGCGGGGAGGTCATCCGCGCAGTGTCACACCCGCCTACGACAAGCAGATCCGACAAATCGGCGCGCAGAGGACTACCGTCACCGGTATGCCCACCGACCTGGAAAGCGGAATTCTCTCGATCCTTCGAGCCCGCGCCGGCGACGACCGGCCGGTCACCTTCAACGACCTGGCCCGCCGGTTCGGCGCCACGGCGCCCATGGTCGCGTCCATCGGACGGCAGCTGGTGGAGAAGGGTCTCGCCACACCGTCCTACGTGATCAACCGCGGCGTCGAGACGCTGTATGCGCTGCTGCCCCCGCCGGGCGAGAAGCCGGCCGACAGCGAATCCGCCTCGCCGCCCGTCGCCGCCGAATAGCCGCGAGGCGGACGCGGCGGGAATGCGCCCCGCCTGCACCCGTTATGCTTGGTGCGCGGCGCATTCGCCGTTTCTCTCGCGGGCGAGCCGTCCCGCGTGGCCGCACTGATCGGTTTCCGTTCCGGAACACCGGGTTTCACGAGTTTTCCGAAGTGACGCGGCCTGCCAAGTTTGAGGATCCACGTGACTTCGCTTCGCCCTGCACGACCCACAGCTGCGCCGAATCGCCGGCACCGCCCGTCCGGCCCGAGCTCGCGGCCGACCACCCCCCGCCATACCCCCGACAACAGCGAGCTGCGCCAGCTCGACCATGCGCTCGCCGCCGCGCAGCAGCGTCCCGCTCCCAGCCCCACCACCTTCGCCGAGTTCGGCCTGCCCCAGCCGGTGATCGATGTCCTGGCCAAGGCCGGTATCGAGCGGCCGACTCCCATCCAGGCCCGCACGCTGCCCGACGCTCTCGCCGGGCGCGACGTGCTCGGCCGCGCCGAGACCGGATCGGGCAAAACGCTGGGCTTCGGCCTGCCGATGCTCACCCGCCTGCAGGCTCAGCGCGGACGGACGACCGCCCCGCGCGGCCTCGTCCTCGTTCCGACGCGCGAGCTCGCCCAGCAGGTGGCTGACGCCCTCACGCCGGCCGCAGGCGCGTTGCGCATGCACGTCACCACCGTCGTCGGCGGCATGTCCATCAACCGGCAGATCGACGAGCTGCGCCGCGGTGTCGACGTCCTCGTCGCCACTCCGGGCCGCCTCCTGGACCTCATGGAGCGCCGGGCCGTCCGGCTCGACGCCATCGAGATCGCCGTCCTGGACGAGGCCGACCACATGGCCGACCTCGGCTTCCTGCCCGCCGTCACGCGGATCCTGGACGCCACTCCCCAGCACCGCCAGTGCATGCTCTTCTCGGCCACGCTCGATCGGGGCGTCGGCCGCTTGGTCACCCGCTACCTGACCGATCCGGCCGTCCACGCCGCCGGCTCGACCGGCACGCCGACCGGAGCGATGGACCACCGCGTCTTCGTGCTGGACCACGAGCAGAAGGTGCCCGTGGCCGCCGAGATCGGCGCCCGTCCGGGCCGCACGTTGTTCTTCGTCCGCACCAAGCACGGTGCCGACCGCCTCGCCAAGCAGCTCGGCCGCCTCGGCGTCGAGAGCGCCGCGATCCACGGCAACCTCAACCAGAACCAGCGGGCCCGCGCGCTCGACGCGTTCACCTCGGGCCGCTCGCGCGTGCTGGTCGCGACCGACGTGGCCGCTCGCGGACTGCATGTCGACGATCTCGATCTCGTCGTGCACTTCGACCCGCCGGCCGACCACAAGGACTACCTGCACCGCTCCGGGCGCACCGCCCGGGCCGGCGCGTCCGGCACGGTCGTCTCGTTCGTCGAGCCCGGTCAGTCGCGCGACGTGGCTCGCATGCACAGCGCTGCGTCGGTGACTCCGGCGACCGCGCGTGTTCGCGCCGGCGACGCAGCCGTCCGTGCCATCGCCGAGTCCGGCGAGGCCATCGAGGTCGCGCCGGAGACCCGGTCCACCACCCCGCGCTCGCAACAGTCGGCCCGTCGGCCCGGTGGGCAGCGCAACCGCGGCGGGAACGGGTCACGCGCCGGCGGCACGTCGCGCGGCGGCCACCCTTCCGCCAGTCGCGGCCGCCGCGCGTCCTGATCGGTCGGTTTCCGAGGGCGGCGCCGACTGGTCGGCGTCGCCTGCGGAAGGACCCTGACCCGTCCGTCGATGTGACGGCTGCGAGATCGTCGTAGCGATGGTGGGGCCGACCGCGCCCCTTCACGGATCGGACATGCGAATGGCGAAGTACCTGGTTCTCATCTATGGCGACGCCCAGACGTGGGCCGAGGCGCCGGAGCAGTGGCAGAAGGAGAACGAGGCCGGGCACGCGGCGTTCAATGCCGCCGCCGGAGCTGCCGTCCTCGGCGGCAACGAGCTCGAGACGGTCGACCGCGCGGTGACCCTGCGGGCCGGTTCGTCCGGTCGCCCTGCCCGCACCGACGGTCCGTTCCTCGAGACGAAAGAGGTGCTCGGCGGCTACTACCTGCTGGAGGCCGAGGACATGGACGAGGCGATCAGCCTCGCCGGCCAGATCCCTGAGGCGTCCGCGCCGACCAGTGGAGTCGAGATCCGGCCGATCAAGGAGCACTGACGGCGTCGAGGCGCTGCAACAGGTCGTGGGCCGCCAGTTCGACCGCCTTGTGCCGCCACTCCGACGCACGATAGACGCAGGCGATCAGCGCGGTGCGGTGCACGCGACGAAAGTCCCCGTACACGAACGCGTACCGCGCCTTCGTCTCGTCGTTGGCGCCTTCGGTCAGGCCCAGGTGCCAGGCCGCGTACTCCGCCCACGAGTGCGACGCGAGGTAGGTGTTCTCTTCCTCGGCGCCGGGCTGAGACGCGCCCCAATCGCCGGTCAGGACGTACTGCCGGGCATCGATGAGCCGACATGCGTTCGCGACCGCCTCAGGGTTGACCGCGTAGGACGACACGGCTATTGGGCCTCGCTGCGCCGCTCGGCGCCGGTCTCCTCCGCGTAGCCGACGTCCTGTCCGGCGACCCGGCCGACGTACTCGTCGTCGGGCGTGGTGCCCGTCGTGCTGCCCTGATCCGGCTTGCTCTCGTCGGGGACGCCGCCTGTGTCGCGCGCGTCGACCCGCTCGCGATCGCCTTGGACGTCCGGCTCTGCTCTCCTGTCACCCATGACGGAACCTTCCCCGCCTGGGCGGCTCGCCTACCGTCAGCGACGCTCGGGCGCCAGCCCGGCGGGCAGTTCTCCGGCGTGGACGATGTGCAACCGCTGCGTCGGCCGGGTCATGGCGACGTACAGATCGTTCAGCCCCCGGGCGGATTCGCTCACGATGGCGCCGGGCTCGACGAGCACGACCGCATCGAACTCCAGTCCCTTCGCCCCGGCCACGGTGAGGACGGAGACGGGGGCGCCGAGCGCGTCGGAATCGGCCGTGACGGCGCCGTCGGGCAGGGCCCGCGTCACGGCTTCTGCGGTGACGTCGTGCCGCTCGCGGGGTGTGATGACCGCGACCGTGCCCTCGCCGACCGTCCGCCACTCACGTTCGACGATCGCCGCCAGCTCGGCCGAGCCCAGCGCCGCGCCGTCGAGCCGCGAGAACTCGGGCTGGTGGCGGCCGACCCGGGCCGATACCGGCGCCCGCACGCTCGATCCGCCGGCGGCGAGCACCGCGGCGGCAAGGTCCATCACCTGTTGCGGCGTGCGGTAGTTGACGGTCAGCTCGGCCTGCGTCCAGCGGTCGCCGACGTGCGGACCCAGCACGTCACCCCAACTGGGGGCGCCGGCCGCCGAGCCGGTCTGCGCGACGTCGCCGACGACGGTGAACGAGCGGGCCGGGCAGCGACGCATGAGCAGGCGCCACGCCATCGGCGAAAGTTCCTGGGCTTCGTCGACGACGATGTGCCCGTAGGCCCAGCTGCGGTCGCCCTCGGCGCGCTCGGCCACGCTGCCGAAGGAGTCGCCCCCAACGTAGCGACCGGCGAGCTCCTCGGCCGTTTGGAAATCGGCGCCGCCGAAGGTCTGCTGGACGTCGCGGGCGTACTCCACCTCGGCCCGGCGTTGCGCCTCGTCCTGCGCCCGGGCGCCGGGCCGGCCCGAGTCGTCGTCGCCGAGCAGCTCGGCGGCTTCGTCGAGCAGCGGGACGTCGGCGGTCGACCACGGAGCCGAGCGGTCGCGGCGCAGCAGCGCGCGCTCCTCCCGGCTGAGTCGCCGGGCGGCCTCGCCGAGTCGGTCGGGGTCGGCGTACAGATCGCGCAGCAGCCGCTCCGGCGAGATGGGCGGCCAGCACAGATTCACCTCGCGCCGCACGTCGATCGACTCGTAGAGGTCGGCCATCAGGCGCGCGCGGGTCTCCTCTTCCAGCTCGATGCCCCGCGCCGACGCGAGCGCGCGCAGCAGGTCACGCAGTACGTCGGTGACGAAGGTCCGGCGGGCGACGTTGTGCGGCGCCCGGGTTCGGCGGGCGTGCTCACGCGCATCGCGGACGTAGCGCGGCTGCAGCCGGATCATCGTGCCGTCGACGTCGAGCGGACGGCCGGACTGGATCGTGCGCTGCCGGCGCTTGACCGCCTCGGCCAGCACGTCCACCATGCGCAGGTCGCCCTTGAGCGCGACCACGGCGTCCGCTTCGGTGGCCGTGGCCACGACGCCGGGGTACAGCTCGCCCGGGGTCGCGGTGACGACGGCGTCGGCCTCGCCCAGCGCCGGCAGGACCTGGTCGATGTACCGGAGGAAAACCCGGTTGGGTCCCACCAGCAGGACCCCTGACCGGGCGATCCGCTCGCGGTTGGCGTAGAGCAGGAAGGCGGTGCGGTGCAGCGCCACGGCCGTCTTGCCGGTGCCGGGGCCGCCCTGGACGACAAGGACGCCGGGCAGGGGCGCGCGGATCACCGCGTCCTGATCGGCCTGGATCGTGGCGACGATGTCGCGCATCCGCGTGCTGCGGACGGCGTCGAGGCTCGCGAAGAGTGCCCCCTCGCCGATGACGACATGGCCGCCGTCGACACCGGCGGCCTCGAAGCCCACCAGGTCGAGCACCTCGTCCTGGACGCCGGTCACCCGCCGCTGCTCCGTCGCGATCTGCCGCCGGCGCAGGACGCCGCCCGGCCGCGCCGCCGTCGCCTGGTAGAAGGGTTCCGCCGCTGGCGCCCGCCAGTCCACGAGCAGTTCCTGACGCGCCTCGTCGGAGATCCCGATCCGGCCGATGTAGCGGCGTCGCCCATCGGTCAGGTCCAGGCGACCGAAGCAGAGACGCTGTTCGACGTTCTCGAGCGTGCGCACGCGTTCGCCGTAGAGCCGCATGAACGCATCCCGCTCGGTCCGGGCGCCGGGCGTGCCCACCGTCCCGCTGCGGGCGGTGCGCTCGAGGTGCTGCCTGGCCTGTTCGAGGAGCGCGTCCCGTTCGGCGTAGAGCCGGGTGACGTGAGCCTGTTCGATGGCGATCTCGCCGCGCACGGTCTGCGCCGACGACGGATCCGACGCCGCCTCGTGCTCGATGATTTCGCTCCTCGGTGAGCCGGGACCAGCCAGCCGGAAGCGGGCGACGGTGCGATCAAGCGCGCCTCCACGCTAGCAAGCCGGTGGTCAGCCCTCTGATCGAGTTGTCCGCGCGCCACCGCGTCACAGCCCGGTGCAGCGCGGACAACTCCCGGCGCTCGGGGTCAGCTCCCGACCACCGCCTCCGAGGTCGGGACGTAGTCGGTCACGTAGACGCCGTTGTTGTCGAGCTGGACGCGCTCGACGGCGGCGGCGAAATCAGCCATCAGGATGTAGGTCGAATTGCCGGTCATCAGGTTGATCTGGAAGGCCGGATGGCCGTTCATGGCGCTGTCGTCGAGCGCCTCCCACGTACCGCTGTCGCGCAGGCCGGCTGCTTCGACGAGGTGGCCCGCCGAGTTCCGTACGAGCTTCGCCCAGTGGCCGTCGGCGGTGATCTGGAGCCCCGCATCGGTGGTGCCGAAGACCGACGGGTTGGAGCAGACGAGCCAGGTACGCGTCATCCGGGCCTTGAAGTCGGCCAGCGAAGTGGGGTTGGACGCGCCGTGCGCCGCAGCGGTACACGCCGCGGGCACCGGTGGTGGGGTCGGCGTCGGGTCTGGCGAGCTCAAGGACGGATGGGCCGACGTGCTCGCCGCGGACGTGGGCGTCGGGGTGGGCGACTCGGGGGTGCTGGGAGCCGAGCTGCTCGATCGGGTGGGTGGCGCCGCCGTGGTCGGCGCGGTCGTTGATGCGGTGCTGACCGGGGTCGGTTCCGGAGCCGCGGTCGAAGGTGGCGGCGTGAACGTGCCGTCACCCGACACGACGCCTGAGGAGTGGGCGTCATGCGCAACCAGGATCACCGAGCCGACGGACAGAGCCGTGATCACCGCAGCGGCCACCGGAAGCGCCCACCCCGAACGAAAGTAGGCGCCCCCCACCTGCCGCTCGAGACCGGATGGGGCGGCGGCACCGGCGACGAGGCGACGCTGCAGGTCTTCGTCAGCGCTCACGTGCGCCGCCGAATCCCGCAGGCCTTCGCGAAGCGCGTCTTCGAAGCCGTTCGGGTCGCTCATAACTGATTCCTTCGATCGATGGTTTCGCTGGGCAGCGCGCCACAAGCGGCCCGCATCGACTGCAGGGCCCTGTGCAACAGGCTGCGGACGGTGGCCTCGCGGCAGCCGAGCATGGTGGCTATCTCGCTGTCGCTGAGGGAGTGGAAGTACCGCAGGACGACGGCGGCCCGCTGCCGGTCGTTCAGCCGCGTCAACAACCGGGTGGTCTCGTCCCGGTCGGCCACGCCGTCCACGAGATCGGGACCTGACCCGGCGTGGTCGCGCAGGTCGAAGTCGACGAGTGTCACGGTGCGCCGGCGCCGCGAGTTGAGGTACTCGTTCAGCAGGCAGCGCCGCACGTAGGCCACCGGCGCCTGCGCGGTGTCGACGCGATACCAGTTCGGGTAGAGCCGGGTCAGTACGTCCTGCAGCAGGTCCTCGGCGCGGCCGCGGTCGCCGGTCAGCAGGAAGCTGGTCCGGAGCAGGTTCGTGGAGTGCTCGCGGACGAAGACCTCGAACGAGGACACCGGCAGCACCGCCCTCTGCGTCTCCACGGACTTACTAGACACGCAAGTCGCGCAGAGTGTTGCAG
>NZ_JBHEMO010000016.1:0-20582 GCF_046262535.1 Jatrophihabitans sp. | reverse complement strand
GGCCAGGAACTGCGCCAGTGCCCAGCGCAGCTCCTTCATCGGTGCCTCGTGCACCACCGCGCCGCGGTCGGCGAGGGCCTCGGCGGCCCCGTCGATCGCCCGGCGGAGCACGGGCCGCAAGGGGCGCGTCGACGAGTGGGTCGAGACCACCACCGGCAGTCCCTCGACGGCGACCGCGGACGGGTCACCCAGTGGTTGCTCCTCGGTGTACGGGTCCCCGCCGTCCGGCCCGGCGATGATCCGCAGCACCGGCATCAGGTCCTCGGCCCGGCGGGCCAGCGGCGCGGGGGACAGGCGCCGCCGGAGTTCGCCGTCGGGCATCGGGAAGTGGCCGGTCAGGGGAACGAGACCAGGTGAGGGCAGGTGCCCGAACACGCCGTTGAAGAAGGCGGGGATGCGTACCGATCCACCCAAGTCGGACCCAAGCGCGACCGGCGCGCCGCCCGATCCGACGATCGCGCCGTCGCCTCCGGACGAGCCGCCGGCCGTCCGCTTCGGGTCGTAGGCGCACGAGACCCGTCCGTACAGCGGGTTGTTCGACTCGATCCAGATGAGGAAGCCGCAGGTGTTGCCGAGACCGAGCACGATCGCGCCGGCGTCGCGCAGCCGGGCGACCACCGGCGCGTCGGCCGTCTCGCGGAACTTGCGGCGGTGGGCGTAGCCGCCCGTGTGCGGCATGCCCTCGACGGCCAGCATCTCCTTGATCGTCACCGGCACGCCGTGCAGCGCCGGCAGGTCGGGATCACCCGCCCGCACCCGTGCGTCGGCGGCGGCCGCCTCGTCGCGGGCGAGGTCGAACCGGTCGACGGCGAGCGCGTTGAGGTCCCTGATCCGCTCGAGCACGGCGATGTGCGCCTCGACGACCTCGGTCGAGGTCGTCTCGCCGTTGCGGATCGCGGCAGCGAGCGCGATCGCCGAGAGGTGGGTCAGGTCCGTCGTGGTGGTCATGCGACGGGTCGCCGGGCGATGAGGACGAGATCCAGCGACTCGTCGACTGGGCGATCGGCCGCGTCCACGACGGCGAAATCCTCGGCCGTGACGGACGCGACGTCAGCCCGTAGTCCGTCGGGCCACTCGTAAGGCGGCGCGGCCAACTGGGCGTCGGCGAACGAGCCCCCATGCCGCGCGTCGAGGGCACGCAAGCGCGGACCCGCGTGCAAGCCGAGCACGTGCTCGACCTCGAACCCGCAGCGTCCGAGCAGGTCGGCCAGCTCGGCGGCGGTGAACTCGACCGTGTGGAAGGGGTTCACCGGTGCGTCCAGCCCGGGGGAGAAGGTGAGCCGATTCGGGGTGCTGACGCACAGCAGCGCGCCGGGGCGCAGCACCCGCAGGCACTCGCGGACGAACTCAGGGTGGTTCCACACATGCTCGATCACCTGCAGCGTGACCAGGACGTCGACCGACCCGCTCGGTGCCGGCAGCGCCGCGAGGTTGGCCCGCACGAAGTGCGCCTGCGGGTACTTCTCCGCGGCGTGGACCGCGGTCAGCGCGTCGTAGTCGACACCGACGACGTGCCGCGCGGTGGAGGCGAGCAACGCGGTTCCGTAGCCCTCGCCGCAGCCGACCTCGAGGACGCGCCGGCCGCTCACGAGTTGCGCCGCGAACCGGTACACGATCTCGTGCCGCCGAAACCAGTAGTTCTCCTCGGGGGTCCCCGGCACCGTGCGTTCGCCGGTGAGTGGCAGGCTGGCCGTGCTTACTGGCGTTTCGACGCGTAGACCCATTCGCAGGTGTGCCTTTCGGTTGCCTACAGCGCTCGGTGTCGTCGGTGTTGCTGCGTACCACGAGAACTTACGCAGCTGCCGAGGTGGCACGCGGAACTTAACACGAATTTGGCATCCGGCGGCTTTCGCATATGCTCCCGAACAGGGAACGGGGTGCAGCAAGATTCCCGCAGCGGTCCTCGGACTCTCCTTCGGCATCACGCTCGCGCTCGGCCTGGCGGCCGGCCCGGCCGACGCCGCGCAAGCGCCGGTGCAGCTGGGCACGCCGCAAGTTTCGCCGTTCTCGACGCCACCACCATGACCAACATCGGCCCGTCGATCATCAGTGGCGACCTGGGAGTCAGCCCCGGCAGCGCGGTGACCGGCTTTGCGCCCGGAAACGTCATCAACGGAACTCAGCACGTCACCGACGCCGTCGCGGCCAAGGCCCAACTCGGCGTGACCGCGGCGTACAAGGACGCCTTCTCCCGGTCACCCTTCACGTCGGTGCCCGTCGACCTGACCGGACTGTCGCTCGGTCCCGGTGTGTACCGCGGAGGGTCGCTGGGACTCAGCGGGACCGTGACGCTCGACGCGTATGGCAACCCGGACGCGGTGTTCGTGTTCCAGGCCGCCAGCACCCTTGTCACCTCCACCGCGAGCGTCGTCTCGCTGATAGGCGATGCCAGCGCGTGCAACGTGTACTGGCAGATCGGCAGTTCGGCAACACTGGGCACCGCTTCGACGTTCGTGGGCACCGTCATGGCGTTGACCTCGATCAGCGCCGGAACCAACGCCACTGTCCAGGGCCGACTGCTGGCCAGAAAGGGCGCGGTCACCCTGGACACCAACACCATCAGCGCACCCAACTGCACAAGCCGGTCGGAAGCCGAACCAGCAGTTCGGGCACCGGCGGGTCGAGCACGGCAGGATCCACCGCGGCCGGAAGCGGCACGTCGTCGGCGGGCGCCGGGACCAGCACCGGCGCGACCAGCCCTCCCTTGTCAGCCTTGTCCCCGGCGTGGTCGTCGGCTCGACCCCCGCGACCGGCAGCCCTTCGACCACCTCGTCACGGACCACTGCGAGCAGCAGCCCGCCGCCGAAAACCTCCACCGTAAGCACGACGGCTCCGCGGAGCCTCACAGCAGACCTCCCGCGCTCACGGGCAGCAATCTGCTGCCGACAACGGCAGCAGGTCTTGCGGCGCTCGCGCTCGGCGGCCTGCTGATGCGGCTCGGACGGCGCTCAACGCATGCCACGGCCCGGACGCGGGCGGGCCGCCGGCCGGAGCTTCAGCCGCGGTAGCGGCCGGGGCGGTTTCCGGGAACCGTAGCGCCACCCGACCCGGCGTCCCTGCGACCGAGCACCTGGTTCGGCCTCGCCCGACCGCTGTCTCGGGTTTAGGATCCGCACGTGCCCAGGTACATGATTGTGCGCAGCTTCGATTGCGTCGAAGCCGAGATGCCCACGGTCGGTCGGCGCTCGCGCGAGCTGATCGAGAACGAGTTCACCGAGGTCCAGTGGCAACACAGCCACGTCGTCGTCGACGACACCGGGAAGGTGCGAACCTTCTGCGTCTATGAAGCGCCCGACCCGGCGATGGTACTGGCGCACTCCGAACGACTGGGCATGCACAACATCGAGTCGATCGACGAGATCGCCGGCGACGTCACGCCCGCTGACTTCCCCGCAGTCTGACTTCCGGCGCATGCAGCGACGCCGCGCTCGCGATCGCGAGCTTGCGCTGCACCGATCTGCGTTGCTCGACATCATCGGCCGGGAGCAGCTGTAGCGCCTCGCGGTACAGATACGCGGCGTGGTCCTTCGCCCAGCCCCGCTCGGCCAGATCGGCGGCGCGCAGCAGGTGCTCGACCGCCCGGCCGTTCTCGCCGGCCGCCTTCCAATGACGGGCCATGGCGCCGATGGCGTCGCCCGATGCCCCGGTGGCGGTCGCGAAGAACTCGGCGACGACAGCGTGCCGCCGTGCGCGCTCGCTCCGCGAGAGCAGCTCGTAGGCAACCTCGCGGATGACCGCGTGGGTGAAGGCGAACTGCGGCTTGCCCTCGAGCATCGAGCCGGTCTCGCGCCGGATCAGGTCACGCCGCTCGAGACGGTCCAGCAGGCCGGCCAGGTCGCCGCGATCCGGGCTCAGATTGCGGAGGGCTTCGAGCCAGAAGACCTTGCCGACCACCGATGCGTCGAGCAGCAGCGCCCGCTCGTCCGACGGCAGCGCGTCGAGCCGCGCCGCGACGATCTCGCGAATGTTCGTGGGCAGCCGGCCCGGGGCGGTCTGGCCGATGCTCGCGGCGAGTTGTTCGATGAACAGCGGGTTGCCCTCGGCGATGCCGATGATCGCGTCCGCCTGTCCGGCATCGCCGAGCCGCCGTTCCGCGAGCAGGCGAGCGTCCGCCTCGTCCAATGGACCGAGCGTCAGCATCAGGTACTCGGGCAGCCCGGCCGCCCAGCCCGGCCGGACATCGAGCAGTTCGGGACGGGCGAGCGCCAGGATCAGCAGGGGTACCCGCCGCATGAGACCGGCGCAGGTCAGCACGAGGTCGAGCAGGTTCGCGTCGGCCCAGTGGATGTCCTCGTAGACCAGGACGGTCGGCTGCTGCCGAGCCGCGCCTTCGAAGAACTCACGGACCGAGTAGAAGAGCCCATTCCGGTCGGCGGCGGCGCTCTGAGCGCTGACGCCGACGACGGCGCCGAGGTCCTCGGCAACGGAGCCCGGTTCGGTCTCGGTGCCGGCGAGCAAGGCGGCGGCGCTGGCCCGCAGCTTCTCGGCGACCACCTCCCGCGCGTCGCTCTCGAAGATCCCGGCAAGGCGCATGATCTGGCCGGACAGCGCGCTGTACGTCCCGCTCTCGCGGTACGGCAGTGATCGGCCGCGGATGATCCTGGCTCCCGCATCGGCCGCCAACGCGCAGAACTGCGTCGCGAGGGTGGTCTTGCCCACGCCGGCGGGGCCGATGATCGAGACGAGCGTGGGCAGCCGCGCCGCCGCCGCCCGCTCCCACAGGGCCCCGAGGATCGCGAGTTCGAACCCCCGGCCGACGATGCCGTCGGTCTCGATGGGCCGCATGCCGACACCGGTGAACGCCTCGAGGGCGACCCACGCGGGGACAGGGTGCTCCTTCCCCTTCGCGACCACCGGGTCGGTCGGCTCGTAGCGAATCGCCGACTTCGTCGCCTCGTACGTCACCTCGCCGACGACCACGCCGTTGCACGGTGCCGCCGTCTGCAGTCGTGCGGCCGTGTTGACCACGTCGCCGGCGACCATGGACTCGCCGAACGCCGGCCGGGCACCGATGGACACGACCGCTTCACCGGTGTTCACCGCGATGCGCAGGTCGAGCCCGCCGTCACCGAGCTCGGAGGCGACGTCGCGAATGGCCAGCGCCGCCCGCACGGCGCGCTCGGCGTCGTCACCATGGGCCATCGGCGCCCCGAACACCGCCATCACGGCGTCACCGATGAACTTCTCGACCACGCCGCCGAAGGACTCGATCTCGCGTCGCACCCGGTCGTGGTACGGCGCGAGCAGCGCGCGTACGTCTTCAGGATCCAGACGCTCGGCCCGGCTGGTGAACTCGACGAGGTCCACGAAGATGATCGTGATTATCCGCCGCTCGTCGGCCGGCGCCGAGGAGCTCTCGAGCGCGCTGCCACAGCTCAGACAGAACCGAGCCACGCCTGGGTTCTGCTGGCCGCAGTTTCCGCAGCCGAGCTCGTGTGCCACTACATCCACCCCCCCTCGCCGCAACCGACCAGAGCCCCCGCGGGTCGGTCGATTGTCGCACCGGTCATCCGGTCGCGCTGCCAGGCTGGCCGGGGAACCGGGCGCGCCACGAACCCGTACGCGACCTCGCGGCGCCGGAATCAGAGTTCACCTCCGGGATGCCGGAATACGATGCCCCGGTGGGTCTCCCGGTCGGACAGTGTCACACCTGCCGGCACGGCAAGCTGAACGAGACCCGGCGAGGGACGACGTACTTGCGCTGCCTGCGCGCGAGCTGGGATGCGCGGCTGGTGAGGTACCCGCAGCTACCGGTCCGGGACTGCCCCGGCCACGAGCGTCGAGGGGAGTCGGGACGGTGATCCGGTGCGAATCGGTTTGCGGTTACTGACGGTGGGTGCGGCAGCTGTTCTCGTGGGCTGCAGTTCGACCACTGGGGGCCAGGGCAGCGCGTCGCCCCGCGCTTCGTCGTCGATCGCCGGCTCGCTCGGGCTCAGCTCGCGACCGGTCACGTCCGCCGCCGCGTCGTCCGCTCCCGCGCCGAGCGTTGCGCCCCGTACGCCGACGCCTACGGCTCGACTCAGCAGTCCCGTGACGACACCCGCCGGCTTCGTCGGAACGTGGACCGGGCACGGGCGCCAGCTGGTCGTGAGTCCGACCGGGCGAGTGACGATCAGCTTCCGCACCTACGTCGACTGCACCGCCACGGTGACCACCGGCTGCGACCAGATCACCGGGTCGGGCATTCACGACGGGGGCCACGTCACCGGTCACATCACAGCGGTGCTCAACCCGACCACGGTGATCGTCACCGTCACGTCGTCGACCGTGACCTCCGCGGTGCCGTTGGCGCCGATCCGTCTCGGTCATGACCTCACCCATCACGCGGTCGCCGCGTTCGCCGGCGCGTTCGCCGGAGTTCCGTTCTGCGGCCCCGGAGCGCCGTCGGGGTACTGCGGCGCCTGACCGGCCGGTCAGCGGCCCGGTCAGCCCCGGTAGCGACCCGGGCGTCCCCGCATCGCCGCGTAGCCGGACCACCCCGCGCGGTTCTGCACCACTGCGGGCATGGCGCCGAGGCCGCCACCGGCCGGCAGGTCGGCCGGGTCGTTGCCGACGCCCAGGAGGCTGCGAGTGAAGCTGCGGAAGGCGGCGGCGACTCGCGGGCCTGGGAGTCGGACGGCCCGCTCACGGCTCACCGATCGGCTTCGGCATGCCGGCACCCTAGCCCAGGGATCAGCCCGGCGGCGGGGCGCTGCGGACCCATGCGGCGGCCGCGTCGACCGGGGGAACCGCGCCGCGCACGACCAGCCCGGCGGTGAAGCGCCACCCGTCGCGCACCATCGTCAGCCGCAGCGAGCGGAACCCGTCGCCCGGGCGGTCGGTTGTCGTGACACCGCCGGTCGGTCGCGCCCTCGTTCGCTCGATGACCAGGTGCACCAACGCGTCCGGCCGGGCCCGTCCTTCGATGCTCTCCTGGACCGCGGAGCTCGCTGGGCCGGTGACGAAGCCGCCGGCCAGCGCTCGGAGCCCGGCGAAGCCCGCGGCCGCGCGGTCGAGATCGACGCCGGTCAGGGTGTGCGCCGTGCACCCGGCCCGGCAGGCCGCCGAAGCGAGCACGGCGCGCATATCGCCCGGCGGCACCTGCACGAGGTACTCGTCGTCGACCCGGCGCACCGTCACAGCAGCCGGCGTTTTCGGCACCGTCCCGGGTGACGTGACCGCAGTGCCGGCGCCGGCACGGCCGGCCGGATGCCCGCTTCGGCGCGCTTCGAGGACCACGACGCCGGCGACGAGGGACGCCGCCACGAACCCGGCCAGCCACGTCGTCGCGCCGGCGCGCCGCCCGGGGCCGAGGACCAGTACGTCCTCACGTGCCTCGTCGCTCACCTGCCCACGATGCGCCGCCCGGTCCAGGTCGGCAACGCTGGTCACATGCGGTTTGGATTCCCACGCACTTTGGTTAGGCTGCCCTAACAACCGAGGAAGGGTTCGACGTGGGACTGGGACACACACTGGTGCTCGGCTTCATCGCCGGCGTCACCATCGTGCTGGGAATGCCGGTCGGCCGGATGCGCCGTCCCGCGCCGACCCTGCGGATCATGCTCAACAGCGTCGCCGTCGGCGTCCTCATCTTCCTGGTTTGGGACGTGCTCTCGGCGGCGTGGGACCCCATCGACGAAGCCCTGACCCGTCATCACGAGGGTCACGGCGGTCTGGGCAGTGCCTTCGGCTACGGCGCCCTGTTCTTCACCGGGTTGGCGGTGGGGCTGCTGGCGCTCGTCGCCTGGGAGAAGTACCTCGGCCGCCGCGTGCGGGCCGCGACCACCGTCCGGGAATCATCGGTCGAAGTGACCTCGGTCGGCGCGCAGGGCGGCGCGACCCTGACCGAGACCCGGTCGGTCACCGTGTCCACCGTCATGTCCGACGCCCGCCGGTTGGCCCTGCTGATCGCCGTCGGCATCGGCCTGCACAACTTCGCCGAAGGCCTGGCCATCGGGCAGTCGGCCGCGCGCAGCGAGGTCGCGCTGGCGACAATGCTCGTCATCGGGTTCGCGTTGCACAACGCCACCGAGGGGTTCGGCATCGTCGCCCCACTGGCCGGTGACGTGGACGAGGCGGGGGTCGCCCGGCGCCCGTCGTGGGGCTACCTGCTCGGCCTCGCCGCGATCGGCGGCGGCCCCACGTTCGTGGGGACCTGGGTGGGTCACGGTTTCACCAGCACGGCCTTGAGCGTCATCTTCCTGACGCTCGCCGCGGGCTCGATCATCTACGTGGTGACGCAGCTGATCAGCGTCGCGGCGAAGGCCAAACGGTCCGACCTGCTGGCCTACGGGCTGCTGATCGGCATGATCGCCGGCTTCCTCACCGACGCGATCGTGACCTCGGCCGGAGTCTGAGCGCGGTCGCTGTTTCAGGGGTTCGACTCCGTGGCCGGCAGTGTCGCGGGCGCGCCGATCAGCCAGGCCAGCACCACCGCGGTCACTGACTGGGCGCACATCAGCCCGACCAGCACCACCAACTGGAAGCGAGCAGCCCCGACCGCGCTCGCCCCGCCGATCAGCGCCCCGACGAACGCGCCCGGGAGGGTGACCAGCCCGACCGTGCGCGTCTGGTCGAGACCGGGGACCAGCGCATCGAACACGGACTCGCGAGCCAGGTCGCGCACCGCCTCCCGCGGAGTGGCGCCGATCGCCAGCCACGCCTCGACCTCGTCCCGCCGCCGGTGCAGCGCATCGGCCAGGCGCCGCCCGGTGAGGGTCGCGGCCGTCATGCAGCCACCGATCACGATGCCGGACACCGCCACGAGGCTGCGGACGTCGCGGTGCAGCATCGGCAATCCCTCGATCAGGCCGACGGCCACCGCCGATCCGCAGAAGCAGGCCGTGACCGCCGACCGGTAGGCGTGGCGGTGCATGCGGATGCGGCGCGCCGACGTCCAGGTGGCGACTCCGAACATCACCGCGATCATCGCGATCACGGTGATCGGGGCGGCGAACACGCCGCGCAGAGCCGCCGCGACGACGGCCAGTTGGACGCCGGCGCGCAGGCCGGCCGTCACGACCGGGCGGCGCTGCTTGACCCCGGCAAGCGCGAGCACCGCGACCGCGATGCCGACCAGCAGGACCAGTCCGGCCGCCAGCCTGACGTCGGCAGTGGTCACGACAGCGCGCTCGGCAACATCGAGGCGAATCCTACGGTGAGGAGCGCCTCGTCCGTTCAGGTCACCTTGGCAATGACGTGCTCGGCGTAGCGGTTGAGATGGTCGATCTTCTTCTGGAGCGGCTCGGTGTCCGGACCGACGATGTAGGGCAGCCGGAACCCCACGATGACGTCGGTGACCCCGCGGTCCTCCAGCCGTTTGATCCCGTCGACGGTGTAGGCGTCGAGCGAGATGACGTGGATCTCGAACGGCCGGTCCTGCAGGCCTTCCTGGGCCCGGATGGCCGCGATCGTGGCCAGCAGTTCGTCGAGCTCTTCGGGCTGACCGCCGCCGTGCATCCAGCCGTCGCCGCGCACGACCGCGCGGCGCAGCGCCCGATCGGCGTGGCCGCCGACGAGCAGCGGGATCGGTTCGGTTGGCGTCGGGCTGATCTTGATCGCCGGGATGTCGTAGAACTCGCCGTGGAATTCGAAGTAGCCGCCCTGGGTGAGGCCGCGGACGATCTCCATGCACTCGTCCATCCGCTTGCCCCGCTTGGCGAAGGGCACGCCCATGATCTCGAAGTCCTCCGGCCATGGGCTGATGCCGACGCCGAGGGCGAGCCGGTTGTTCGTCAGCGCCGCCACGGATGCCGCCTGCTTCGCCACGAGTACCGGCGGGCGCACCGGCAGCTTGAGCACGAACGGCGTGAACCGCAGCGTCGTCGTCACCGCTCCCATCGCCGCGCACAGGACGAACGTCTCGATGAAGTCCTTGTCCTCGAGGAACGTCCGGCTGCCGTCGGCGGTATAGGGATAGGTGCTGTCGGACTCCTTCGGGTAGGCCAGGCTGTCGGCAACCGTGATGCTCGAGTAACCGGCCGCCTCGGCCGCCTGCGCCAACGGCAGGTAGTAGCTCGCATCGGTCATCGCTTCGGCATAGGTGAATCGCACGGCACACCGCTCCATTCCGGGCTTTGGCAAAGTAGAACGTGTTCTCTTTCCGTACGCAACACCTAGGCTGTCAGACCATGTGCCCGAGCTCGGACTCCCATCCCGAGCTGCCGCTCGACCCGGACGCCATTCCCACGCGGATCCTGCACGTGCAACCGGTGGCCGTTCTGCTCGTCGCAGCGGGCGGCTTCGCGGGGACGCTCGCCCGGTACGCCCTTTCCGAGTGGGCACCCACGCGGGGCCGCGCCTGGCCATGGGGCACGTTCCTGACCAATCTGATCGGCGCTTTCCTGCTCGGGATCCTGCTCGAGGCGCTGGCCCGGCGCGGGCCGGACGAGGGGTGGCGCCAGCGCATGCGGCTACTGGCCGGCACCGGTTTCTGCGGCGCGTTCACGACCTACAGCGCGCTTGCGGTGGAGACCGATCTTCTCGTCCGCGACTCGCGGGTGGCACTGGCCGCCGGTTACCTCGCCGCTACGGTGCTGCTCGGGCTGCTCGCCACCGTTCTCGGACTGCTCGCCGCCGGGCGGCCCCGCAGGGCAGCGAGCCCGCCGGCGTGACCGTGTTCTTCATGGCCCTGGCCGGGGCCGCCGGGGCGGTAGCCCGGTTCGTCATCGACGGGGTGATCCTGCGGCGCAGGGGCAGCGACTTCCCATGGGCCACGCTGCTGATCAACGCGACCGGATCGCTCTTGCTCGGCGTGGCGACCGGTCTGGTGCTCTTCCACGCCTGTCCCAGCGAGCTGCGCCTTGTCGTGGGCACCGGGTTCTGTGGCGGCTACACGACGTTCAGCACGGCGAGTTTCGAGATCGTGCGCCTCGTGCAGCGGGCATCGCCGTTGCGCGCGGTGGGCTACCTCACGGCCACCGTCGTCCTCACTGTCGGCGCCGGCGCGGTGGGACTCGTCGCCGTGCGGTGACGCTGGTCAGCCTGTCAGCCCGAACCGCGGTCGTTGATCGGCCGGCACGAGGTCGCGGTACTCGCCGTGTTTGGCGATGAAGTGGGTGACGAAGCGGCAGTAAGGCACGACCGCCCACCCACGGCGACGGGCGTCGTCGAGCGCCCCGCCGATGAGCCGCGACGCGAGGCCCTTCCCTTCGAACCGGTCGTCGATCTCGGTGTGCACGAAGTCGGCGCGGTCGCCGTCCAGCACGTACTGCGTGAACCCGGCGAGCTCGTCGCCGACGAGGATCTCGAAGCGGGACTCGTCGGCGTTGTCGCGGACGTGCACGTTCTCCTCGGTCATTCAGCCAGCGTACGAGCCGGTACCCCCGCGCGGCCGGGCGGTTCGTAGGCTGGCCGGATGCTGCTCGTGGCCCACCGCACCCCGCGGTCGAGAGCCGCCTGTGAGGTGCTCGCAGCGGCCGGCGCCCGCGTCTTCGAGGCCGACATCCAGGTCGATGACCAGCACCGGATCGTGGTCTCGCACTACCTGCCCATGGGTGACTGGCTGCAGCGGGACAACTGGCGGGTCCGGTGGCACACGTCGGCCGCCCACGATCCGACCCTGGACGATGTCGTGGCCCTCGTGCCATCGGGCTGCCGGGTCTCCCTCGACATTAAAGAGAGGACCGACGAGGGGCGTCGGCGGCTCATCGACGCCCTGATCGCCGGGTTCTCGGACCGCAGCCGGTTCGTCGTGTGCGGCGGACGGGAGCCCGATCTCGAGCGGCTGCGCGCCGCCGGTTTCCGCACCTGGCGCAGCGCCGGGCGCCCGGCCCAGCTGCGCGAGCTGCTGGCCCAGGGGCCGCTCCACGACGACGCTGTGAGCGTCCGGCATTCACTGCTGACCCCGGACGTCGTCGCTCGATTGCACCAACAGGTGGCCACCGTCGTGGCATGGACCGTGAACGACCTGCGACGCGCGCGCCGGGTCCGCGAATTCGGCGTCGACGGGATCACGACCGACCGCCCTGCCGTACTGCGAATGCTGGCGTCCGCAGGTACCTGAACGCTCACATATCCGCGACATTTGGCGCGCTTCTTGGCAGTTGGCCAAAAGATGCGGGGAATAATCTCCGTCCAGCGATATTGTGCCTACCGTGATGCTCTCGACCTACGTGCGCTCCGGACGGACCGGGGGCCTGCGAGCGGCTCTGGTAGCTGGCTACCGCCGCGCGCGGACCTGGAGCCGCGGTGCGGGTTGGTGGCGCGAGCTGGCCTTGATCGCCGTCCTCTACGTGGGATACGAATTCAGCCGCGGTTTCGGCGACATCGACGTGTCGTCCGCGCTGAAGAACGGCCGGGAGATCATGCACCTGGAGCGCGTGTGGCATCTCGCCCCGGAAAAGGTGCTCAACGGAGCCCTTGCCCACGCAACATTCTTCGCCGTGCTCGCGTCCTATTTCTATTCTCTGATGCATTACGTCGTCACGCCGGCAGTGCTGATCTGGATGTACCGCAAGCACCGCGCGCAGTACGGCCCGGCCCGCACCGCGCTCGCGATCAGCACCGCGCTCGGCCTGATCGGCTACATCTTCCTGCCCACCGCTCCGCCCCGGATGCTGTCCGACACCGGCCTGCACGACACGCTGGCCGATACCCAGAGTTGGGGCTGGTGGGGCGGCGAGGGCAGCGTCCCGCGTGGGCTCGGCGCGCTGACCAATCAGTTCGCGGCCATGCCGTCGCTGCACGTCGGCTGGGCGATCTGGTGCGGCGTGCTGATCGCGGTCTACGCCGAACGCCGGTGGGTCAAGATCATCGGAATCGCCTACCCGATCACCACGACGGTCGTCGTGATGGCCACCGGGAACCACTACCTCCTCGACGCCATCGCCGGAGCGATCACGATGGCAGCCGGTGCGCTGCTGGCCTCGGCCCTGCCGAAGCGCTCCCCGGCGGCCGAGACCCTCGGCGCCGGCGAGAACACCACGGCGTCGGACGACGTCTCCAGGACGGAGCACCCGGCCGATCTGCGCTCGTTCGCGAGCCATTCCATCCCGCTGGCCGGCGCCTCGAACGACCAGTTCTGCCGACCCGGCCGCTAGCGCGCTCTCAGACGAAGGCTTCGGCCCCCTGGTTCGCCAGCGCGTCCGCCTTCTCGTTTCCCGGGTCGCCGGCGTGGCCCTTGACCCATCGCCACTCGATCCGGTGCGCCGTGATCGCCTCGTCGAGCAGCCGCCAGAGATCGGCGTTCTTGACGGGCTGCTTGTCGGTCGTCAGCCAGTTGCGGATCTTCCAGTTGTGAATCCATTCGGTGATGCCCTTGCGGACGTACTGGCTGTCGGTGAACAACTCCACGTCGCACGGATACTTCAGCGCGGACAGGCCGTTGATCACCGCGGTGAGTTCCATCCGGTTGTTGGTCGTGAGCTCCTCGCCGCCGAACAGTTCCCTCTCGTGGCCGCCGCTGCGCAACCAGACGCCCCACCCGCCCGGACCGGGATTTCCCTTGCAGGCGCCGTCGGTGTAGATCACGACGCGGGGCCTGGACTCCGTCACGTCGCGATTATTGCCCGCAATCACCTCGACGGGGCGCAACCGCGCGTGGCGTGCCCCTGTAGCTTCTGGCCATGCCTTCGGTCCTGGTCACCGGTGCCGCGCGCGGCATCGGCCGCGTCACGTGTCTCCACCTCGCCGCCGCGGGCTGGGATGTCTACGCCGGCGTCCGGCGCGAGGCCGACGGCGACGCGCTGATCGCCGCGGCGCCCGAGCGAGTGCGCTCGGTCAGGCTCGACATCACCTCGGCCGCCGACCTCGCGGGCCTGTCGGACCTCCTCCCGGCATCCTTGGACGCCGTCGTGAACAACGCCGGCGTCGTCGTCGGCGGACCGATCGAGGGGCTGCCGCTCGACGAACTGCGCCGCCAGTTCGAGGTCAACGTGGTCGGCCAGGTCGCCGTGACCCAGACGGTTCTGCCGCGGCTGCGCCATTCGCGTGGTCGCGTCGTCCTCATCTCGTCGCTGAGCGGTCGCGTCTCGACCCCGATGACCGGTGCCTACAACGCCTCGAAGTTCGCGCTGGAGGGCATCGCCGACGCGCTGCGGATGGAACTGCGGCCGTGGGGTGTGCGGGTGTCGCTGATCGAGCCGGCGCAAACCGACACCGACCTGTGGCAAGAGGCCGAGGCGACGCTGGAGCACGCGGTCGCGACGCTCAGTCCGGAGCAACGCCGGCTGTACGCGAAGCACATCGCCGGCTTCCGTAAGTCGATCCCGCTGTCGCAGCGCATCGCGTCGTCGCCGGACGGCGTCGCCGCCGCAGTCGAAAGGGCCCTGACCGCCCGCCGTCCGCGAGCGCGCTACGTCGTCGGCGCGGCCCCGAAGGCCCAGGCAGCACTCAGCGCGGTCACGCCGACGCCCGTGCTCGACGCGGTGCTGCGCAAGGCCACCGGGGTGCCCCGCAGGCCCTGATACGGCTCGAGGTCGACGGTCAGGGGGCCACCGCCTGAACGTCGGCCTGCCATTGCAGCAACGCCAGCGAGGCGTCGTCGGTCAGCCGGCCCTCCTGGTGCACGAGCAGGGCGTGGACAACACGGCGCATCGTCTCGGCCGCCGGAAACCCGGCGGCCAAGTGGCGCACGATGAGGTCGGCGAGCCGGTCTTCGCCGAAGAACGATCCGTCGGAAGCTCGGGCCTCGGTGACTCCGTCGGTGTAGAGCAGCACGCAGTCACCGGGCTCGAGCTGCTCGGTGCCGACCGACAGCTCCCGCGCGTGGGCCGCATCCCTCGGCAGCGTCATGCCGAGCGGGGCGCGCGGCGAGGTGTCCAGCGCCTTGATCAGGCGGCCCTGCCGAATCAGCAGGGGCGGCGGATGGCCGGCGCTGACCCAGCTGAAAACGCCGGTGTCGGTGTCGAGCTCGGTGAACAGCGCGGTGGTGAAGCTGGAGCCCGAGAAGGCATCGAGCAGCGCCTCGTCGATCTGCTTGCAGGTCTCGGTCAGCGACAGGCCGGCCCGGCGGGCATTGCGGTACGCCGTCACTGCGAGCAGCACCATCTGGGCACTCCGCAACCCATGACCCATACCGTCGAAGACCGCAGCCTTGGCTGTGCCCGGATCGACGGCGTAGTCGAAGGTGTCACCCGAGACGTCGTACGCGGGTTCGAGCGCGGCGGCGATGGTGACCGCGCGCGAGGAGACGGTCAGAGGCGGCAGCAACGACCATTGCATCTCGGCCGCCAACCCCATGTGCCGTTGGCGGCGCAGCCGCACGACCGTGTCGCCGTAGAGGCTCTTGGTCATGATCAGCTCGCTGAGCAGCGACGCGAACCGGCAGAGCAGCGGAGCCGGCGGCTCGTTGACGATGATTTCCGGTGTCGCGCCCGGAACCGTCACGCCGAGCACGCCCAGGCGCTCGGTGCCGTCGAGCAGGGGGAGCCAGACGACCGGATCGAGCCCTTCCCGGGACTGCACCACCAGCTGCACGAGTTGAAACGCTCGCCCGGCGACCGTGCCGTCGATGTTGAGCGGCTCGAGCACCTCGTCGGCCGGGACGTCGGCGTGGCCGACGAACGGGACGAGGGTGAGCTGCTGCAGGTCGGCGAGAAAGATTCGCACGTCGCTGCCGCCGAACGCCGCGACATAGCGTTGGGCCATGGCCGGCAGCTCACTGGCCAGCGAGAGGTGCGACTCCGCCAGCATGGCGTGCAGAGCCCGCTCCGACGCGCTGGACCCGGCGCCAGGGTGCTGGTCGTCCACGTCCCCCACGCCCTCCACGTCCGCCACCACGGAACCGTACCTCCGGCACGCCGACGCGCTCGAACCGATCGCCAATCACCGTGCCGGATCAGCCGGGCGGCTCGTCAGCGAGCAGGTTGCGGATCAGATGCATCGCCACGACGACCGCGCGGGCCCGGACGTCCGCGCGAGCGCCCGGGAGCTGGATGCGCCGGGCGATCGACCTGTCGGGACCGGTGACGCAGATGTGAACGAGCCCGACCGGCTTCTCGGCCGAACCGCCGTCGGGGCCGGCGACGCCGGTGATCCCGACCCCGATGTCGGCGCCGAGCCGAGCGCGGATCCCGGCGGCCATCGCTTCAGCAACCTCGGCGCTGACGGCGCCCACCTGATCCAGCAGCGCCTCGGGCACATCGAGCAGCCCCTGCTTGATCGAGTTCGCGTAGGCCGTCACTCCGCCGAGCACGTACGCCGATGCACCCGGACGATCGGTGAGGCGCGCGGCAAGCAGGCCGCCGGTGCACGACTCGGCCGTGGCGATGGTCTGCCCGGTCGAGCGCAGGGCGTCGGCGACGATGTCGTCGACCGTTCGGCCGTCCGCCGAGAACAGCGTCTGTCCGTAGACCTCCTCGACGATTTGGCTGAGGGCGTCGTAGGCCGGCTGTGCGCCGGGCGCGAACCGGGTGACGATCTCGAGCTCGCCGTCGCGCAGGCACGTGGTGATCTCGAGGCCGCCGAGCACGTCGTCGTGGTCGCGCAGCGTGGCGGCGAGTTCGGACTCCGGCGTCCCCCAGAGGCGGATGGTCCGTTGGCGCAGCTCCGTCCGCCCGCGCAGCGCCGCACCGACGAGCGGGGCCTCGACCACGGCCGGCCACATTCCCTGCAACTCGCGGGGCGGCCCGGGAAGCACGACCACCGGTGGACCGGTCGTGCCGTTGGCCGGTGGGACGACCAACCCCGGAGCGGTGCCCACCGGCGCGATGACCGTGGCGCCGTCGGGCACGAGGGCCTGCTTGCGGGTCCCGGCCGCGGTCGCCGCCGGATCGAGGTGCCATCCCCGCCCCGCGGACAGCCGTTCGATGATCGATGCGATGTGCGCCTCGAGATCGGGATCCAGGCGACTGGGCCGGCCTTGGAACCGGGCGACGACGTCGGCGGTGAGATCGTCCGCGGTCGGTCCCAATCCGCCAGAGGTGATGACGAGGTCGAGACCTAGACCGGTGAGGAAGCCCAGCGCCGCGGTGAGGTCGTCGGGCCGGTCGCCGACCACGACCACATGGGCCACGTCCACGCCGATGCGGCGCAGCTCCTCGGCCAGCCACGGACTGTTGCGGTCGGCGACCCGCCCGGTGAGCACCTCGGTCCCCGTGACGACGATCCCCGCGCGGCTGCCCATCCGCTGAATCCTAGGCAGCCGGACGTCCGGCCCCGAGCCGGGAACGTCTCAGGACGTCTCGTCCGGCTCCGGAGTCGCGAGTCCCAATGTCTCGGCCAGGCCGGCGATGCTGATGATGCGGGCGGGCCCGGACGGCACATTGAGCAGCTCGAACTCGACGCCACTCGAGCGCGCCCGCGTGCGCAGCTCGACCAGTACGCCGAGGCCGCTGGAATCGAGGAACGTCAGGCCGCCCAGATCGATGGTCAGTGCGGCACAGCCCGCCGTGATCCGCCCTTCGGCCTCCTCCCGCAGGCGCGGGACAGCCGCGATGTCGAGTTCACCGGACAGCGCGAGAACGGGGCGACCGTTGTCGCCCTGAGCGCTGAGGGAGAGTGACGTCACGCGGATACTGTTCCACAAACCGCGCAGCTGCGGGCAAAGGACTACCGCCGGCTCGGTGGCGCGGGCCGGCCGGGTCACGCGCCGCGGACCACCAGGGCGGTTACGTCGTCGTCGCCGTCGGGGCCGTGCACCTGGGTGACCAGCGTCTTGAGGCCGGCCCGCAGTTCCGACCCGGCCAGCACGGCCGCGTCGGCCTCGAGACGGCGCAGGCCGACGTCGATGTGTTCGGCCCGTCGCTCCACGAGTCCGTCGGTGAACAGCAGCAGCGTGTCGGTCGGCGCGAACGGGAAGCTCGCGGCGACATGGGTGTCGGGATCGGTGCCGAGGGGCCGGCGCGGGGCGGTGTGGGCGGCGGCGACCGCGCCGGTCCGGGAGATGATCAACGGCGGGTAGTGGCCGGCGTTGACGAGATCGACGCGCGCGGCCTCGGGATCGATCACGGCGTAGACGAGCGTCACCAGCTGCGAGATGGACAGCATGCCGAACATCTGCTCGAGGTGGTCCAGGACGGCGGCCGGCTCGGCGTCGACGCTGAGGAAGGCGCGGATCGACGCCCGAACGTGCGCCATGGCCGCGGCGGCGGCCACGCCGTGGCCCATCACGTCGCCGATGAAGACGGCCAAGCGGCCGTCGGGCAACGCGACCGCGTCGTAGAAGTCGCCGCCGACCTCGGCGTTCCCGCCCGGTTCGTAGTGCGCGGCCACTTGCCACCCGGGAATGGTGTCCAGGTCGTCGGGCAGTACGGCCCTCTGCAGCTGCAAGGCGACATCGCGCGTCTGGCTGTGTAGCTGGGCGTTGTCGATGGCCGCCGCCGCCCGCCGGCCCAGGTCCTCGGCCACCAGCAGGTCGGCCGGCCCGTACCGGCGGCGCGTCTCGGACCGGATCATGGTTATCGCCCCGAGCACGCGGCCGCGAACGGTCAGCGGCACCACCATCGCACTGCGCAGATTCAGCTCGCGGCTGAGCCGCAGGTGTTCCTCGTCCCGCGCGCCCGCCACGAGCGTCTCGTCGGAGATCTCGGCGTATAGCTCGCTCACGCCGGTTCGCACCACGTTCGGCGCGCCCGCGGGCGCGTCCGGGTCCGGCGGGTACCGGCGCTGCAACTCCCATGCCCACGCGACCTTCTCGGGATCGGCGTGCGCGACCGCCAGCGTCGTCAGGGTCCCGTTGTCGACGATGTCGACGGCGCACCAGTCGGCCAGGCCGGGGGCGATGAGGGAGGCCACGTTGCTGAGCGTCCGGCGGTAGTCGAGGCTGCTGGCGAGCTCGGCCGACGCGTCGGCGAGGTAGGCCAACTGGTCGGCCCGCTCGGCCGCCTCGGCCGAAGCGATCACCCGCTTGATCGCCTGGCCGCAGGCCTCGGCGAACGTCGTGAGCAGGTCCAGCTCCGCCGGTCCGGGTAGCCACTCGTCCTCGAAGGTGAGCCCGACGACGCCCACCGGCGAGGAGCCGGCACCGAGCGGCAGGGCCAGGATCGAGCGACCGGCCGGCATCTGCCCGCTCAGTGACGGCCAGCGCGCTTGGATCTGGTCGGCCCGCGCCATCATCACCGGCCGGGAGAGCCGCACCGCCTCACTGGCCGGATTGTCGTGATCGATCGGGAAGGAGCGCCATTCCTGTTCGACGCCTCGCCGCAGTCCCGATCCGCCGGCCATCCGCAGGTTGTCGCCCTTGCGGATCATCAGGGTGCTGACCGCCGCCCGGATCGCCTCCGCGAGGTGATCCACCGCCGCCGCGACGATGCTGTCTATCGATTCGGCGGCGCCGAGCTCGGTCGTGACCCGGGCCAGCTGCCGCAGGCGGAGCGCATCCTCGCCCTCAGGCGCGGAGAAACCCGCCCGATCACCGGATCTCTGCCCTGGCCCGGTCACAGCGTCATGGTGTCAGCCGCTGCCGCGTCTGTCAGCGCCGCCGTCGGACTTTGTTGCGGTTCGCGGGTGCTATCGACTCGGCGGACCGGTACCGGCATAGTCCTACCGTGCAGACGGTGGGCCTGAACTGGCAGCACTCCTTCGAGGTCGCTGCCGTGCTCACCGCCGCGGGCGGGGGTTTGGCGCTGACGCGCACCCGCGTGCTGCGCACCGTCGGTGCGTTCGCGCGGGAAACCGCGGTCGTCGGGGCCCTTTACGGGCTGTGGCAGCTGGCCGGTGACATCTCCGTGACCGGGACGGGCGGCGCCTACCGGCGGGCCCACGACATTCAGAGCTTCGAGCGCTGGCTGCCATTGCCCTCCGAACGCACCATGCAGCATCTGATCCTCGGCCATCGGCAGGTTGTCGAGGTGGCGAATCTCTACTACGCGGCCATGCACATGACGACGATGCTGCTGTTCCTGATCTGGCTGTTCGTCCGGCACCGCGACCGCATCCGGCCGGTGCGGCAGGTGATGGCCTGGACGACGCTCGGCTGCCTGCTGGTGCAGCTCGTACCGGTTGCGCCGCCGCGGATGTTGCCCGGCATCGTCGACACCGGGTTGAAGTACGGGCAGTCGGTGTACAGCAACGGCCTGCCCATCGACCAGCTGTCGGCCATGCCGTCGGTCCATGTGGCATGGGCGGTCACGGTCGGTTACTACGCGTGGCGGGTGAGCACGAGCCGGTGGCGATACCTCGGCCCGGCGCACGCGGTGGTGACGATTCTCGTCGTGGTCGTCACCGGCAACCATTGGTGGCTGGACGGCATCGTGGCGATCGCGATCCTGGCCATCTGCGCGTGGAGCGTCCACGGCATGCGCGCCGGTTGGCGACGTGTCCTCAGCCGGGTGCGGGCCGACAGCTCCGGTCCGACCCGGCCGTCGGAGCCCGAACCGGTTCCGGTGGGCTGACCCTCAGGCCGCGTCCTCCGGCGGCTCGACGGCGCGTTTCGGCCTCGCCTTCGGGCTGGGCCTCGCGTCCGGATCGCCCGTCGGCTCGTTGGTGAGGAACCGGACGTCTTGGCCGCTGAAGTTGAGCAGCAGGCAGCCGGGCTCGGTCGTGACGTCGGTGAACGACAGGCCCAGCGGAAGGTTGACCGGCAACTCGAGATCGGGCAGCTGCAGGGGAAACGTGCCGAGCAGCGGGAGCCCTTCCAGTCGGACCGGGGACACGATGAACCGGTTCTTGGCGATCCGGATCCGGGTGGACGCCGTGATCGGAATCCGCCGACCCAGGGCTTC
>NZ_JBHEMO010000015.1:0-6531 GCF_046262535.1 Jatrophihabitans sp. | reverse complement strand
CTGCTCGCCTCGGTCGAGAAGCTCGTCAACTGGACGCGGAAGTCGTCGCTGTGGCCGGTGCAGTTCGGCCTGGCCTGCTGCGCCATCGAGATGATGTCCTTCGGCGGTCCCCGCTTCGATTCGGCCCGCTTCGGCATGGAGGTCTTCCGCGCCTCCCCGCGCCAGGCCGACTTGATGATCGTGGCCGGCCGGCTGAGCCAGAAGATGGCCCCGGTGCTGCGCCAGATCTACGACCAGATGCCCGAGCCCAAGTGGGTGCTGGCCATGGGCGTGTGCGCGTCGAGCGGCGGCATGTTCAACAACTACGCGATCGTCCAGGGCGTCGACCACGTCGTCCCCGTCGACATGTACCTGCCCGGCTGCCCGCCGCGTCCGGAGATGCTCATCGACGCGGTGCTGAAACTGCACCACAAGATCATGAACGAGCCGCTCGGCCCGAAGCGCGCCGCCCGGCTCGAAGGGCAGAACGTCGAGCTCGTCCCGTCCAGCTACAAGCACGGCCGGTGACGGCTCGATGACCGGACCCACCGACCGCCCCGTGCCCGACGACGCGGCGCCCGACCAGAGCGCGGCCGACATGGCGCGCGCGACCGTCGACATCGGCCGTACGGACAGCGCCCCGGTCGACTCGCCCTACGGCACCGAGCGGCGCGGCATGTTCGGCGTGGCCGGCAGCGGCGACACGACGGGCTTCGGCGGCCTGGTGCGCGAGCCGTGGGTCGCCCCGGCGGCCGAGCGTCCGTACGGCGGTTACTTCGACGAGATCGTGGACGGGCTGTACGAGGCCTATCCCGCCGCCGGGCAGGCGATCCAGAAGGTGGTCGTCGATCGCGGCGAGCTCACGCTCTACCTCGCCCGCGAGCATCTGGCCGGGGTCGCCGCCGTGCTGCGCGACGACCCGTCGCTGCGCTTCGAACTGTGCGTCGGCGTGTCCGGCGTCGACTACCTCGGCTCGACGAACCGGCTGCACTCCGTCGTCCATCTCATGTCGATGACCTACCGCCGGCGGGTACGGCTCGAGGTGTCGGTCACCCTCGACGACCCGCACGTCCCGTCGCTGACCGCGCTGTACCCGACGGCGGACTGGCAGGAGCGCGAGACCTACGACATGTTCGGCATCGTCTACGACGGGCACCCGGCGCTCACGCGGATCCTGATGCCCGACGACTGGGACGGCCACCCGCAGCGCAAGGACTATCCCCTCGGCGGCGTCCCCGTGCAGTACAAGGGCGCCACCATCCCGCCTCCAGACGAGCGGAGGGCCTACAAATGACGAACCCGACCGATCAGCAGCAGTACGCGCCGTCGCGCGAGACGACCGAGGGGCGGGTCTTCAACGTCTCCGGCGGCGACTGGGACGCCGTCGTCGGCGGCCTCGGCGAGTTCCGCGACGACCGGCTGATCGTCAACATGGGCCCGCAGCACCCGTCCACGCACGGCGTGCTCCGGCTCGTCCTCGAACTCGACGGTGAGACAGTCACCGACCTGCGCGCCGTCATCGGCTACCTGCACACCGGCATCGAGAAGAACGCCGAGTTCCGGACGTGGACCCAGGCGGTCACCTTCCTGACCCGCGCCGATTACCTGTCGCCACTGTTCAACGAGTCGGCCTACAGCATGGGCGTCGAGAAGCTGCTGGGCGTCGAGGTGCCCGACCGGGCCAAGTTGATCCGCATCATGCTGATGGAGATCAACCGCATCCAGTCGCACTGGGTCGCGTTGGCGACCGGCGGCATGGAGATGGGCGCCCTCACCGCGATGACCAACGGTCTGCGCGCGCGGGAACGCTGCCTCGACGTGCTGGAGATGATCACCGGGCTGCGCATGAACCACGCGTTCATCCGTCCCGGTGGCATTGCCCAGGACCTGCCCGAGGGCGCGGTCGAGAAGGTGCGCGAGTTCGTCACCGACATCCGCGAGGAGATCAACGGCCTGCGCCGGCTGCTCGCAGGCCAGCCCATCTGGATCGGCCGCCTGAAGGACGTCGGCTGGCTGGGCACCGAGGGCTGCCTCTCGCTCGGCGTCACCGGCCCGATGCTGCGGGCCACCGGCCTGCCGTGGGACCTGCGCAAGACCGAGCCCTACTGGGGCTACGAGCAGTTCGACTTCGACGTGGTGACCTACGACGGCGGCGACTGCTGGGCCCGCTTCCTCGTCCGGCTCGACGAGATGTACGAGTCGACGCGCATCGTCGAGCAGGCGCTCGAGTACTTGTCCCCCGGACCGGTGTGGGTCGACGACCCGAAGATCGCCTGGCCGGCGCAGCTGTCGATCGGGCCGGACGGCATGGGCAACTCGCTCGCCCACGTCCAGAAGATCATGAACGGATCGATGGAATCGCTCATCCATCACTTCAAGCTCGTCACCGAGGGCTTCCGCGTCCCGGCCGGCCAGGTCTACACCTCGGTCGAGGCGCCGCGCGGCGAGTTGGGCGCGCACGTCGTCAGCGACGGCGGCACCCGCCCGTGGCGCGTTCACCTGCGCGACCCCTCATTCGTGAACCTGCAATCCGCCGCCGCGCTCTCGATCGGCGGCATGATCTCCGACGTCGTCGCGGCGGTCGGTTCCATCGATCCGGTGATGGGCGGTGTCGACCGGTAATGAGCTCCACCCCCAGCACCAACAGCGGCCCGGACTTCGGCACCGAGGCGTTCGGTACGGACGCCTCGCGCAGCACGCTACCGACGGCGGCCGAGGCCGGGCGCAGCAACTTCCGCACGTCGGTCATCAACCTCGACCGGCCCGGCGATCCGACGGTCTTCAGCGACCAGGTGCGCGCCGACGCGGCCGAGCTGATCTCGCGCTACCCCGAGGGTCAGTCGCGCTCGGCCCTGCTGCCGTTGCTGCACCTCGTCCAGTCCGAGCAGGGCTATGTAACCCCGGACGGCATCGCGTTCTGCGCCGACATCCTGAACATCACCAAGGCCCAGGTGGCCGCGGTGGCGACGTTCTACACGATGTACAAGCGCTCGCCCACCGGCGAGTACCTGGTCAGCGTCTGCACGAACACGCTGTGCGGAATGCTCGGCGGCGACGAGATCTTCGCCGCGCTCAAGGACCAGCTCAAGGTCGGCAACAACCAGACCTCGAGCGACGGCAAGGTCACGCTCGAACACGCCGAGTGCCTGGCCGCGTGCGACTACGCCCCGGTAGTGACCGTCAACTACGAGTTCTTCGACAATCAGACGGTCGGCAGCGCACGCAACATCGTCAGCCAGTTGCAGTCCGGCGAGCGTCCGATGCCGACCCGGGGCGCGCCGCTGTGCACGTTCAAGGAGATCGAGCGCCAGATCGCCGGCTTCCACACCGACGAGACGCTCGCCCTCGACGCGAACGGCAGCGGCATCCCGACCGAGGCGGGGGTGAAGCTGGCGATCGAGCGCGGCGACACCGCGCCGTCCTACGCGGTCGACAGTTCGGCGAAGTCCGGCGACAGCAGCAAGAAGCAGAGCGGTGGTTCGTCAGGACAGGCCGGCGGCGGTACTGCCCAGGCGACGAGCAACGACGACGCACCACTGCAGACGTCCGTCTCGGACAACGCGAACCCGGCCAAGCCCGCGGGTGAGGAAGCAAAATGAGTTTGACGCCCGTGTTGACGAAGCGGTTCGGCACCGACCAGCCGTGGAAGATCGCCAACTACGAACGCCTCGACGGCTACACCGGGCTGCGCAAGGCGCTGACCATGGCGCCGGCCGACCTGATCACGCTGGTCAAGGAATCCAACCTGCGCGGCCGCGGCGGTGCCGGCTTCCCGACCGGCATGAAGTGGCAGTTCATCCCGCAGGACAACCCCAAGCCGAAGTATGTCGTCGTCAACGCCGACGAAGGTGAGCCGGGCACCTGCCGCGACCTGCCGCTGATGATGAACGACCCGCACTCGATGGTCGAAGGCATCATCATCGCCTGCTTCGCGGTGCGGGCCGAGCAGGCCTTCGTGTACATCCGCGGCGAGGCGGTGCACGCGATCCGCCGGGTGACCGCGGCCGTCGAGGAAGCGCGGGCCGCCGGCTACCTCGGCACCGACATCCTCGGCAGCGGCTTCAACTGCGACATCGTCGTGCACGCCGGCGCCGGCGCCTACATCTGCGGCGAGGAGACGGCGCTGCTCGACTCGCTCGAGGGCCGCCGCGGGCAGCCGCGGCTCAAGCCACCCTTCCCGGCGACCAACGGCCTGTACGACGCGCCGACGGTCGTCAACAACGTCGGCACGCTGGCCAGCGTCCCGTACATCGTTCTGGGCGGGGCCGACTGGTACAAGGCGCTCGGACCCGGGGGCTCACCCGGCACGTCGATCTTCTCGCTGTCCGGACGGGTCAAGAACCCCGGTCAGTACGAGGCCCCGATGGGCACCACGCTGCGAGAGCTCCTCGAGCTGGCCGGCGGCATGAGCCGCGGCAAGGACATCAAGTTCTGGACGCCCGGTGGCGCCAGCTGCCCGTTGCTCACCGCTGAGCACCTCGACGTCCCGCTGGACTTCGACTCGGTGATGAAGGCCGGCTCGATCAACGGCACGTCCGCGGTCATGATCTTCGATGAAGACGACTGCATCGTGCGCGCCGTGCGCAAGTGGTCGGAGTTCTACCGCCACGAGTCGTGCGGCAAGTGCACGCCGTGCCGGGAGGGCACGTACTGGTACGTCGGCATCTACGACCGGCTCGAGGCCGGCGAGGGCACCGAAGAGGATCTCGAGACGCTCCTGGACCTGTCCGACAACATCCTCGGCCGGTCGTTCTGCGCGCTCGGCGACGGGGCGACCAGCCCGGTGTCGTCGTCCATCCAGTACTTCCGCGACGAGTACGTGGCCCACATCGAGAATCACGGTTGCCCGTTCGAGGGCGCACGCACCCTGGCCGGAGCGCATTGACATGACCGAAGCACCGCCCAAGGAGGATCTGGTCCCGGTCACCATCGACGGGATCGAGATCTCCGTACCGAAGGGGACGTTGCTGATCCGCGCGGCCGAGCAGCTCGGCATCTCGATCCCGCGCTTCTGCGACCACCCGCTGCTCGACCCGGCCGGTGCCTGCCGCCAGTGCCTGGTCGAGGTCACCGACATGGGCAACGGCCGTGGCATGCCCAAGCCGGCCGCGTCCTGCACCACGACCGTCATGCCCGGCATGGTGATCAAGACGCAGTTGACGTCGGTGGTGGCCGACAAGGCGCAGCAGGGCGTCATGGAGCTGTTGCTCATCAACCACCCGCTGGACTGCCCCGTCTGTGACAAGGGCGGCGAGTGCCCACTGCAGAACCAGGCGATGAGCAACGGCCGCGCCGACTCGCGCTTCCACGAGCTCAAGCGCACGTTCCCCAAGCCGATCGCCATCTCGTCGAACGTGCTGCTCGACCGCGAGCGCTGCGTGCTCTGCCAGCGCTGCACCCGGTTCTCCGAGCAGATCGCCGGTGACCCGTTCATCGACCTGCTCGAGCGGGGCGCGCAGCAGCAGATCGGCACCTCCGACGAGGTGCCGTTCCAGTCCTACTTCTCCGGCAACACGGTGCAGATCTGCCCGGTCGGCGCGCTGACCGGCGCGTCCTACCGCTTCCGCGCTCGGCCGTTCGACCTCCAGTCGACCGAGTCGATCTGCGAGCACTGCTCGTCGGGTTGCGCGCAGCGCACCGACTGGCGGCGCAAGAAGATCACCCGTCGCCTCGCCGGCAACGACCCCGAGGTCAACGAGGAGTGGAACTGCGACAAGGGCCGCTGGGCGTTCCACTACGCCGAGCAGGCCGACCGCATCCTCAACCCGCTCGTGCGTGACGACCACGGCCGGCTCGTGGAGGCCAGCTGGCCCGAGGCGCTGGAGCGGGCCGCACAGGGTCTGGCCGAGGCCGTCGACCGCGGCGGCGTCGGCGTGCTGCCCGGCGGGCGGCTGACCGAAGAGGACGCCTACGCCTACGCCAAGTTCGCCCGCGTCGCGCTCGGCACCAACGACATCGACGCCCGCGTCCGGCCGATCTCGGCCGAGGAGAGCGACTTCCTCGCCGCGCACGTCGCCGGCACGACGCAGGAGCACGTCTCCTACGCCGACCTCGAGAAGGCGCCGGCCGTCCTGCTCGTCGGTTTCGAGCCGGAGGAGGAGTCCCCGATCGTCTTCCTGCGGCTGCGCAAGTCCACCCGTCTCGGGCGGACGAAGGTCTTCTCTGTCGCGCCGCTGGCCTCGGGCGGGTTGTCCAAACTCGACGGGACGCTGCTCCCGACGCTGCCCGGCGCCGAGGGATCCGTGCTCGACGCGCTGCCCGGCGAGGTGCTCGGCGCCATCGGCGAGGACGGTGCGATCATCATGCTCGGCGAGCGGTTGGCGTCCTCGCCCGGCGCATTGAGTGCGGCGTCAGCGCTGGCCGCCTCGACCGGCGCCAAGCTCGTGTGGGTGCCCCGCCGGGCCGGTGAGCGCGGCGCGATCGATGCCGGTGCGCTGCCGAACCTGCTGCCCGGCGCCCGCCCGCTGAGCGACGCAGCCGCCCGGGCCGAGGTCGAAGCCGCCTGGGGCGCTTCGGTCCCCACCCAGCCCGGCCGCGACGCCGACGCCATCC
>NZ_JBHEMO010000014.1:0-11080 GCF_046262535.1 Jatrophihabitans sp. | reverse complement strand
GTCAGGCGGGCCGAACATCATCAGCGAAGGCCACCAGAACCGGTTCGTCGCGTCCTGCACCATCTCGCGCTGCGCGTCGGTGCCCCGCATCATCGTCATCAGCAGCTCGTAACCCTGCCGCTGATGGAACGACTCCTCCTTGCAGATCCTGACCATGGCGCGCGCGTACGCCCCATACGACGAGCGGCACAGCGGCACCTGGTTGCAGATGGCCGCGCCGTCGACCAGCCAGCCGATGACGCCGACGTCGGCATACGACAGCGTCGGGTAGTTGAAGATCGAGGAGTACTTCTGCGTGCGCTCGATCAGCCGGTGCGTGAGGTCGGCGCGGTCGGCACCGAGGGTCTCCGCCGCCGAGTACAGGTACATGCCGTGCCCGGCCTCGTCCTGGACCTTCGCGAGCAGGATCGCCTTGCGCCGGAGCGACGGCGCCCGCGTGACCCAGTTGCCCTCCGGCTGCATGCCGATGATCTCCGAGTGCGCGTGCTGCGCGATCTGGCGGATCATCGTGTTCCGGTAGGCATCGGGCATCCAGTCGCGGGGCTCGATCCGGCGGTCACGCTCGACCGTCGCCGCGAAGTGCTCCTCTAAGACCTCGGTCACGGGAGCGGCCAGGTGTTCGCGACCATGGTCAGGACGTCGTACTGGGCGGCGACCGACCCGTCCTGCTTGGTGATCTCGGCGTCCCACCGCACCTCGCCGTGCGCCGCGTCGCCCCGCGGGGTGATCGCCTTGCAGGTCAGGGTCACGGTCAACTCGTCACCCGGATACACCGGCGTGAGGAAACGTAGGTCGTCGATGCCGTAGTTCGCGAGGACCGGGCCGGGGTCGGGATCGACGAAGAGACCCGCAGCCAGGGACACGACAAGGTAGCCGTGCGCCACGATGCCGTCGAAGAACGGATTCGCCGCGGCGGCCTCGGCATCGGTGTGCGCGTAGAACGTGTCGCCGGTGAACTCGGCGAAATGCGCGACGTCCTCACTTGTGACCAGCCGCGGCCCGGCCGTCAGCGAATCGCCGATCTCGAGCTCGGCCAGCGACTTGCGGAAGGGGTGGACGCCGTCGTCCTGCCTCGAGGCGCCACGCACCCAACGCCCGGTGATCGCGCCGAGCACCTTCGGGCTGGCCTGCACCGCGGTTCGTTGCATGTGGTGGGCGATGCCGCGTAGACCGCCCATCTCCTCACCACCGCCGGCCCGGCCGGGTCCCCCGTGCACCAGCGCCGGCAGGGGCGACCCGTGCCCGGTGGACTCGGGGGCGTCGTCGCGGTCGAGGACGAGGAGCCGGCCGTGCCACGGAGCGACCCCCAGCACGACATGTCGGACGAAGTCGGTGTCCGCGCTGACGACGGAGCCGACGAGGCTGCCCTGCCCGCGGGCCGCGAGCTCGACGGCCTGCGCGGCGTCGCGGTAGCCGATGAGCGTGCTGACCGGCCCGAACGCCTCGACCTCGTGCGGCTCGGCGCGCTCCGGGTCGTCGGCCCTGATCAGCACCGGCGAGATGAACGCGCCGCGCTCGGCATCGGCGCCCACGACGTCCACGTGCTCGGGATCACCGAACACCGCCGTCCCGACCGAGAGCAGCGACTTCAGCGAGCGGCGGACCTCCTCGCGCTGATCGAGGCTCGCGAGCGCACCCATGCGCACCGACTCGTCCGCGGGATTGCCGATCGTCACCTTGGCCAGGCCGGCGGCGGCGGCCTCGGCCACATCGCCGACGAGCGATTCGGGGATGAGGGCCCGGCGGATCGCCGTGCACTTCTGGCCGGCCTTGACGGTCATCTCGTTGACCAGCTGCTTGATGTACAGGTCGAACTCCGGCGTGCCGGCGACCGCGTCGGGGCCGAGGATCGAGCAGTTCAGCGAATCGGCCTCGGCGTTGAATCGCACGGCCCGGCCGACGACGGTCGGATGAGTGCGCAGCCGCTGCGCGGTCGAGGCCGAGCCGGTGAACGACAGCAGGTCCTGGTCGGTGAGATGGTCGAACAGGTCGCCGACTCCCCCGCACACGAACTGCAGGGCGCCCTCGGGCAGCAGGCCGGACTCGACGATCAGTTCGACGAGCCGGGCCGTCAGGAACGCTGTGGCGGTGGCCGGCTTGACCACGCTCGGCACCCCGGCCAGGAAGGCCGGCGCGAACTTCTCGAGCGGCCCCCACACCGGGAAGTTGAAGGCGTTCACCTGGACTGCGACACCGCGCAGCGGCGTGAGGATGTGCTGCCCGACGAACTGGCCCCCGCGGCCAAGCTGCTCCACTGCGCCCTCGACGAGAACCGTGTCGGCGGGCAGCTCACGCTTGCCCTTGGACGCGTAGGCCAGCAGCACGCCGAAGCCGCCGTCGACATCGAACTTCGAGTCACCCAGCGTCGCACCGGTCCGGACCGACAGCGCGTACAGCTCGTCGCGGTGGTCGCGCAGGTGGCCGCCCAATGCCTTCAGCATCGCCGCGCGCTGGTGGAAGTTCAGCTCGCGCAGCGCCGGACCTCCCGTGCCGCGTCCGTAGGCGACGACGCCGGCCATGTCGGCGCCGTCCGAGGAGACCGTGGCGACCTGCTCGCCGGTGACCGCGTCGTACACCGGCGCGCCCTCGGCCGTCGGTGTGAACCACGATCCCTGGACGTAGCTGCGCAGCGGCATTCCGAGGCTCCGTTCCCGGTCAGCATTTACCGACCAATCGGTCAGTTATACATGCTAGCGTTTCCGCATGCCCGATGACCAGACCGATCCGGTCGCGGCGATGATGGCCGCCGACGAGGCCTCCCGCGCCCTGGGCATCGACGTCGTCGAGCACGGCCCGGGCTGGGCCCGCGCGCGGATGACCGTGCGGCCGGACATGGTGAACGGCCACGAACTGGCCCACGGCGGGCTGATCTTCACGCTCGCCGACACCGCGTTCGCCTGTGCCTGCAACAGCTGGGGGCCGCTCACCGTTGCCGCAGGAGCTGAGATCTCGTTCTTGGCGCCGGCCCGGCTCGGCGACGTCCTCGACGCCGATGCGCGGGCCCGCACCCGGGCCGGCCGGACCGGCATCTACGACGTCACGGTTCGGCGCGGCGACCAGGTGATCGCCGAGTTCCGCGGCCGCAGCTCCGAGCTCCGGACGTGACCGCGCCCAAGCGCCGCGGCCGGCCGGGGCTCGACCTTGCCACGGTGGTGGAGCGCAGCGTCGATGTCTTCAACGAACGCGGTTTCGACGGCACGAGCATGGAGCATCTCGCCCAGCGGATCGGCATCACCAAGTCGGCCATCTACCACCACGTCCCGAGCAAGGACGCCCTCCTCGGCCTGGCTCTCGACCGGGCGCTGTCGGGTTTGGAGCGGGTCGCCGACGATGCCCGGCGCAGTGACGCCCAGGCCGTGGACCGTCTCGAGCTGTTGATGAGGCAGAGCGTGGCCGTACTCGTCGAGCAGCTCCCCTATGTCACGCTGCTCCTGCGGGTACGGGGCAACAGCGAGGTCGAGCGGCAGGCGCTGGCTCGGCGCCGCCGCCTCGACCGTCTCGCCGCCGGGCTGGTCAAAGACGCCGTGGGCGCCGGAGAGCTGCGCCCGGGGATCGACCCGGTCGTCACCGCCCGGCTGCTGTTCGGCATGGTCAACTCGCTGACCGAGTGGCTGCGGCCGGCCGGCACCAACGACGCGGGCGAGCTGGCCGACGCCGTGCACGACGCCGTCTTCGAGGGCCTACGGGTCAGGGAGCCGGGCGCGGCCGTTCGTCGATGATCCGGCGCATCTTGCCGACCGAGCGCTCGACGCCGTCGGGGTCGAGGACGACGACTCCGACCGAGACGCCGATGGTGTTCTTGATCAGTGCCTGTAGTGCGTGTCCAGCGGCTTGCGCATCGGTCGCGGTGGCGTCGGCACGACGTTCGACCCGCACCGTCAGCTCGTCCATCCGGGCGGGACGGGTCAGCACGCACTGGAAGTGCGGCGACAGCGCCGGCGTGCGCAGGATCAGCTCCTCGATCTGGGTCGGGAAGAGGTTCACCCCGCGCACGATCAGCATGTCGTCCGAGCGGCCGGTGATCTTCTCCATGCGCCGCATGGTTCGTGCGGTGCCGGGCAGCAGCCGGGTCAGGTCACGGGTGCGGTAGCGGATGACCGGCATCGCTTGCTTGGTCAGCGACGTGAAGACCAGCTCCCCCTCGGTGCCGTCGGGGAGGACCTCGCCCGTGACCGGGTCCACGATCTCCGGGTAGAAGTGGTCCTCCCAGATGTGCAGGCCGTCCTTCGTCTCGACGCACTCGTTCGCGACACCCGGTCCCATCACCTCCGAGAGGCCGTAGATGTCCACGGCGTGCATGTCGAGACGTTGCTCCATCTCCGTCCGCATGTCGTTCGTCCACGGCTCGGCGCCGAAGATCCCGACAGCGAGTGACGTGGAGCGCGGGTCGATCCCCTGCCGGACCAGCTCGTCGACGATCGCGAGCATGTAGGACGGCGTCACCATGATCACGTCCGGCTCGAAGTCGCGGATCAGGGTCACCTGCCGTTCGGTCATTCCGCCCGACACGGGGATCACGGTGCAGCCCAGCGCCTCGGCGCCGTAGTGCGCACCGAGGCCGCCGGTGAACAGCCCGTAGCCGTAGGCGACATGCACCTTGTCGCCCGGCCGCCCGCCGGACGCGCGGATCGAGCGGGCCATCACGGCCGCCCACGTGCGGATGTCCTCGGCGGTGTAGCCGACAACCGTGGGGCGGCCGGTCGTGCCGCTCGACGCGTGGATGCGCGACACCTGCTCGCGCGGCACGGCGAACATGCCGAACGGGTAGTTGTCGCGCAGGTCGGTCTTGGTGGTGAACGGCAGCTTGGCCAGATCGGTGAGCTCGCGCACGTCGGACGGATGGACGCCTACGGCGTCGAACGCCGCACGGTAGTGCGCGACGTTGTCGTAGGCGTGCTGCACCGACCACCGCAACCGGCTCAGTTGCAGCTCCCGCAGCTCGTCCACCGACGCCCGTTCGATCGGCTCCAGGGTGTCGGGGTGCGGCGTGCGGTCCTGCATGTCTGGAAGCTACCCCGCGAGCGCGGCCTCGATAGCGTCCACGACCTCGGGTGCGGACGGCTCGGTGCGCGGCCGGAAGCGGGTGACCGTGCCGTCCGGGGCCACGAGGAACTTCTCGAAGTTCCACTGGACGTCACCGGCGTTGCCCTGGGCGTCGGGCACCGGGGTCAGCTCCGCGTAGAGCGGGTGACGGTGGGGTCCGTTGACGTCGATCTTGGCGAAGAGCGGGAAGGTCACCTCGTAGTTGGTCGAGCAGAACTGCTGGATCTCCTCCGGCGTGCCCGGCTCCTGGCCCATGAACTGGTTGCACGGGAAGCCGAGGACATGCAGGCCGCGCGGGCCGTAACTCTCGTGCAGCTGCTGCAGGCCCGCGTACTGCGGCGTGAGCCCGCACTTGGAGGCGACGTTGACCACGAGCAGCGGGCCGTCGGCGTACTCGCGCAGCGTTGTGGGCTCGCCGGCGAGCGTCTCCACTGCGGTGTCGTACACGGTCACGATGCGGTTCCTTTCGACGGGGCGAAGCGCAGGATGGCCTCAGCCACGGTGGACGGTTGTTCCAGTTGCAGGAAGTGCCCGGCCCCCGCCACCATCATCGCCTGGCTGCCCGGAGCGAGGTCGGCACCCACCTCGGAACCCACTTCGGGAAGCAGCGCGCCGTCCCGGTCGCCGTGCAGGTACAGCGTCGGGACGGACGGGGCGGGCAGGAAGCTCGCCTGTTCCGCGGCGTAGCGGGCGGAGCGGCGCCAGGGCTGGGCCATGGCCCGGTAGTAGGAGATCGCGGCCCCGCGACGAGCGACGTCCGGCAAGGCCGCGGCGACGTGCTGGAGGTCGTCCTCGGCGTCGTAGCCGGGCGACCAATCGGCCCAGAGGCGGCGCACGAGTGGCCGGAAGGCACGCTCGGACAGTCCCGGGATCTGGTTGGCGGCGATGTACCAGCTGCAGCGCGCCTGGCGCAGACCGAGCCGGGTCGCTCCCGGTCCGCGGAACACACGCCGGAGGGTTGGCAGCGGGGGCACCGACATCGCCACGATGCGCGGGAACAGGTCGGGCGCGAACGCGCTCACCGAGTAGGCCGTCATCGCTCCCCAGTCGTGCCCGATGAGCAGAGGGTCACCCTTCGGTCGCAGCGCGGCGTGCAGCCCCACCACGTCGTGCACGAGCGCGCCGAGCTGGTAGCTCCCGTCGGCCGGCAGGCCGCTCGGTGCGTAGCCCCTCGAGAACGGTGCGACGACGCGCCACCCGGCGGCCGCGAGCGGCGGGCCGACGTGTCGCCACGTCCAGGCCGAGTCGGGAAAGCCGTGCAGCAACAACGCGAGCGGCCCGTCATCCGGTCCCCAGGTGAGCGCGGCGACCGAGAGCCCGGGCAAGTCGACGATCAGCCGGCTCGGCGCCTCGGCGGTCACGTCGTCGATGCTTGCAGACCGCTGGCCGGCCGGCGCGGATAGGGTCGGCGCATGCCGGACCGCCGCCACCTGCCGTCGCCGGTCAGCCTCATCCGGCGCCGCCCCAAGGCGCGCCGCGGGCAGCAGCTGCTGGTGGACGAGCCGCCGAGCGAGCAGCCGCGCCGGTCGGGGCTCGTCGACTCGGCCGTCTACCGCAACGGCGAACGGCAGTGCACTCCGACGACCCTCGCCGACACGTTCACCGCCCTGCGTGGCGAGCCCGACGGCATGGCGTGGATCGGGCTGTACCGACCGGACGCCGACGAGCTCAAGACGCTTGCGGCCGAGTTCGACCTGCACGAGCTCGCCGTCGAGGACGCGATCACCGCCCACCAACGCCCCAAGCTCGAGCGCTACGGCGACACACTGTTCGTCGTCTTGCGCGCGGCCCGCTACCTCGACGACGTCGAGGAGGTCGAGTTCGGCGAGCTGCACGTCTTCCTGGGCAAGGACTTCGTGGTCACCGTGCGGCACGCCGAGTCGCCCGACCTGTCCGTCGTGCGCCGGCGGCTCGAGGACGACCCGGAGCTGCTCGCGCACGGCACCGAGGCGGTGCTGTACGCGATCCTCGACGCCGTCGTCGACGGTTACCCGCCCGTGGTCGCCGGGATCGAGAACGACGTCGACGAGATCGAGACGCAGGTCTTCGACGGCGATCCGGCCGTGTCGCGGCGCATCTACGAGCTGTCGCGCGAAGTGATCGACTTCCAGCGCGCGGCGTCACCACTCGGGGCCATGCTCGACGGGTTGGCGGCCGGCTTCGACAAGTACGCAGTGGACGAGGAGTTGCGGCGCGCCCTGCGCGACGTGGCCGACCACGTGACACAGGTGAACGAGCGGGTCGACAGCCTGCGGGTCCTGCTCCGCGACATCCTGCAGGTCAACTCGATCCTGGTCGCGCAGAAGCAGAACGAGGAGATGACCGCGCTCAGCCGCACGAGCAACGCGCAGAACGACGAGGTCAAGAAGATCTCGGCGTGGGCGGCGATCGGCTTCGCGCCGACGACGATCGCGTCCATCTACGGCATGAATTTCAAGAACATGCCCGAGCTGCACTGGTACCTCGGCTACCCGTTCGCCATCGTCCTGATGGTGGTCGTCGGCACCCTGCTCTACGTGCTGTTCAAGCGGCGCGGCTGGATCTGACGACCCTCGGCGCGCGCTATTGGCAGTCTGTCAACAACGCTGATACCGTTGGGCGGTGGCAAGACCAGCTCCGGCGGCGCTTCCCGCTCGCACCGCGGTTGCCGCCGACCCAGTGCCGTTCGACGGATCGGTGTACCTCGACGGGGTCGGTGCGTTCCTGGCCGGCACCGCCAACGTGATCATGCAGCTCGCCCTGGCGCCGGTCGGGCACGGCGTGGTCGAGAGCACGGTCGAGAGCGGGCAGGTCACCAGACATCCACTGAAACGGTTCCGCACCACGTTCACCTACATCTCGGTCGCACTGCTCGGCACCGACGACGAGCGGGCGCGCTACCGCGAAGCCGTGAACGGCCAGCACCGCCAGGTGCGCTCGCAGCCCGACGACCCGGTGCAGTACAACGCGTTCAGCCGCGACCTGCAGCTGTGGGTGGCCGCCTGTATGTACTACGGCGCGATGGACCTGTACTCGAAGCTGTACGGCCCGATGCCCGACGACCAGGCCGACGCCTTCTACGAGCACGCCGCGCGCTTCGGCACGACGCTGCAGGTACCGACCGAGATGTGGCCGGCTGACCGCGCCGCCTTCGCGCGTTATTGGGACGAGGCCGTGACCCGGGTGGCGATGGACGAGCCGGTGCGCGAGTACCTGCACGGCCTTATGACCCGGCAGTACATGCACCCGGCGCTGCGCGGCAGCGTGCGCTTCAACACCTGGGTGACCACCGGCTTCTTGCCGCAGCAGTTCCGCGACGAGATGCGGTTGCCGTGGAGCGCGGGCGACCAGGAGCGCTTCGAGCGGGTACTGCGCCGGCTCGGCGCGGTGCTGCGTCGGCTGCCGCCGGTGGCGCGCCGCTTCCCGTTCAACTGGCTGCTGTGGGATCTGCGTGTCCGGATCCGGTTGAACCGCCCGCTGGTGTAACCACATGGACGCCGTGCGTGGCGACGGAGCGGGCTCCTACGCGGCGTGTCGCCCCGCAGGGTCGCCACACACGCAACCCCGGCAGCCAGACCGGGCGCGAAAGTGTCGGACGGGTCGGACACGATGGCACCGTGTCCGCAACCGCCCGCGACGCCGCCCAGGAGCACCTCGCCCGCCTGGCCGGCCCGAACGCCACCCTGCGCGACGACCAGTGGCAGGCGATCGAGGCGTTGCTCGACGGCCGCAAGGTCGAAGTGGTGCAGCGCACCGGCTGGGGCAAGTCCGCGGTCTATTGGATCGCCACCGGCTTGCTGCGCGCGGCCGGCCGCGGGCCCACGCTGGTGATCTCGCCGCTGCTGGCGCTGATGCGTGACCAGGTCGCCGCGGCCGAGCGGTCGGGCCTGCGCGCGGTGACGCTGAACAGTGCGAACATCGAGGACTGGTCGGCCATCGAGGCGCAGATCAACGCCGACGAGGTCGACGTGCTGCTGATCTCACCCGAGCGGCTCAACTCCGCTGGCTTCCGCTCGAGAGTGCTGCCCGGGCTGGCCCCGCGCATCGGCCTGCTCGTGGTCGACGAGGCCCACTGTCTGTCCGACTGGGGCCACGACTTCCGCCCGGACTACCGACGCCTGGCCAGCGTGCTGGAGCGGTTGCCGCAGCACACCGCGGTGCTCGCCACGACCGCCACGGCGAACGAACGGGTCAGCCGCGACGTCGCCGCCCAGCTCGGGGCCGACACGCTCACGCTGCGCGGTTCGCTCGACCGCGAGAGCCTGGCGCTCTCGGTCATCCCCACCCCTGATCTGCCGAGCGCCTACGCCTGGATCGCCGATGCGCTCAGCGGCCGCGATCTCGCCGGCAGCGGGATCGTCTACACGCTGACCGTCGACGAGACCACGCAACTGGCCGAGTTCCTGCGCGGGCGCGGGCTGGCCGTCGCGGCGTATTCCTCGGCCACCCCGCCGGAGGACCGGGTGAGGCTCGAGCGCGCCCTGCTCGCCCACGAGCTGCGGGCCCTTGTCGCGACCTCCTCGCTCGGTATGGGCCTCGACATGCCCGATCTCGGCTTCGTCGTCCACCTCGGTGCGCCGTCCTCGCCGATCGCGTACTACCAACAGGTCGGACGGGCCGGACGCGCGCTCGACGCGGCCGACGCGGTGCTGCTGCCCACCGCCGCGCAGGAGCGCATCTGGGCGTACTTCGACTCCACCTCGTTCCCGCCGGAGGAGAAGGTCCGGGCCGTGCTCGACGTGCTCTCCGACGGTCCGCTCAGCATCCCCCGGCTCGAGGTCGAGAGCGGGCTGCGCCGGGGCCGGCTCGAGTCGCTGCTGAAGGTTCTCGACGTCGACGGCGTTGTCGAACGGGTCGACGGCGGGTGGGGGGCCACCGGCCGTCCGTGGACTTATGACGTCGAGCGGTATGCCGGCATCGCCGCGGCCCGGCGGCGCGAGCAACAGGTCATGCGCACCTACCAGACCAGGGCGTCTTGCCTCATGCGCGTGCTGCGGAGGGAACTGGACGATCCGGGCGCCAGCGACTGCGGACGCTGCTCGGTGTGCACCGGCCGCCTCCCCGCGCCTGGTCGCGCAGCCGGCGAAGAGACGGTGCGCGCCGCGTGGGCACATCTGCGCGCGCAGCGGGTGATCATCGAGCCGCGCAAGATGTGGCCCGCCGGCGCCCAGCGGCGGGGGCGGATCGCCGAGTCGGTTCGCGCCGAGCCGGGCCGCGCCCTTTCCCGCGGCGACGACGCGGTGTGGTCCCAACCGGTGCAGGCCGCGCTCGCCGGCGATGCCCCGGTTCCGGCCGAGATCCTCGACGGTATCGTCGATACGCTCGCCGCCTGGGGTTGGCCGGCCGGACGCCCGACCTGGGTCACCTGGGTGCCGTCGCGGCGCCGCGGGGCGCTGCTGGCCGACCTGGCCGCCCGGATCGCCGAGCGCGGGCGCATGCAGCTCGCCACCCCGTTGACCGCCGACGGCGACGGCTTCCAGGCCGACGCGGCGACGAACGCCGACTCGGCCGCGCTCGCCCTGCGCCGGCTCGGCATCTCTGGCGATGTGCCGGTCGGTCCGGTCCTGCTTCTCGACGATTCGCTGCGCAGCGGGTTCACGCTCACCGTCGCCGCCGCGCTGCTGCGCGAATCGGGCGCGGGACCGGTCTACCCGTTCGCCCTGCACAAAGCGTTCTAGCGGCGTCGAGCCCGTTCCCGCGCCTGCGCGCGCTTCGCGGCGCCATCACCTGCGTCGTACAGCAACCTGCTGGGTAGCGTGCAGGACAGACCGATCCGCGGTCGAACGAGGAGCGCCGGTGATCATCGACTACCTGATCTCGAAGGACGGGCTGCGTCTGGACCAGGTCGACGTATCGCTCAACGGCATCCGCCTGGGCCGCAACCGGACCGGCTTCGTGGCCCAGACCGCCGACGAGGTGACGGGAACCCTGCGCGTCACCCTCGCCGACCTGTCGGCGGCGATCGCCCGCCCCGAAGTCGTGAACCATCTGCTCGGGGGCGTCCCGGGCATCGACCGGCCGGAGATCACCTTCGCCAACGGCGAGGACGGCGGCATCC
>NZ_JBHEMO010000013.1:0-22499 GCF_046262535.1 Jatrophihabitans sp. | reverse complement strand
TGCTCGGGCTGGCGGCCGTTCAGCTGGACGGACTTCTCGATGCCTTCGAGCACGTGTTTGCCGACGATCTCCGGCAGTGGGATCGGGTACTCGCCGTCGAAGCAGGCCCGGCACAGGCGCGTCTTCGGCTGCTCGGTGGCGGCGATCATGCTCTCGAGCGACACGTAGCCGAGGGAGTCGGCGCCGATCGACTGGCGGATGCCCTCGTCGTCCAGGCCGCTGGCCACCAACTCGGCCTTGGACGCGAAGTCGATGCCGTAGAAGCAGGGCCACTTGACCGGCGGGGCGGAGATGCGGACGTGCACCTCGAGCGCGCCGGCCTCGCGCAGCATGCGGATGAGCGCCCGCTGGGTGTTGCCGCGCACGATGGTGTCGTCCACGACGACCAGCCGCTTGCCGCGGATGACGTCGCGCAGCGGGTTGAGCTTGAGCCGGATGCCCAGCTGGCGGATCGTCTGCGACGGCTGGATGAACGTCCGCCCCACGTAGGAGTTCTTCACCAGCCCGACGCCGTACGGGATGCCGGACGCCTCGGCGTAGCCGATCGCGGCGGGGGTGCCGGACTCGGGGACGGGGATGACGAGGTCGGCCTCGACCGGGTGCTCCTTGGCCAGCCGGCGGCCCAGCTCGACCCGGGCCGAGTGGACGCTCCGGCCGGCGATCGTGGTGTCCGGGCGGGCCAGGTAGACGTACTCGAAGACGCAGCCCTTGGGCGCGGCCGCGGCGAAGTGTTGCGACCTCAGTCCGTCCTCGTCGATCGCGATGAGCTCGCCCGGTTCGATCTCGCGCACGTAGCTGGCACCGACGATGTCGAGTGCCGCCGTCTCGGACGTCACGATCCAGCCGCGCTCGAGCCGGCCGAGGACGAGCGGACGGACACCTTGGGCGTCGCGGGCCGCGTAGAGCGTGTGCTCGTCCATGAAGGTGAGGGAGAAGGCACCGCGCAGCTTGGGCAGTACCTCCATCGCCGCCTCTTCGACGCTGACGTCGGGGCGGGCGGCGAGCATGGCGGTCAGCAGTTCGGAATCGGTGGTCGCGCCCATGCCGCCGCGGATGCCGGCGGCACGCGCTTCGTCGGCCAGCTCGGCGGTGTTGACCAGGTTGCCGTTGTGTCCCAGGGCGATGCCGGTGCCGGCCGCGGTGGTGCGGAAGCTCGGCTGGGCGTTCTCCCACGTCGTCGAGCCGGTGGTGGAGTAGCGCGTGTGACCGACGGCGATGTGGCCCTGCAGCGTGTTGAGCGTGGACTCGTCGAACACCTGGCTGACCAGGCCGAGGTCCTTGTAGACGACGAGCGAGCTGCCGTCGCTGACCGCGATGCCCGCGGCTTCCTGGCCGCGGTGCTGCAGCGCGTAGAGGCCGAAGTAGGTCAGCTTGGCGACCTGTTCTCCGGGGGCCCAGACGCCGAAGACCCCGCAGGCGTCCTGCGGCCGCTTGTCGTCCAGTGAGAGGTCGTGGGTCAGCTTGCCGTCGCCTCGCGCCACGTCACCGAGTGTACGGGTGAGGGGGACCACAGCCGTGCTGGACCGGCCGGGAGTCGAGGGTGTCGTTCGTGGCAGGACGCCCCGTGCCCGTTGATCAACAGAGCTTTTCGGTCGAATATCGACCGTTCTCGTCTGTTGATCACGGGGGAGGGGCGGCACAGGATCAGCTGAGCAGCGGCAGGTAGGGCGCGAGATCGGCTCGGGTGCCACTTGCCCGGACGCTTCCGCTCGCCATCGCGTCGGCGAAGCCGGCTCGTCCGGTGGCCAGCCGCAGCCAGGTGACCGGGTCGGTCTCGACGACGTTCGGGGGCGTGCCGCGCGTGTGCCGCGGCCCGGGGACGGCCTGGACGGCGATGAACGGGGGCACCCGCAACTCGACCGAGCGCCCCGGTTCCTGCGCGGCGAGAATCTCGGCCAGCGTGCGCACCGCCGTCGCCAGGGCCGGCCGTCGCAGCGGCACGGGCGGGCGGTCCGGCAGCGACCGCGTCAGGTCGTCGGAGTGGACGACCAGATCGACGATCCGCGTGCGCACCCAGTCGAGAGCTGTGACCGGTCCGCGGCCACCCATAATCACCGTCCGCGGCGTCACGTCGCTCGGCAGCGGCTCGGCGTCGCGCAGCTCGGCCACCAAGTCGTCGGGCGCGCGCTCGCCTGCCGTCGCTCGGGTGTTCTCTGCGATGTGCTCGGCCGCCGGCCGGTAGCGCCGGACGTACTCCGCCGCCGGGATGGCGGGCTCACCGGTGGGATCAGCCAGGCGCGCGGCCAGGCCGCGTTGCACGAGCAGGACGTGGCCGACCAGGGTGCGGACGTCCCAGCCCTCGAGCGCGGACGGCTGCGCGAACGCCGCCGCAGGCAGTTCGGCCAGCCAGTCGGCCAGCGCGGCGCTCTGCTCGCGGAACGCGGAGATCTCGGACTGGAACCGGTCGGTCATCGCTCGAATCGGCGCGGCAAGGTCGAGGACCAAGCGCTGCGCAACTCGCGAAGGGGCACCCGGAAGAGCCCCTGGATTTCCAGTTCGGCCACGAGCAGGTCGACGGTGCCGAGGCGGCGGTGCGGCAGGCCGCCCATGCTGCACAGCTCGGTGAAGCGCGCCTCTTCGCTGCGCGCAACTGACACGATGGCGCGCCCGGCCGACTCGCTGAACAGCTCGACGAACGGGTCGGAGCCTTCGGGCAGGGCGATCCGCGCCCCGGTGTCGCCGTGCAGGCAGGCCTCGACCAGCGCTTGGGCCAGACCGCCTTCGGACAGGTCGTGGGCGGACTCGAGCAGACCGGCCTCGGACGCGTCGATCAGCACGTCGGCGAGCAGTTTCTCGCGGTCGAAGTCGACGACAGGCGGCCGGCCGCCGAGGAAGCCGTGCATCGCATGCCACTCGGAGCCGCCGAACTCGTCGCGCGTGTCGCCGAGCAGGTAGATCAGCGCGCCGTCCTTCTTGAAGCCCTCCCGGGTGCGCCGACTGACGTCCTCGATGACACCGAGCACGCCGATGACCGCGGTCGGCAGGATCGCGGTCGTCCCCGTCTGGTTGTAGAAGCTGACGTTGCCGCCGGTGACCGGGGTGCCCAGCGTCTGGCAGCCGTCGGCCAGGCCGCGGACGGCCTCGGCGAACTGCCACATGACGCCCGGGTCCTCGGGCGAGCCGAAGTTCAGGCAGTTGGTGACGGCGAGCGGGCGGGCACCTGTGGTCGCGACGTTGCGGTACGCCTCGGCCAGCGCGAGCTGCGCACCCGCGTACGGGTCGAGGCGGGTGTAGCGGCCGTTGCCGTCGGTTGCGACGGCCACGCCGCGCAGCGTGCTTTCGTCGAGCCGGACCATGCCCGCGTCCTCGGGTTGGGCGAGCACGGTGTTGCCCATGACGTAGCGGTCGTACTGATCGGTCACCCAGGACTTGTCGGCCAGGTTGGGCGACGCGACCAGGCGCAGTAGCGTGCTGCGCAGCTCGTCGGGCTTGTGCGGCCGTGGCAGGCCGGCGCCGTCGACCTCGACGACGGCGTCCTGGTCGAGCGGCCGCTCGATCGGGCGCTCGTACACCGGACCCTCGAGCGCGGCCGTGCGGGGCGGGATGTCGACGATCAGCTCGTCGTGCCATGTCATCCGCAGCCGCCCGCTGTCGGTGACCGTGCCGATGACGGTGGCGGTGACGTCCCACTTGTGGCACACAGCGAGGAACTCGTCGAGATGCTCCGGGGTGACGACCGCCATCATGCGTTCCTGCGACTCGCTCATCAGGATCTCTTCGGGGACGAGCGTGGGGTCGCGCAGCGGCACCAGATCGAGCTGGACGTCCATTCCGCCCGAGCCGGCGGCGGCCAGTTCGGTGGTGGCGCACGAGAGCCCGGCCGCGCCGAGGTCCTGGATGCCCACCACCAGATCGGCGGCGAAGATCTCGAGGCAGCACTCGATGAGCACCTTCTCGGCGAACGGATCGCCCACCTGCACGCTCGGACGCTTGGTCGCTCCCTCGGCCTCGAAGGTGGCGCTGGCCAGGACCGAGGCGCCGCCGATGCCGTCGCCGCCGGTGCGGGCGCCGAACAGGACGACCTTGTTGCCCGGTCCGCTGGCCTTGGCCAGCTTGATGCCGTCGGTGCGCATGACGCCGACGCACAGCGCGTTCACCAGCGGGTTGCCGATGTAGGTGTCGTCGAAGTAGATCTCGCCGCCGATGTTCGGCAGCCCGAGGCAGTTGCCGTAGCCCCCGATGCCGGCGACCACGCCGGGCAGCATGCGGGCGGTGTCGCCGGCGTTGATGGGCCCGAACCGCAGGCTGTCCATGACCGCGATCGGGCGGGCACCCATCGTCAGGATGTCGCGGACGATGCCGCCGACGCCGGTGGCCGCGCCCTGGTGCGGCTCGACGTAGGACGGGTGGTTGTGCGACTCGATCTTGAACGTGACCGCCCAGCCGTCGCCCACGTCGACCACGCCGGCGTTCTCGCCGGGGCCGACAAGCAGCGCGTCGGTCTTGGGTGCCTTCTCGCCGAACTGGCGCAGATGCACGCGCGAGGACTTGTACGAGCAGTGCTCGCTCCACATCACCGAATAGATGGCCAGTTCGGAACTGCTCGGCCGCCGCCCGAGGATGTCGCGCACCCGGGCGTACTCGTCGTCGGCCAGGCCCAGCTCCTTGTACGGCTGCGGCTGCTCGGGAGTGCGTGCCGCCGCGGCGACGGTGTCGAGACTCATACGGTGGCGCCGATGAGCGAGAGGAAGAAGCCGAGCCCGTCGGTGCCGGGGCCGGTGAGGTCTTCAACCGCGTGCTCGGGGTGCGGCATGAGCCCGACGACATTGCCGGCTGCGTTGCTGATCCCGGCGATGTCGCGGTAGCTGCCGTTCGGGTTCCCGGCGTAGCGGACCACGACCCGTCCCTCGCCCTCGAGTTCGTCGAGCGTCCGTTCGTCGGCGACGAATCCGCCCTCGCCGTTCTTCAGTGGGATGACGATCTCCTGCCCTTGGCGGTAGTGCGACGTCCATGCGGTCGAGTTGCTCTCGACGATCAGGAGCTGGTCACGGCAGACGAACTTGCGCGAGTCGTTGCGGATCAGCGCGCCCGGCAACAGATGCGCCTCGCAAAGCACCTGGAAGCCGTTGCAGATTCCCAGCACCGGCAGCCCGTCACGCGCCGCGTCCACGATCGTGTCCATGACGGGTGCGAAGCGGGCGATCGCCCCGCAGCGCAGGTAGTCGCCGTAGGAGAAGCCGCCGGGCAGGACGACCGCGTCCACGTCGGAGATCGACGGGTCGGCGTGCCAGAGCGGGACGGCCTCGGCACCGGCGATACGCACGGCGCGGGCGGCGTCGCGGTCGTCGAGGCTTCCGGGGAAAGTGACAACTCCGACGCGCACCCGGTCAGGTTACCGGCAGCGCCTTCGCTTCCGAGTTGTCAGTAGGGCGCAGCGTTCAGTCGCGGCGGATCGAGAAGTTCTCGATCACCGGGTTGGCGAGCAGCGTGTCGGCGAGGCGGGTGACGGTGTCGTCGTCGACGTGGTCGTCGACCTCGAGTTCGAAGTGTTTGCCCTGCCTGACGTCACGCACACCGTCGATGCCGAGGCGGCCGAGCGCGCCGACGATCGCCTGGCCCTGCGGGTCCAGGATCTCCGGCTTGAGCACGACGTCGACGACCACGCGGGCCACGGCAACTCCTCGGTGCGAGCGGTTCGGCTGCGCCACCCTATCGCCGGCGCCTGATCGCCAGAGCGGCTCAGCCCGCGGCGCGGACCCCGGCCAGTGCCCGGCCGACCTTGACCAGCTCGTCCAGCATGATCTTGACCGACGAGGCGACGACGTCGCTGGGGTGGAACCCGTCGTCGTCGACCATCGTGCGCACCATCGGGATGGTGACGGCGTCGACGACGGCGGTCATCCGCAGGGCGCTGACCACCGGCTTGATGGCCTGCACGGCCCGCAGGCCGCCGGAGACGCCGCCGTAGCTGACGAACCCGACCGGCTTGTACGCCCATTCACGGTTGAGGTAGTCGATCGCGTTCTTCAGCGGTGCTGTGTAGCTGTGGTTGTACTCCGGCATGACGAAGACGAATGCGTCGGCGGAGTCGACCAGCGCGCTCCACTCCTTCGTGTGCTGGTGGACGTACTTGCCGGTGGCCGGGTGGGCCGGTTCGTCGAACATCGGCAGGTTGATCTCGGCGAGATCCGCCACCTCGACGTCGAAGCCGCTGTGCTCGGTCGCCTCTTTGACGAACCAGTCGGCGATGGTGGGACCCACGCGCCCCGGACGAGTGCTGGCAGTGATGACGAGAAGTTTCATGACCACGTTCTTTCTAAGTTGTCGTCACCACCAACTTAAGACGCGAACATTGACACGTCAACTAACTGTCGTCCTCGTCACCCCCGGGCCAGTCGGCGAACCGCAATCCGGTCAGCCGCTCGTAGGCTTCGACGTAGCGATCACGCGTGGCCGCGACCACTTCGTCGGGCAGCGGCGGCGGCGGGCCGCCGGCCGCGCGGTCCCAGCCGGACGCGTCGGACAACAGCCAGTTGCGCACGTACTGCTTGTCGAAACTGGGCTGCGGGCGCCCCGGCGTCCAGTCGTCGGCCGGCCAGAACCGCGAGGAATCGGGAGTGAGGACCTCGTCCCCGAGCACCAGTTGCCCGGATCGCGGGTCGCGCCCGAACTCGAACTTGGTGTCGGCGAGCAGGATCCCGCGACCGCGCGCGAGCTCGGCCGCATGCCGGTAGATCCGCAGCGTCAACTCGCGCACCTCGGCGGCCGTCTGTTCGCCGACTGCCGCCACGACCGCCTCGTAGGAGACGTTCTCGTCGTGCTCGCCGAGGTCCGCCTTCGTCGCCGGGGTGAAGATCGGCTCGGGTAACCGATCGCCGTCGACCAGGCCGGGCGGCAGCGGCACGCCGCACACCTGGCCGGTGGCCCGGTAGTCGAGCAGGCCCGAGCCGGTGAGATAGCCGCGAGCCACCGCCTCGACCGGCACCATGTCGAGCGCGGTGCAGACCATGGCCCGCCCGCGCCACCGATCGGGAAGCGGCTCGTCGTCGAGTGACAGCAGGTGGTTGGGGACGATGCCCGCGAGCTGGTCGAACCACCAGGCCGTCATCGCCGTGAGGATCCGGCCCTTGTCCGGAATGGTGCTGTCGAGAACGAAGTCGAAGGCGGAGATGCGATCGCTGGCGACCATCACCAACCGGCCGTCGTCGGTGCGGTAGAGATCGCGCACCTTGCCGCTGTGTACGTGGGTGAGGCCGTCCGGTTGCTCCACGAGGGAATCCTCGCAGAGAACCCGGACGGCCTCGGCCGGGTAGCTAGTTGATGGCGGCGCAGAAGTCGGGCAGGGTCGCCCGCGCCGCCTTCGCGGCCGCGCACTCGGCCCGCTGCTCAGCCAGCTTGGCGGCCTTCTCGCGATCGGCCGCCTCGCGTCGCCGGTGAGCAACCAGGCGCTGCGGAACAACGACGACGCGCAGGCCGAAGCGAATTCACGAAACGCCGAATCCTGCGTACTGCCCGCAGTCATGGTGCCCCACCCGATCGACCGAAGGTGCCGTCCACATCGATTCGACGCACTGGATATGCCGAACGGTTACAAAAAAACGGTCCCGCCCCCCGAAGGCCACCGCACCGACGGGTGCGATCGCGAACGGGAAGCGGGACCGTCCGGTGCGCTGCGGCTGCCAGGACTACAGCCGCAGCGTTCCAGCTAGCGGATTACCACCACCAGTCGGCCAGTTGTTGAACCGAGACGGGATGGGTATGGGTGTCCGTAGGCGTCGCAGCGGCCGGCGCCGCGCTGGCACCGACCCCGACGCCGACGATCACCGCCAGAGCGGCCGCCAGACGACGCCAGAAAGTCGAACGCATTATGGGCCTTTCGTTCCGATTTGCACCGATTTCCGGCTGCCCCCTGCAGCTCGTAGTGCCCATTTACCCACGGCAAACGAACACCACACCTAGGATCGTTCGTGAACACCGGGTAATTCAAATCCGCCAACTGGCAGGTAGCTGCCTGGCACAAACTCGCGGACGGCGAATATGAACGATTTCGGCGAACTGGCCGAGCTCGACGCCGCGCTGTACCGCGCTGTCCTGACCGCGCCGGGTCGCCACTTGGCCGACATCGCCGACGCGATGTCGCGGACGTCCGACGAGCTGGACAAGAGCATTGCCCGGCTGTCGGAGATGGGGCTGCTGCGCCAGAGCGAGTCCGACACGTTGGTGGCCGTCAGCCCCATGTTGGCCGAGGCGACGGTCCTCGGCGCCGAAGACCTCGAGCTGGGTGCCCGGCGCGCCGCCCTCGAGCAGCGGCGCGACGCGATCCGCCGCCTCGTCCCCGACTGGAACGCCGCCCTCAGCACCGGAACCAGCGAGGCCGTCGTCGACGTCATTTCCGACCAGAGCGCCATCGCCAACGTCTTGATGCATTACGCCGACCGGTGCGAGCAGGAGCTGCTCTCGGTGGCGCCCGGCCGGTTGCCGTCCTCCCGCATCGACGGCCGTACCCGGGTGGCGAATGTGTACTCCGCCCGGCGCGGGATCAAGACCCGCGCGCTGTACCAGCACTCGGCCCTGCGCGACCGGGCGACGCGGGCCTACCTCAATGAGCTTGCCCGCAACGGCGCGCGCATCCGCTTCGCGCCGTCGCTGCCGGGCCGTAGCCTCGTCGTCGACCGCAACGTCGCCCTGTTGCCGATTCCCACCGAGGACCCCGGCCGGCACGGGCTCGCCGTGGTGCGCGAACCCAACGTCATCGCCTGGGTGGTGGCCACGTTCGAGCAGCTGTGGGCGGAGGCCGCTCCGCTCGAGGAAGTGATCAACAAGCAGTCGCAGGACGACACGGAGATCGACCACACGCGAGCGGCGATCCTGCGGTTGATGGCCGAGGGCGAGAAGGACGAGGCGATCTCGCGCCGGTTGTCGATCTCGGTCCGCACCTGCCGCCGGCACATCGCCGACTACATGGCGCAGGTCGGCGCGACGAGCCGTTTCCAGGCCGGCGTCATCGCCGCGCGTGCGGGCCACACGGACAACCCGGGCCCGCGCTGAGCGGACGCCCTCGGGCAGGCGACGTGGGTATCCCCGCTGCCAGTAGGTTCGGCGGCCAGGAGGTCTTGTGCTCGTTCTCGTGATCGTGCTCGTGGTGACGAACCTCGTCTCGTTGGGCGTCCTCGCCTGGTTCGTGCTCCGTCCGACCGAACAGCCGGCGCCCGACGAGAAGCTCGCGCGCGCCCTGACGGCGGCCGCGGGGGCGTCGTCGTCCACTGCCGGCAACCGGCGCCTGATCACGATCGAGGTCCTCAATCCGATCGAGCTGGCGGGCACCCGCGGTCGGCTCATCGGGATCGCCGGGTCACTGGCGCCGGGGATCACCCGCCGGCTGGTGTACGACCAGGTGCTCAAGATCCTTCGACGCCAGCTGGCCCAGGAGCGCGTCGTCGCCGACGTCCGGCTGCACGTCTTCCGGCCCGACGCGCCGGCGACGGCGACGACCGTCGAGTCGACGATCGTCGAGCCGGTCGACCTGGTCAAGCGCGACGATCCCGCGCCTCCGGCCTGACCGTCTGGACGGCCCGCCCCACCGCTATCGATCGGCGAACCGGGGCCAGGGTCGCAGTTGTTCGAGTTGCGCGGCGAGGCCGAGCAGCACGCTCTCGGTCCCAGGCCGGCCGACGAGCTGGACGGCCAGTGGCATCCCGTTCGGCGCCAGTCCCGCCGGCACCGTCATTGCCGGCCACCCGGCCAGGTTCCACGGTGCGGCGAACGGGGCGTACCACGCGTTGGAGAGGATGTTGACCAGCCAGCCCCGTTCCGACCAGGCCTTCGCCCGAGGTGGGAACTGCGCGAGGGCGGGCGTCAGCAGCACGTCGTGACCGGCGAAGAACTGTTCGGCCTTGCGCTGCCAGTTGCGCCGGCCGTTCGCCTTCGGGAACCCGAGCCGCAGGGCGGCACGTCCGACGGCCGCGTGGCGTCGGGTGCGCACCGCGACCCTCGAGCGGTCGGCCAGCAGCCGGGCGTCGAGTTCCGTGCCGGCCGTCCAGCGCAGGATTCCCGACCGCACCAGCGTCTGCCCGTAGCCCGGGTCGGCGTCGACGACGGCGTGCCCTGACGCGCGGAGCAGGTCGGCGGTCTCTCGCGTGGCGGCGGCCCAACGCCGGTCGAGCCGCAGGCCGGCCATCGGAATGCGCTCGGAGACGGCGATCCGCAACGCGTCCGGGGGCGTCACCGTTGCCAGGCTCGGCCGGTCGGCCAGCACGCTGAGGAACAGCGCCGCGTCCTCGACCGTGGTGGCGAGCGGGCCGTTCTCGGCCATGTCGAACCAGGATCCGTTGCCGAGGTCGGAGGGCACGACGCCGAGTCCGGGCTTGATCCCGACGAGCCCGCAACACGCGGCCGGGATGCGGATCGACCCCATGCCGTCATTGCCGTGCGCCACCGGGACGGTGCCGGACGCGACGGCCGCGGCCGACCCGCCGGACGAGCCACCCGGTGTGTGGTCGGGATTCCACGGGTTCCGCGTGATGCCGAAGCTGGAGTCCGTCGTCGCGAAGATCCACAGCTCCGGCACCCGGGTGAGACCCACGACGACCGCACCGGCGTTGCGCAGCCGGCGCACGACCTCGTGGTCGCGCGGTTGAGGCTCGGGATCACTGGCCGCCGAACCGCCGCGCATCGGCTCCCCGGCCACCGGGATGTTGTCCTTGATCGCGATCGGCACCCCGGCGAGCGGAAGGGCGGCGCGGTCAGGCCGCGCGTCGACGGCGTCGGCTTCCCGCAGGGCGGCGAAGACCCGTACCTCTTGGTACGCGCCGACCCGCGAGTCGGAGGCCTCGATCCGGGCGAGCGTGTCCTCGACCGCCTGTCGCGCCGTCAGCTCACCGGTGCGGACGGCGTTGGCGATCTGAGCGGCGGTCGTTGTCGCCGTTTGCGTCATGCACCCGACGCTAGCGCGGATCAGCAGCCGTCACTGCCCGGGAGGGGCGCGACGTCGCCGCCCGCGCCGCTCTCGGCCCGCGCCAGCAGCGCGGTGACATCGGCGCCGAAGGCGGGGCTGTACGACGTCGAGTCGGTGCAGCCGCCCTGGTGCAGACCGCCGACCACGCCCACCACGTGGTTACCGGTCAGCCACGGGCCGCCACTCACACCGGCGGCGTAGCCGGCGCAGTCGAAACTCGGGAAGCCGGCGGTGTAGTAGACCGGTCCGGTGCAGGTGATCGGTCGCCCGCCCGAGCCGGCGACGTAGCCGTCGACGGTCACTGGCGTGCCAGTTGCCGGCGCGACGCCGAGCCTGGCGGCGCCGGTGCGGTCCTCGAGCTGCTGGCCGGACCGCGGCCCCACCTGCAGGACGGCCACGTCGTGCTGCGGATCCTGGCTCGCCGTCCATGCCGGGTCGACGTAGACGCGCTGCACCGTCCAGACACCGTACGGCGAGACGCCGTCGTGGAACCCGGGCGCGAACTCGAAGCCCAAGCCGGTACCGAACACGCAGTGGGCCGCGGTGAGCACGAGATTGCGGCCGGCGCTGTGCACGACGCTCGCCGAGCACGTGTGCGGCAGACCCAACGCCGGACCGAGCCCGAGCAGGCTGGGGAAGAACAGCGGGCCGACCGACGGGATCGACGTCACCGTCTGCGCGGTGGGCACCGCGGCGGCGGCGGGGACCCCGGCGGCCCCGGTCAGCGCGAGCAGTCCGGTCAGTAGCGCGATTCGCATCGTCCGCATCCGCCGATTGTGGACCGTTCGCCCGCCTCGCGAAACTCCCTCACCCGCTGGCCGGGCGCTGCTGTTGCCGGCCGCCCCCTGTTGATCAGGTTTTCCTTCGCCAGCGCCGTTCCAGGGCCCCGGCGACAGCGCCAGGCGAGGAAAACCTGATCAAGCCGGCGGGCCCGGGCTGGATTCGCTCCGCGGCGCATGCGACCGGACGGTTACGAATCGAGGAACTTGGCCTCCCGCGGTTGTCCGTTGTCAGAGGTGGGAACAAGACTTGCCTTCGAAGTACTTGTAACGAACGAGGACGGTTCACTGCCTGGCGCAGCAGCCGCCCCCGCACCGACCCGCGGTCGCCCGGAAGGGTGGCCGGTCCGGACCTGGAGGGGGCGGATGACCGCTCAGCACGCAAGGGTTGACGTAGCGCCCGACGACCTGCTTCTCACCGCCGCCGATCCGGTGGCCACCGCGCGGAACCACATCGTCGAGACCGCGTTGACCGCGTCCACCATCGGACGGGTGGGGCTCGAGCTCGAATTCCACCTCGTGGACCTCAACGCTCCGGCCCGCCGCCCGACCTGGGACGAGATCCAGGCGCTCGCGGCCGGGCTGCCGGCGATGCCGTCGGGCAGCAGCGTCACCGTCGAACCCGGCGGCCAGCTCGAGCTGTCCACGCCCCCCGCGCCGGACACGGCCTCGTCGGTCTTCGCCCTGCAGGCCGACCGGGCCGTGCTGGGCGCCGCGCTGGCCTCCGCCGGCTTCGGCACCGCGCCGCTCGGCACCGACCCCGCCCGGCCGGTGCGTCGCGTCAACCCGAGCGGGCGGTACGTAGCCATGGAGCAGCACTTCGCGGCCCTGGGCTGCGAGCAACCGGGCAAGGCGATGATGTCGGCGACCGCGGCCCTGCAGGTCAACCTCGACGCCGGTCCGGAGGCCGGCTGGTCGCAGCGGCTCGACCTGATCCGCTCGCTCGGCCCGGTGCTCGTGGCGGCCTCGGCCTGCTCGCCCTACCTGGGCGGCCACTCGTCCGGGTGGCACTCGATGCGGCAGCAGATCTGGCACGGGATCGATCACAGCCGCAGCGACCCGGTCACCGGCCGGGAGCCCGGCGCCGCCTGGGCGTCCTACGCGCTCAACGCGCCGGTGATGCTGGTGCGCGACGGCGACCGCACGACGCCGGTGACCCGCCGGGTCCCGTTCCGAGCCTGGCTGCGCGGTGCGTCGCCCATCGACCGGCGGCCCACCCTGGCCGACCTCGACTATCACCTCACGACCCTGTTCCCGCCGATCCGCCCGCGCGGGTACATCGAGATCCGCTGCCTCGACGCGCTGCCCGACCGGTGGTGGCCCGCGCTTGCCGCGCTGACCGTCACGCTGATCGACGACGCCGAGACCGCCGACCGCGCCGCCGAGCTGTGCGAGCCGGTGCGCGATTCGTGGCCGGTAGCGGCCCGGGCCGGGCTCGCCGACCCGACCCTGCGCGCGGCTGTGCAGGGCTGCGTCGACGCTGCTGCCCGCCGCTGCCCGGCGCCCCTGAAAGCCGATGTCGAGGCCTACGCCGAACTGATCCTGAGCGGTCGCACGCCCGGCGACGAGGTACGCGAACGTGTCGCCGACGCCGGCCCGCTCGCTGTCCTGGAAGAGGAAGCCCGTGCCTGACATCGCCACCTGCGCCATCGACGAGGCGCGCGCCGGATTGCAACGATCGCGGATCCGCACACTCCAGTTGACCGAGCTCGACGATCCCGAGCTCACGCGTCAGCACAGCCCGCTGATGAGCCCGCTGGTGTGGGATCTCGCGCACATCGGCCAGCAGGAGGACCTGTGGCTGCTGCGCGGCGGGAACGCCGCCGCGCAGGGGTTGCTGCCGGCGCAGATCGAGAAGCTCTACGACGCCTTCGAGCACCCGCGCGCCGAGCGGGTGCGCCTGCCGCTGCTCAGCCCGCGTGAGGCGCGCTCGTTCCTGCGCGACATCCGTGGCCGCGTCCTCGACCGCCTCGACAGGTTGGACGTCGGCGACGACCCGGCCGCCGAGGCCTTCCCATTTGTCATGGTCGAACAGCACGAGCAGCAGCACGTCGAGACGATGCTGGCCACCCACCAGTTGCGCGAGGGCGGACCGTTGCTCGACCCGGGCGCCGCGCTGCCGCCCGGCCGCGACGTGCCGCACGACGCGGTGCTCGTGCCGGGCGGAGAGTTCGTCCTCGGCGTTGACGCCGGCGACGAGCCGTGGTCGCTCGACAACGAACGTCCGGCCCACGTCGTGCACCTGCCCGCCTTCCGAATCGGCCGCTTCCCCGTGACCAACGCCGAGTGGCAGCGCTTCATCGACGCCGGCGGCTACGGCGAGCCGCGCTGGTGGTCGGCCCGCGGCTGGGCGCACCGCACCGCCGCCGGGCTCGAACGCCCGCAGTTCTGGTCAGCCGACGGATCGCGCCGCCGCTTCGGCATCGTCGAGGAAATCCCGGCCGACGAGCCGGTCCAGCACGTCTGCTTCTTCGAAGCCGAGGCCTACGCGACCTGGGCCGGCGCCCGGCTGCCCACCGAGCAGGAGTGGGAGAAGGCCTGCGTGTGGGACGCCGCGGCCGGCCGTCGCCGCCGGTGGCCGTGGGGCGCGTCCGAGCCGACTCCGGCGCTCGCCAATCTCGGCGGCGACGCGCTGCGGCCGGCCCCGGTGGGCGCCTACCCGGTCGGCGCGTCCCCCTACGGCGTCGAGCAGCTCATCGGCGACGTCTGGGAGTGGACGTCGTCGTCGTTCGAGCCGTGGCCGGGGTTCAGGCCGATGCTCTACGGCCAGTACAGCGAGCCGTTCTTCGTCGGCGACTATCGCGTGCTGCGCGGCGGCTCGTGGGCGGTCGGCGGCGCGTCGGTCCGGCCGTCGTTCCGCAACTGGGACCTCCCGATCCGTCGGCAGATCTTCAGCGGCGTCCGCCTGGCCTGGGACGTCGACAATGTGTAGGCACCTCGCCTGGCTGGGCGCGCCGCGGTCGGTGTCCTCGCTCGTCCTCGACCCGCCGTGCGGGCTGCTGCGCCAGTCCTACGCACCGCGACGACAGAAGCGCGGACTGCTCAACGCCGACGGCTGGGGCGTCGGCCTGTACGGACCGGCCGGCGAGGTCGCCCGCTGGCGCTCGGCCCGGCCGCTGTGGAGCGACGCGTCCTTCGCGTCCATCGCACCGCTGCTGTCGTCCGGCGCGGTGCTCGCCGCCGTCCGCTCGGCGACGGTCGGCATGCCGCCGGACGAGACAGCAGCTGCGCCGTTCACCGACGGACGGTGGCTGCTCTCCCACAACGGCAAGGTGTCCCGCGCGGCGCTGCCGCCGTCGCCGGCGGCGGAGTCGACGTGCGACTCGGCGATCCTGGCCGCACACGTCTTCGACGCCGGCCCGGACGATGTGGTGGCCACGCTGCGCGCGGTCGCCGCCGCCGATCCCGACGCCTACCTGAACGTCCTGATGACCGACGGCGCGCAGATCGTCGGCGTCACGTGGGGCGACGAGCTCAGTTACCTCGTCGAGCCGGACGGCGTCGTCGTGGCCAGCGAGCCGTGGGACGACGACCCGCGCTGGGTCGAGGTACCTGACCGGCATTTGATCCGGGTGACCTCGGCCGGGGTCACCGTCACCGACCTGGAGCTGACCTGACATGGATGTCTATCTCGACCCCGGCGCTCTCGCCGACCAGCTGGCCACGGACGTGCGGGCCGGGCTGACGGCAAGCCCGAAGACGCTGCCGCCCAAGTACTTCTACGACGCCCGCGGCAGCGAGTTGTTCGACGAGATCACCCGGCTGCCCGAGTACTACCCGACTCGCACCGAGCGGGCGATCCTCGACGAACACGCGCAGGACATCGCGGAGATCACCCGCGCCGAGACGCTCGTCGAGCTCGGCAGCGGTACGTCGGAGAAGACCCGGCTGCTGCTTCGGGCCTTGCGCGCGACCGGCACGCTCGCACGGTTCGTCCCCTTCGACGTCGACCCCGCCGTGCTCAAGGACGCGAGCGCGGCGGTGGCCGACGAGTTCCCGGGCCTCGATGTGCAGCCGGTTGTCGGCGATTTCGAGCGACACCTGCACTCGTTGCCGGTATCGCCCCGCCGGCTGCTCGCGTTCCTGGGCTCGACGATCGGCAACCTCGATCCCGCTCAGCGCGCCGGCTTCCTCGGTGCGGTGCGTTCGACGCTGGAGGTGGGCGACGCCTTCCTGCTGGGCACCGATCTGGTCAAGGCGCCGTCGCGACTGATCGCCGCCTACGACGACGCGGCCGGCGTGACGGCGGCGTTCAACAAGAACGTGCTCACCGTCGTCAACCGCGATCTGGGCGCCGACTTCGACCCCGACGAGTTCGACCACGTTGCCGCCTGGCACGGCGAGCACGAGTGGATCGAGATGCGGCTGCGGTCGCGCCAGGAGCAGGCCGTGCACATCGACGCGCTGGATCTCGTAGTGCGGTTCGCCCGCGGCGAGGAACTGCGCACGGAGATCTCGGCCAAATTCCGCCGCGAGACGGTGGAGCGCGAGCTGTCCGCGGCCGGCTTGCGGCTGACGCACTGGTGGACCGATCCGGCCGGCGACTTCGCCCTCTCGCTGTCGGTGCCGGGCTAGCTCAGGGCCGGAAGAGCAGCGCTCGGGTCCGCTGGGCAACCCCGCGCGGCAGACCGGCCACGATGTCGGCGATCGTGACGCCGGCCAGTCTGGCCCGCCATGCCGTCTCGGCCTCGGCCATGCGTGCGGCGAGAGCACAGGTGCGCCGGCACTGTTCGGGTGGCGCCGCTCCGCGGCCCTGTTGGCGGATCTCGTTGCAGACGTAGAAGGGCGACGGGCCGTCGACGGCCTCGACCACGTCCAGCAGCGTCACCTCGGCAGCCGGGCGGGCGAGCCGGAAACCGCCGCGGGGTCCGGTGGTTGCCATCAGCACGCCGGCCCGGACGAGCGACTGAAGCTGCTTGGCCAGGTAGGCCGGCGGGACGTCGTAGTGCTCGGCCAACTGGGACGCACTCGCTGTTGCACCGGGATCGAGCTGGGCCAGCGCCGTCGTCGCGTGCAACACCCACTCGGTGCTCTCCGGCAGCTTCACCCGTCCCATCCTAAACCGCTATTCCGGACTGATATTGTCCGAGATAGGTACTGATCAGCCGAAGGAAGGGTGAATCATGCGGATAGCGGTAGCCGGAGCAACGGGGCGCATCGGGCGGATGACCGTCGAGGCGTTGACGCGCGACGGGCACGAGGCGGTCGCCATCAGCCGGGCCACGGGAGTGGACCTGACGACGGGCGACGGCCTCGAGGCGTCGCTGAGGGACGTGGAGGTTGTCGTCGACGCCAGCAACACCACAGCGCGCGACGAGCAGTCGATCGTCGAGTTCTTCAGCGCGGCGACCGGCAACCTGCTGGCGGCCGAACACGCCGCAGGCGTGGGTCACCACGTCCTGCTGTCGATCGTCGGCATCGACCACCGGCAGAAGGTTCCGCACTACGCCGGCAAGCGGGCGCAGGAACGCCTCGTGGCCGACGGGCCGGTGCCGTGGAGCATCGTGCGGGCGACCCAGTTCCACGACTTCGCGGCGATGAGCGCCGAGTGGGCCGAGCGCGACGGGGTCGCGACCGTGGCGCCACTGCTGGTGCAACCGGTCGCCTTCGAGGACGTGGCCGCCGCGCTGGCCGACGTGGCGACGGGCGCACCTCTGCGCGCGCGGATCGACGTGGCCGGCCCGGACACGCATGACCTCGTCGACATGGCCCGGCGGACCTTCGCTGCCCGCGGCCGCGACATCCGCCTCGTCCCGACCTGGCAGGGCATCTTCGACACCACGATGGCCGGGGAGGTACTGCTGCCCGGTCCGGATGCCCGGCTGGGACGGATCACCTTCGACGACTGGCTGGCGGCCGGCGCCCCGTCCAGCTGATTCCGGCTTTGCACCTTTCAGGGCTGCTGGAGGCCCCGTACAGCGACCCTGAAAGGTGCAAAGCGCGGGCTAGGGGCGGGCGTGCGGCGCGCTGATCGCGCAATGCGGCTGCAGCGCGGCCGGGTCCTCGTCGCGGCAGCGCTCGGTCGGCGCGAGTTCCTTGCCGACGAGGACGGCGGACAGCAGGCCACCGAAGGCGCACAGGGCGGCTGAGATCAGAACCGCGTGATGGAAGCCGGTCGAGAGCGCCGCCGGTGACGCGTAGGCCTTGGGCGTGATACCGGCAAGACCCGGAAGCACGGCGACGGCCAGCAGCCCGGCGGCGCGCGCGATGTCATTGTTCACGGCCGAGGCCACACCCACTTGATGCGGCGGCGCCGCGGCCAGCACGGTCGCGGTCAGCGGCGCGACCGTGGCGGAAAGGCCGAGCGCGAAGACGAGCAGCGCCGGCAGCACGTCCGTGAGGTAGGACGCGTGGGCCCCGACGCGCGCGAGCAGGCCCAAGCCGGCGCCGGCGACGATCGGCCCGATCGTCATCGGCCACCGCGGTCCGATCTGCTGGGCGAGGCGCCCGGCGCGGGCCGACAGCAGGAGCATCACAGCAGTGATGGGAAGCAGCGACGAGCCGGCCGCCACCGGGGAGAACCCCGACACGAGCTGCAGCTGCACGGGGATCAGGAACAGGGCGCCGGACAGCGCCGCATAGACGACGAAGGTGACCAGGTTCGAGCCGCTGAAGTCGCGCGAGCGGAACAGCGACAGCGGCATCATCGGGGCGTCGCCCTTCGCCTCGACGGCCAGGAAGGCCGCCAGCAGGGCCACACCCACCACGACCATGCCGATCATGATCGGGTTCCAGTGCGACCGCGGACCCTCGGTGAGGGCATAGACGACGAGCCCCAGGCCGAGCGCGGCGAGCACCGCCCCCGGAACGTCGACCCGGCCGTGCGACTGCTCGTCGCGCGTCTCTGGCACGTAGTGCGTGGACAGCAGGATCACGACCACGGCCAGCGGGACGTTGAGCAGGAAGACGAGCCGCCAGCCCCACGGCGCGACCCCGACCAGGACGCCACCCAGCACCGGGCCGGCGGCGGTGGCCACACCGCCGAGGCCGGACCAGGCACCGACGGCGGCGGCGCGGTCTTCCCGTCGGAAGACCGCCTCGAGGATGGCCAGCGAGCCGGGAGTGAGCAGCGCGGCGCCCACACCCTGCAGCGCCCGCATGCCGATGAGCAGGGCGGCGTCGGGCGCGACCGTGCAGCCGATCGACGCCGCGGTGAACCAGATGACGCCGATGACGAAAACCCGGCGGCGGCCCAGACGGTCGCCGAGCGAGCCGCCGAGCAACAGCAGGCCGGCGAGCGTGAGCGTGTACGCGTTGAGCGTCCACTGCAATGCGGTCAGCCCCGCGCCCAAATCCTTGCCGATACGTGGCAGGGCGACATTGACGACCGTGCCGTCGAGCGAGGCCATGCCGCTACCGAGGATGGTGGCGGCGAGGACCCCGCGGCCTTGGCTCGAGCGCAGGACCAGCCCCGGATCGCCTGCCGTCTGGACCGCCACGTCGGCGACGGTACCGTCCCGCTACGTCAACGGCAGGCGGTAGATCTGCGAGGCGTTGCCGGCGAGGACGAGGTCCGCGGTCTCGTCGTCGGGGCACAGCGCGGCGACCGCGCGGGCGTTGCGGGCGATGCCCGGGATGCCGGGCCAGTCGGTGCCGAAGATCATCCGGCGGGTGAGCCGCGCCCAGTTGTGCCGCGCGTAGTAGGTCGGCAGTCGGGAGGGCGGCAGCCCGGACAGCTCGATCCACACCCGCTCGTTCGACAGAGCGAGGAACGCCGCCGCGTCGTACCACCAGCCGCGGCCGCCGTGGGCCAGCACGACGTCGAGCCGGCGGAAGTCGCGCAGCACGTCGTCGAGCAGGATCGGGTCGCCGTACCGGTTCAGCGCGCCGGGGAACGTCGACGTCCCGCAGTGGACGACGACCGGCACGCCGCGGTCCTGGCAGATCGCGTAGGCCGGGTACAGCGCCCGGTCGTTGACCGGGAAGCCGCCGTGGACGGGATGCACCTTCAACGCCACAGCGCCGAGGTCGAGCTGCCGGGTGACCTCCTCGTCGACCGGATGATGCAGGTGCGGGTTGACGTTGGCGGCGAATCTCACCCGCGGCGCCGCAGCGGCCAGCGCCGCCATGTCCTCGACCGCCTGGATGCCGGTGACCTTCGGGCTGTACTCGGCCAGCGCGATCGCGACGTCGACGCCTTCGGCGGCGAGCATCGCGTCGAACGCCTGCGGGTCGACCGCGTCCCCGTCGTAGAGCGCACGCAGCTGCGGCGAGTCGAAGTCCTGTACCCACACGTCCCACGACATCGTCAGCGAGTCGAGGCGCGCCGGGTGCAGGTGGACGTCGATGAGCGGCCGGCCGTCGAGCATCGGGTCAGCCCGCCGCGGTCACGGCAGGTGGACGTAGTCGTAGTCGAAGGGCTTGCCGTTGATGCCGTTGCGCGGCGGTGCGATCCACGAGGCGATCTTGCCCCGTTCGTACACCGGTTGCATCAAGGAGCGGACGTGCGTCTTGTCGACGTCGGTCGGCAGGTAGCCACCCTGCTGGGCCGCCCACTGGTCGGCGGTCAGCAGCTCGCCGTCCGGCGTCGCCTCGATCCCGGCGAAGGCGCCGACCTTGCGGTTGAACGCGACGTGCGGCAGCTTGAGCCGCTGCGGGAGCCCGGCCTCGTCGAGAATCTTGTTCCAGCGCTTCACGCCGCCGGTGCAGTCGGCGATGTACTCGCGACGCAGGTCGGTGTTCAGGCCGACAAGTGCGGACACCTCGGTCTGCGCGATCGCGCCGTCGAGGAACGCATCGACCAGTGTCGCGTCATCCGTTAGCCGGTGATCGTCCTTGCGCCGGTCCTCCATCCACCGCCCCTTGAGCCCGGCCGTGTAGTAGTTCGCCACGTTGGTCGACGTCTCGCCGCCGAAGAGGTCGAGCGACACCGAGTAGTGGAAGTTCAAGTACTTCTGGATCACGTCGAGCGGGATCGCGCCGTGCGCGGCGACGTCGTCGGTCTCGTGCTCGACCATCAGCTGGGCGGTGCGCTCGACGACCCGGTCGACGCCGGTCGTGCCCACCATCATGTGGTGGGCCTCTTCCTTGAGCATGAACTCGCAGGTGCGCGACAGCGGGTCGAAGGCCGACTCCTTCAGCGTCCCCAACTGGTACTTGCCGTCGCGGTCGGTGAAGTAGGTGAACATGAAGAAGCTGAGCCAGTCGGGCGTCTCTTCGTTGAACGCGCCGAGGATGCGCGGCGCGTCCTCGCTGCCGGAGTTGCGGTGCAGCAGTTCCTCGGCCTCTTCGCGGCCTTCGCGGCCGAAGTAGGCGTGCAGCAGATAGACCATCGCCCAGAGGTGGCGCCCCTCCTCGACGTTGACCTGGAACAGGTTGCGCAAGTCGTAGAGGGACGGCGCGGTGGCGCCGAGGTTGCGCTGTTGCTCGACGCTGGCCGGTTCGGTGTCGCCCTGGATGACGATGAGCCGCTGCAGCTCGGCGCGGTACTCGCCCGGCACCTTCTGCCACGGCGGCTCGCCCTTGTGCTCGCCGAAGCCGATGCGCCGGTCGCCGTCGCGCTCGGCGAGGAAGATGCCCCACCGGTAGTCCTTCATCGGGACGTGGCCGAAGTGCGCCCACCCCTCCCGTCCGACGTTGACGGCGGTGCGCAGGTAGACGTCCTCGGTCGGCAACGTCGGGCCCATGGACTCCCACCAGCTCAGGAAGTTGGGCTGCCAGGATTCGAGCGCGCGCTGCAGCCGCCGATCCCCGTGCAGATCGACGTTGTTCGGGATCTTGTCGGTGTAGTCGGCACTCGTCGTCACGGCTTTGCACCTTTCAGCGCTGCAAATCGGCCCGCTGGGCAGCCCTGAAAGGTGCAAAGCGGGGACGGGGGCGGGCGGACCGGCACGTCAGACCCGGGTCCGGTCGAAGTCGGCGCGCTGGCCGGTGCCGAACTTGCGCAGGGCGCCGTCGGGACCGGACGCGTTCGGACGGTTGAAGATCCAGTTCTGCCACGCCGTGAGCCGTCCGAAGATCTTGGTCTCCATCGTCTCCGGACCGGCGAAGCGGTAGTTCGCCTCCAGGCCGGTCAGCGCGTCGGGACTGAAGCTCGCGCGCTCCTCGACGGTGATGCGGACCTCTTCGTCCCAGTCGATGTCGTCCGGAGCGAAGGTGACGAGGCCGAGCTGCTCGGCGTCCTCGGCCAGCAACGGCTCCCCCGCCCGCTCCTCGACCGCCTTGAGCGCCCCGTCGTCGCCGAGGAAGCGGGTCTGCAGGCGGGTCAGGCCGTTGCCCATGGGCAGCGGTCCCAGGTTCAGGTCTCCGACGGTGATCGCCGCCGGCGCCGCGTCCGGGTCGATGTCCTCGAAGACGCCAGCCAGCTGGAACGACCGGTCGGCGGCCAGCGCGAGCTCGAGCAGCGAGCCGGCGAAGCACGAGGCGGGTTCGATGAGCGCGATCAGGCTGCGGCTGGTGACATCGAGCCGCTTCAACGTGCGCTTGAGGTAGTGGACGACCTCGTTGACCAACCAGTCGTCACGATGGCCGGCCAGGAGCGCGTCGTGGGCCAGCACGCGGGTGGCGTCACCATGCGTGCGGAACACCCAGGTGCCGAGGTCGAGCTCGTTCGTGCGCAGGTCGAGGATCAGGTCGTCCAGCTCGCGGGTGACCGCCAGCGGCCAGAAGTCGGCGCCCTGTGCATGGATCGCGGCGACATCGCCCGGCGCGGCCTCGGTCGGTCCACTCACGGTGACCTCGACACTGCGGGCAGCGCGGTCGAGCCGGGCGCTCACATGCGGGTAGGTGATCTCGTCGCCATCGCGCTGCTTTCGCAGCGGCGTCAGAGCGATACCGCTGCCGTCGCTCGGCCGGTTGGACCGGGCCGCCAGTTCGCGCGCCCGCTC